>NZ_JBIAQV010000003.1:0-455808 GCF_042889305.1 Streptomyces sp. NPDC002619 | reverse complement strand
AGGGCCGGCAGCCCGCCGCGTGACCGTCTCGCGGTGGCTTCGGCCGCCGCCCACCCCACACCCTCCGCAGGCATCCCTTGGAATTGATCATCTAGGCCTCTTGACCCGTCCGAGGAAATGACACGACTCGTGAGACTGAAGCCGCCCGACACGGCGTGAGACAACCGGAGAACGCCGCGGTCACGGACTTCGCACATGACACGGAAATTGACACCCTACAGCGGTTGTCTCAAATTTCGTGTCGGAATCTCACGGCCGGTGCCGGATGGAAGTCGGATCCGACGTGGCGCTGAGACATGCTGGTCGCGCCTGTACCTCGTTCGCGTTGAACGCCGGCGCCTGGAAGGCCAAGCGGCCGCGCCGGGAACAGCCGGTCCGGCCGACACGGTTGGATCGACCGAGGGACCGGCGCCGC
Source organism: Streptomyces sp. NPDC002619 (assembly GCF_042889305.1). Lineage (NCBI taxonomy): Bacteria > Bacillati > Actinomycetota > Actinomycetes > Kitasatosporales > Streptomycetaceae > Streptomyces > Streptomyces sp. NPDC002619. The sequence continues at coordinate 455,393 of NZ_JBIAQV010000003.1, read as the reverse complement.
ACGGGCGGGGAACACGGAGACCACAAGGTCGTCCGCCCCACCAGGATCCGGGCCCCAAGATCGCGGTACGCCCGCCGCACACTCGGACCAAGACGTATTTCTACAGGAGGACTGTTTCATGACTGACCGGCCCTTGACCCTCATGGCAGTACACGCCCACCCCGACGACGAGGCCACCGGAACCGGAGGGGTCCTCGCGCGGTACGCGGCGGAAGGCATCCGCACGGTTCTCGTGACGTGTACCGACGGCGGTTGCGGTGACGGACCGGGGGGTGTCAAGCCGGGCGATCCCGGGCACGATCCGGCGGCGGTCGCCTTGATGCGCCGTCAAGAACTTGAGGCGAGCTGTGACGTCCTGAAGGTCAGCGATCTGGAGATGCTGGACTATGCCGACTCCGGGATGACGGGCTGGCCGAGCAACGACGCCCCCGGATCCTTCTGGCAGACCCCCGTGCAGGAAGGCGCGGCCCGACTCGCGGAACTCATGCGGCACTACCGACCTGATGTGGTCGTCACCTACGACGAGAACGGCTTCTACGGCCACCCCGACCACATCCAGGCCCACCGCATCACGATGGCGGCGCTGGAGATGACCGCGCTGGCACCGAAGGTGTACTGGACCACGATGCCCCGCTCGATGATGCAGCGGTTCGGCGAGATCATGCGCGAGTTTCATGAGGACATGCCGGAGCCGGATCCTGCCGAGGCCGCCGCGATGGCCGAGATCGGCCTCCCCGACGATGAGATCACCACGTGGGTGGACACCACCGCGTTCAGCGGTCAGAAGTTCGACGCGTTGGCCGCGCACGCCAGTCAGGGCGAGAACATCTTCTTCCTCAAGATGGGCAAGGACAGGTTCGGCGAGTTGATGGGCATGGAGACCTTCGTACGTGTCCAGGACGCCACCGGCGCGGCCATACCCGAGAACGATCTCTTCGCCGGACTGCGCTGATCCGCCCGTCCGGCCGGCCGGGAAAGCGCATCGACCGCACGGCGCGATCGAGCGGGTCACACACCCGGAGGCTTGTCCACGCGAGTTCCGCTCCGGCAGCCCGCGTCCAGGCCCTCGCCGGCGGCGTCGACGCGTGCCCGCCCTTCCGACCCGACACCGCGCTCGTCCCCAAACCACCTGGCAACCGCACAGGTGGGAGACCTGCGGGCTGCTGACTCGGAAGCTGCGCGACAGCCCAGGTCACAAGCCCGGCGGTCTGCTCCGATCAAGACAGACCGCCGAGGAAGCGACACGAAGCAGAGGCTCCGATGTCCGACACGCCGTGAGGCAACGGAAGAAGCAGCAGGTCACGAGGGCGGTCTCCGACACCAACCGCGAGACCCTACAGCGGTTGTCGGGTCTCAGATTTCGCTGCACAGTCTCACGGCCGCTTCATATCGACTGCACATATGAAGCGGCCGTGAGACAAGCAGGGATCAAGCGCCTCGAACGGGACCTCGGAAAGGCGCCGCTTGAACGCGCGGAACGCGGCCGGGCCATGAAACTGACCCCCTTCGGCGAGAAGGTCGTGGCAGTCGCTGGTACAAGGTCGTGTCCGGACCTGTGGCGCACCGCCGAGCCGGGCACACCCGCGCCCGAGCTGCGCCTGGAGGTCGTACGGACCCTCTCCGAGCACGGCATCGGCTGCGGGGTGCTGATGGCGCCGGTCATCCCGTTCCTGAGCGACCATCCGGCCCAACTGCGCGCCACCGTGCGGGCGATCGCGGCCGCCGGGGCCACCTCGGTCACCCCGCTCGTGCTGCATCTGCGGCCCGGGGCCCGGGAGTGGTTCATGGCCTGGCTCGCCGAGCACCACCCGCACCTGGTGCGCCGCTACGAGCGGCTGTACGCCGAGGGGGCCTACGCGCCCAAGTGGTACCAGCGGCGGATCACCCGTCAGATCCATGAACTGGCCCAGGAGTACGGCATCGGCCCCACGCGCGCGGGCATGCCGCGCCGGATCAGCCCGCCCGAGCCGGCGGAGCCGCCGACCCATGGACCGGAAATGCCCGAACCTACTCAACTCACGCTGATCTGAGAGCGTTCGAGGGCATCACGCGATCCAATTGGGTCAAGTATCGGCAGAATGCGTTCTGCCGGGTGCCCTTTCCGGGACGATGCGGCGAGGACGGCGACACACGCTGTCCGAAAACCCTCCGTCCTGGGAGGACCCATGAGAACTCGCGCAGCCGTACTGTGCGCTGCCGCCGTCGTGGTGGCCGGATCGGTCACGGCAGTCCCCGCCGGAGCGAGCACACAGCATCCCGCGCCGGTCGCACCTGCCGCTCAGGCCGCGAATGTCAGCTGGAAGAAGTGCGCCACCACGGACTATCCGACGCTCCAGTGCGCGTCCTTGAAGGTGCCGCTCGACCACGCGAGGCCGAAGGGCAAGCAGATCACGCTCGCCCTGTCCCGCGTCCCGCACACCGCCAAGACCTCTCAGGGCCCGCTGCTGGTCAACCCCGGCGGCCCCGGCGGCAGCGGTCTGACGCTGGCCGGATTCGTCGCGTCCGCGCTGCCGAAGGCGGTTGCGGCCCAGTACGACGTCATCGGCTTCGACCCGCGCGGCGTGGGCAAGAGCACGCCCGTGCTGGACTGCGAACCCGGCTACTTCAAGCCGGTCCGCCCGGACTCCGTCCCCGGCACGCCCGCGCTCGAGAAGGCCAACCTCACGCGCGTGCAGTCCTTCGCCGCCGCCTGCGGCAAGAAGTACGCGAGCGTGCTGCCGTACATCGACACCATCAGCGCCGTCCAGGACATGGACTCGATCCGGCAGGCCCTCGGCGCGAAGAAGGTCAGCTACTTCGGCTACTCGTACGGCACCTACCTCGGCGCGGTCTACGCGAAGCTGTTCCCTCAGCGGGTGCGGCGCCTGGTGCTGGACTCGATCGTCGACCCGACCGGTGTCTGGTACGACGACAACCTCGGCCAGGACTATGCCTTCAACGACCGCCACCGGGCACTGATGGCGTGGATCGCCAAGTACGACTCGACCTACAAGCTCGGCACCGATCCGGAGAAGATCGAGGCCAAGTGGTACGCGATGCGGGCGGCGCTCGCCAAGAAGCCGGCCGGCGGCAAGGTCGGCGCCTCCGAACTGGAGGACACCTTCATCCCCGGCGGCTACTACAACGGCTACTGGCCGTATATCGCCGAGGCGTTCGCGGCCTACGTGAACACCAAGGACTCCGGCCCGCTGGAGGAGGCGTACGACAACTTCGCCGCGATCGACTCCTCGGGCGACAACGGCTACAGCGTCTACGCCTCGGTGCAGTGCCGTGACGCCTCCTGGCCGCACGGCTGGAACCAGTGGCGCAAGGACAACTGGAGGGTGTACGACAAGGCGCCCTTCATGGCCTGGAACAACGCCTGGTACAACGCGCCATGCGCGTTCTGGCCGGTGCGCTCGACGCACCCGATGAACATTGCCAACGGCAAGCTGCCGCCGGTGCTGCTCTTCCAGGCGACCGACGACGCGGCGACCCCGTACCAGGGCGGCGCGACGGTCCACCGACTGCTGTACGGCTCCAGCCTGGTGGTCGAGCAGGGCGGCGGGAACCACGGCATCACGCTGAGCGGGAACGCCTGCCTGGACAAGTACCTGGCGACGTACCTGACCGACGGCAAGGTGCCGCACGGGCACGGTGAGGTCGACGCGGTGTGCCAGAAGACGCCCGACCCCACGCCGCTGACCGCGAAGGCGGCGTCCACGTCGGCGCACGGCTCGACTCTGCACGGTCTGCTCGGCTTCCACGGCTGAGCGGCTCCGCCCGGCCCGTCGGGGGCGTTGTCGGACCCATGGTCCACCATGGACGCATGACCGATCCGACCAGGATTACCGCCCCCGACGGCGTCGCGCCCGCCGCCCAGTACAGCCATGTCGTCACGGCCACCGGCCGGTTCGTCGCCGTCTCCGGCCAACTCGCCCTGGACAAGGCCGGCAAGCTCGTGGGCGAGGGCGACCCGGCCGCGCAGGCGCGCCAGGTCTTCGAGAACCTTCGGCGCTGTCTGGCCGCCGCCGGGGCGACGTTCGAGGACGTCGTCAAACTCACCTATTTCGTCACGGACATGGCCTATCTGCCGGCCGTCCGGGCGGCCCGCGCCGCGCACATGCCCGACGACCGGCTCCCGGCGTCCTCCGCCGTGCAGGTGGCCGCGCTCGTCGCGCCGCAGTTCCTGCTGGAGGTCGAGGCGTTCGCGGTGGTCGGCGCATGACCGCATCGGTGGTCCGGCTCATGACCGAGGCCGATGTCGAGCGCGTCTCCGAGATACGTGTCCGCGGCTGGCAGCACGCCTACCGGGGGCTCATGCCGCAGCCGTACCTCGACGCGCTCGATGTGGCGCGGGACGCGGAGCGGAGGCGCGTCCGCTTCTCCGCGGGCGCCGTGGACGGCGTGGTGAACCTCGTCGCCGAGCGGGCCGGCGAGATCGTCGGCTGGGCGGCGCACGGACCGTACCGGGACGACGAAGTGCGCACCACCGACGCCGAGTTGTACGCGCTGTACGTGGACGCGGCGCATCACGGCAGCGGCATCGGACGGGCGCTGGTGGAGAAGTCGGTGCGCCAGTGCTCCCCGCACCCGCGCATGTACCTGTGGGTGCTGAAGGGGAACACGAGCGCCCGGCGCTTCTACGAGCGGGCGGGATTCCTCGCCGACGGTGCCGAGGAGCCCTTCGAGGCGGGCGGCGTTGCCGTGCCCGAGGTTCGGTATGTGAAGGAACCGCTCGGCGGCTGAGGGCTCATCTCGGCCCGGGGATCCGCGCCAGCGCGTGCACGGCCGCCTCGGCGAGCGTCGGGTGGGCCAGGGCCTCGTTCAGGACGCGCCGGGCGCGGGCGTCCCCGAGCGAGCCGAGCCCCTCCACACAGGCGACGGCCACGCGGCGGTACGGGTCGTGCGGGCGCAGCCGGCGTTCCAGGGTGGTGATCAGCGCGGGCACGGACTCGGGAGCGCGCAGTTCGACCAGGAGCCGTACCGGGTGGAGGGCGTAGGCGACGCGCAGTTCGTTGGTGGCGAGGGCCGCGGCCGCGCGGGCGGTGCGGGGGTCATGGAGCCGGGCGAGGGCATGGGCCGCGGAGGCGCAGCGCGGGGGGTCGCGGTGGTTGAGGAGGAGGACGAGGGCCTCGAAGGCGCGCCGGTCGCCGGCCACGCCAAGGCGGAACGCGGCCAACTCCCTGGCCCACAGCGGTTGTCCGGCCGCGATCAGCACCTCCGCCAGTTCGTCGTGGTCCCCGGTCGCCGCCAGCCGCTCGTACGCCGCCGTGGCGCGTGACTCCTGTCGTAGACGCTCCGTGAGCAATCGCAACTCTTCGTCCACGAAGCCCAGCGTAGGGGTGTCGTCGGGCGGCCGGGAGCCACATCACAAACTCCGGGAACCGGCGCGCTCCGAGGGCTGGCGCGCTCGTTACTCACCGGTTAAGCTCATACGAGCGAGTAACCCACTCGCAGTTCTGCTTGCGGCGGTTTGGTGACGCAGCCGTTGCGAGTGCTGGTCGGTTCGGTACTCCATGTACCGCAGTACGACCCGGCTTCGGGACAGGGCCGGTCGGCATCAGCCGTTCCCCGGGCGTGTGCGCGCCCTCGGACACGGCACCGGGCGTGTGCGCTCGTAGCCCGGCAACACCCGCACTCCTCATATCCGCACCTGGTGCGCCCCCTCGGCGCACCCAGCGCGCTCCCAGCCGTCACCTCATTCCTGGAGTCCCGCGATGGCCACTCCCCTGTCCGACACCCCTCTGTCCCCGTTCAAGACCATTGCCGTCGTCGGCCTCGGCACCATGGGCACCGGCATCACCGAGGTCCTCGCGAAGGCCGGCCGCGAGGTGATCGGTATCGACATCAGCGAGGCCGCCGCCGCCCACGCGAGCGCCGCCCTGGAGGCCTCCACCGCCCGCGCCGTGGACCGCGGCCGGATCACCGAGCAGGAGCGCGCGGACACCCTCGCCCGCGTCCGCACCGGCACCGACCTGCGGGCCGCGGCCGACGCCGACCTCGTCATCGAGGTGGTCCCGGAGTCGTACGAGATAAAGCACCAGATCTTCCGCGACCTGGACGGCATCGTGCGCCCGGAGACGATCCTGGCGACCGGCACCAACGCCCTCTCCGTGACCCGGCTGGCCGCCGACTCGGCCCGCCCCGAGCGCGTGCTCGGCCTGCACTTCTTCAACCCGGCGCCCGCCATGCGCCTCGTCGAGGTCGTCTCCTCCGTGCTGACCGCGCCCCAGGCCGTCGCCGCAGTCACGGACCTCGCCATCGAGCTCGGCAAGGAGCCGGTCGCGGTCGGCGACCGCCCCGGGTTCGTCGCGGACGGCCTGCTCTTCGGCTACCTCAACCAGGCCGCCTCGATGTACGAGGCGAAGTACGCCTCCCGCGAGGACATCGACGCGGCGATGCGGCTCGGCTGCGGTCTGCCGATGGGCCCGCTGGCCCTGCTCGACCTGATAGGCGTCGACACCGCGCGTACCGTCCTGGAGGCCATGTACGCCGAGTCCCGCGACCGGCTGCACGCCCCAGCCCCGATCCTCAAGCAGCTCAGCGAGGCGGGCCTGACCGGTCGCAAGTCGGGCCGCGGTTTCTACACCTACGAGGAGCCGGGCAGCGCCACGGTGGTGCGGGACGCGCTGACCCCGCTGGACGGCACCGCCCTCACGCCGGGCCGTACGGTCCGTTCCGTCGGAGTCGCCGGCTCCGGCACCATGGCCTCGGGCATCGTCGAGGTCTTCGCCAAGGCCGGGTACGAGGTGGTCCTCGCCGCCCGCAGCGAGGAGAAGGCACAGGCCGCCAAGGCCCGGATCGGCAAGTCCCTGGCCCGGTCCGTGGACAAGGGCCGGATGACGGCCGAGGCGGCCGCGCAGACCCTGGACCGGATCACCGCGGCGGGCTCCTACGACGCGTTCGCCGAGGTGGACCTGGCGGTCGAGGCCGTCGCCGAGGACCTGGAGATCAAGCAGCAACTGTTCGCGACGCTGGACAAGGTCTGCAAGCCGGGCGCGATCCTGGCAACGACCACGTCCTCGCTGCCCGTCGTCGCCTGCGCCCGCGCCACGTCGCGCCCGCAGGACGTCATCGGCATGCACTTCTTCAACCCGGCGCCCGCGATGAAGCTGGTCGAGGTCGTGCGCACGGTGCTGACGGCCGAGGACGTCCACGCGACCGTCCGCGAGGTCTGCGTCACGATCAAGAAGCATCCGGTCGACTGCGGAGACCGTGCGGGCTTCATCGTGAACGCGCTGCTCTTCCCGTACCTCAACAACGCGATCAAGATGGTGCAGGAGCACTATGCGTCTCTTGACGACATCGATGCGGCGATGAAGCTGGGCGGCGGCTACCCGATGGGCCCCTTCGAGCTGCTGGACGTCGTCGGCCTCGATGTCTCCCTGGCCATCGAGAAGGTGCTGCACCGCGAATTCCGTGACCCGGGGCTGGCCCCGGCGCCGCTCCTGGAGCACCTGGTGGCTGCGGGCTGCCTCGGCCGCAAGACCGGCCGCGGCTTCCGCGAGTATGCCCGCCGCTGACGGCGTCGGCGACTGGTTCGGCACCGAGGCGGACTGGGGTGGACTGCTCGATCCGGGCAGTCACCCCCCGGCCAGCGGGCCTGGCGTCCCCCCGCCCGCACAGGTCGGGGGGAATCCCGGACATGCGCATCGAGCTGCGCACATGCAGTACGTTCGGGTCATGTCCCAGCCCGCCAAGTCCTCACGTACACCAGCCACGCCCGACGCGCCGGAAAGCGCCGCAGGCAGTCGCGCCGCCGCCCAGCGGCTGAAAATGCGGCGAGAACTGGCAGCGGCCGCGATGGAGCTGTTCGCGACCAAGGGGTACGAGGCGACCACTGTCGACGAGATCGCGGCCGCGGCCGGCGTCGCGCGCCGCACCTTCTTCCGTCACTTCCGCTCCAAGGAAGAGGCGATCTTCCCGGACCACGACGACACGTTGATCCGCGCCGAGGCGGTGCTCAATGCCGCCCCGGCGCACGAGCACCCGCTCGACACGGTGTGCCGCGGCATCAAGGAAGTCATGAAGATGTACGCGGCCCGCCCCGAGATCTCGGTGGCCCGCTACAAGCTGACGCGCGAGGTGCCCACTCTCCGCGAGGCCGAGATCGCGTCGGTGGCCCGGTACGAGCGCCTCTTCACCCGCTATCTGCTCGGCCACTTCGACGAGCACGCACACGACGACGACGCCAACGACGATCCGCTGCTCGCCAGGGTCGCCGCGTCCGCGGTCGTCACGGCCCACAACCATGTGCTGCGGCGCTGGCTGCGGGCCGGGGGGCAGGGCGACGTGGAGGCCCAGCTGGACCACGCCTTCGCGATCGTCCGCAAGACGTTCGGCGCCGGGATAGGGGCCGGACGCACCGCGGCGCCTCAGCCGGCGGCCGCTCCGGCGAGGGTCTCCGCGCAGGGCGAGGTGCTGGTGACGGTGGCCCGGACCGACGCGCCGCTCGACGAGGTCATGCGCACGATCGAGAAGGCGCTCAAGGAGCGCTGACGCCGGCCGACGCCTGGCTGCACCCCTCCGACCGCTGTGACGACGGCCACCCCACCGGGTGGCCGTTTTGGCATGTCAGGGCATCTTTTCGCGCGGATTTCCGAAGCCGTTCGATCGATCATCGCTCATTTGTTACGTAAAGATTTCATCTGAGGCGAATTTCTGGCACTCAGTGCCTTGCCGACTGACACGCGGTGTCATACGTTGGAAGAGTCCGGGCGGCCGGCGCGCAGATACCGATCGTGCGTCGGCTGTCCCCGCAAGCGAGTGGCTCGCGCGCCCGGACGCCTGCGTCACAGGCAACCTCCGCGCCACAAAGCGCTGCCGAAGCACCACCCGCCGAACCGACGGCACCTCACCCACCCTCAGCAGCACCGACGTAACCCTCAGCGCCCCTCCCTCAGGGCGCCCATCGCCGGAGGCACACCGTGACCGTGAAGGACATCCTGGACGCGATCCAGTCGCCGGACTCGACTCCGGCCGACTTCGCCGCACTGCCGCTCCCCGAGTCGTACCGCGCGATCACCGTGCACAAGGACGAGGCGGAGATGTTCGCGGGCATTCCCAGCCTTGAGAAGGACCCGCGCAAGTCGCTCCACCTGGACGACGTGCCGGTGCCCGAACTGGGCCCCGGTGAGGCCCTGGTGGCCGTCATGGCCTCCTCGGTCAACTACAACTCCGTGTGGACCTCGATCTTCGAGCCGCTGCCGACCTTCGCTTTCCTGGAGCGCTACGGCAAGCTCTCGGAGCTCACGCAGCGGCACGACCTGCCGTACCACATCATCGGCTCCGACCTCGCCGGCGTCGTCCTGCGCACCGGCCCGGGCGTCAACGCCTGGAAGCCCGGTGACGAGGTCGTCGCGCACTGTCTGTCGGTCGAGCTGGAGTCGTCCGACGGCCACAACGACACGATGCTCGACCCCGAGCAGCGCATCTGGGGCTTCGAGACGAACTTCGGTGGTCTCGCCGAGATCGCCCTCGTCAAGTCGAACCAGCTCATGCCCAAGCCGGGCCATCTGAGCTGGGAGGAGGCCGCCGCTCCGGGGCTCGTCAACTCGACCGCGTACCGACAGCTGGTCTCCCGCAACGGCGCCGGGATGAAGCAGGGCGACAACGTCCTCATCTGGGGCGCGAGCGGCGGACTCGGCTCGTACGCCACGCAGTTCGCGCTCGCCGGTGGCGCCACCCCCATCTGTGTGGTCTCCAGCGAGCAGAAGGCGGACATCTGCCGGAAGATGGGCGCCGAGGCGATCATCGACCGCACCGCGGAGGGCTACAGGTTCTGGAAGGACGAGCACACCCAGGACCCGAAGGAGTGGAAGCGCTTCGGCAAGCGCATCCGCGAACTCACCGGCGGCGAGGACGTCGACATCGTCTTCGAGCACCCTGGCCGCGAGACCTTCGGCGCCTCGGTCTACGTCACCCGCAAGGGCGGCACGATCGTCACCTGCGCCTCGACGTCCGGCTACACCCACGAGTACGACAACCGGTACCTGTGGATGTCCCTGAAGCGGATCATCGGCTCGCACTTCGCCAACTACCGCGAGGCCTGGGAGGCCAACCGGCTCGTCGCGAAGGGCAAGATCCACCCGACGCTGTCGAAGGTCTACTCCCTGCAGGAGACCGGCCAGGCCGCGTACGACGTGCACCGCAACCTCCACCAGGGCAAGGTCGGCGTCCTGTGTCTGGCCCCCGAGGAGGGTCTGGGCGTGCGCGACGAGGAACTGCGCGCCAAGCACGCCGACGCCATCAACCGCTTCCGGAACATCTAGAGGTCGTACATGAGTGAGCGTCAGCCTGCCGAGACAAGGCGGGAAAAGGACCGGCCTTGGCTCATGCGAACGTACGCCGGGCACTCGACCGCCGAGGCATCCAACGAGCTGTACCGGCGCAACCTCGCCAAGGGCCAGACCGGGCTGTCGGTGGCGTTCGACCTGCCGACGCAGACCGGCTACGACCCCGACCACATCCTCGCCCGCGGCGAGGTGGGCCGGGTCGGCGTGCCCGTCTCGCACCTCGGTGACATGCGCCGGCTGTTCCAGGACATCCCCCTGGAGCAGATGAACACCTCGATGACGATCAACGCCACCGCCATGTGGCTGCTGGCGCTCTACCAGGTCGTCGCCGAGGAGCAGGGCGCGGACATCACCAAGCTCCAGGGCACGACCCAGAACGACATCGTCAAGGAGTACCTGTCCCGGGGCACCCATGTGTTCCCGCCGGGGCCGTCGCTCCGCCTGACGACCGACATGATCGCGTACACGGTCTCCCACATCCCCAAGTGGAACCCGATCAACATCTGCAGCTATCACCTGCAGGAGGCCGGGGCCACGCCGGTGCAGGAGATCGCGTACGCGATGTCCACCGCGATCGCCGTCCTCGACGCCGTGCGCGACTCCGGCCAGGTGCCCGAGGAGCGGATGGGTGACGTGGTCGCGCGCATCTCCTTCTTCGTGAACGCGGGCGTCCGCTTCGTCGAGGAGATGTGCAAGATGCGGGCGTTCGGCCGCATCTGGGACAAGATCACGCGCGAGCGGTACGGCATCGAGAACCCCAAGCAGCGCCGCTTCCGGTACGGCGTCCAGGTCAACTCCCTGGGCCTGACCGAGGCGCAGCCGGAGAACAACGTCCAGCGGATCGTGCTCGAGATGCTGGCCGTGACGCTCTCCAAGGACGCACGTGCGCGTGCCGTTCAACTCCCCGCCTGGAACGAGGCGTTGGGCCTTCCCCGCCCATGGGACCAGCAGTGGTCGCTGCGCATCCAGCAGGTCCTGGCGCACGAGAGCGACCTGCTGGAGTACGAGGACATCTTCGAGGGCTCGCACGTCATAGAGGCGAAGGTCGTACAGCTCGTCGAGGAGTCCCTCGCCGAGATCGACCGGATCCAGGAGATGGGCGGCGCGATGGCCGCCGTGGAGTCCGGCTACCTCAAGTCGCAACTCGTCTCCTCGCACGCCGAGCGCCGCGCCCGTATCGAGTCCGGTCAAGAGAAGATCGTCGGCGTCAACATCTTCGAGACGACCGAGCCCAATCCATTGACCGCGGATCTGGATACGGCCATCCAGACGGTCGATCCGGCGGTCGAGGCCCGTGTTGTCGCCTCGCTCCAGCGCTGGCGCGACACCCGCTACCAGCCGCCCTTCAACCACCCGCGCCCCTGCAAGGCGCTGGAACGGCTGAAGCAGGCCGCCAAGGGCACCGACAACCTCATGGAGGCCACCCTGGAATGCGCCCGCGCCGGGGTCACGACCGGCGAGTGGGCCGGGGCCCTGCGCGAGGTGTTCGGCGAATTCCGGGCGCCGACCGGGGTCTCGTCCGCGCCGGTGGCCGTTCCCGCCGAACAGGGCTCGGCGATGGCCGAGGTGCGCGCCAGGGTGGACGCCACCGCCCGCGACCTGGGCGTCGGCAAGCTGCGCTTCCTGGTCGGCAAGCCGGGCCTGGACGGACACTCCAACGGCGCCGAGCAGATCGCCGTACGCGCGCGTGACGCCGGGTTCGAGGTGGTCTACCAGGGCATCCGGCTGACGCCCGAGCAGATCGTGGACGCGGCCCTCGCCGAGGACGTGCACGCGGTCGGCCTGTCCATCCTCTCCGGCTCGCACGCCCAGCTCGTGCCGGACGTGCTGGAGCGGCTGCGCGAGGCCAGCGCGGCCGACATCCCGGTGATCGCGGGCGGGATCATCCCGAACGCCGACGCCGACCAGCTCAGGGCCGCTGGAGTGGCCGCGGTCTTCACCCCTAAGGACTTCGACATCACGGGAATCATAGGCCGTATCGTCGACGAGATCCGGAAAGCGAACAAGCTCGACCCCCTGGAGGTCCCCGCATGACCACGCCCGTCAACCGTCTGCGTCCGCGGCGCTCCTGCCTCGCCGTGCCGGGCTCGAACCCGCGCTTCCTGGAGAAGGCGCAGGGCCTCCCGGCCGACCAGGTCTTCCTGGACCTGGAGGACGCGTGCGCACCGCTCGCCAAGCCCGGGGCGCGGCACACCATCGTCAAGTTCCTCAACGAGGGCGACTGGACGGGCAAGACGCGCGTCGTGCGCGTCAACGACTGGACGACCGAGTGGACGTACCGGGACGTCGTGACGGTGGTCGAGGGCGCCGGCCAGAATCTTGACTGCATCATGCTGCCGAAGGTGCAGGACGCCCAGCAGGTCGTCGCTCTTGATCTGCTGTTGACTCAGATCGAGAAGACCATGGGCTTCGAGGTCGGCCGCATCGGTATCGAGGCGCAGATCGAGAACGCGCAGGGCCTCAACAACGTCAATGAGATCGCCCAGGCCAGTCCACGTGTCGAGACGATCATCTTCGGCCCGGCCGACTTCATGGCGTCGATCAACATGAAGTCGCTCGTCGTCGGCGAACAGCCGCCCGGCTACCCGGCGGACGCCTACCACTACATCCTCATGAAGATCCTGATGGCCGCCCGCGCCAACAACCTCCAGGCGATCGACGGCCCCTACCTCCAGATCCGCAACGTGGAGGGCTACCGCGAGGTCGCCCAGCGCGCCGCGGCCCTCGGCTTCGACGGCAAATGGGTCCTGCACCCGGGCCAGGTCGAGGCGTCCAACGAGATCTTCTCGCCGTCCCAGGAGGACTACGACCACGCCGAGCTGATCCTGGACGCGTACGACTACTACACGTCCGAGGCGGGCGGCAAGAAGGGCTCCGCGATGCTCGGCGACGAGATGATCGACGAGGCCAGCCGCAAGATGGCCCTGGTCATCTCGGGCAAGGGCCGCGCCGCCGGCATGCAGCGCACCAGCAAGTTCGAGATCCCGGAGGCCTGAGCGCGATGCAGTTCGGACGCACCTACGAGGAGTTCGAGGTCGGGGCGACGTACAAGCACTGGCCGGGCAAGACGGTCACGGAGTACGACGACCACTTGTTCTGTCTCCTCACCATGAACCACCACCCGCTCCACATGGACGTCAACTACGCCGAGAACACCACGGACTTCGGCAAGAACGTCGTCGTGGGCAACTACATTTACTCCCTCCTGCTCGGCATGTCCGTCCCGGACATCTCCGGCAAGGCGATCGCCAACCTGGAGATCGAGTCGCTCAAGCACGTGGCGCCCACGTTCCACGGGGACACGATCTACGGCGAGACGACCGTGCTCGACAAGTGGCCGTCGAAGTCGAAGAACGACCGCGGCATCGTCTATGTCGAGACCAAGGGCTACAAGCAGGACGGCACGCTCGTGTGCGTGTTCCGCCGCAAGGTGATGGTGCCGACCGAGACGTACATCAAGGAGCGCGGCGGCGAGCAGCCCGGCCGCCCGGAGCCGAAGTCTCAGGAGAAGTAATGAGCCGCCTCGCCCAGACCGCCGGTCTGACGGACATCCAGCAGGAGATCGTCTCCACGGTCCGCGACTTCGTGGACAAGGAGATCATCCCGGTCGCCACCGAGCTGGAGCACCGCGACGAGTACCCGCAGCAGATCGTCGACGGCCTCAAGGAACTCGGCCTGTTCGGGCTGATGATTCCCGAGGAGTACGGCGGCCTGGGCGAGTCGCTCCTCACCTACGCCCTGTGCGTCGAGGAGATCGCCCGTGGCTGGATGTCGGTGTCCGGCATCATCAACACGCACTTCATCGTGGCGTACATGCTCAAGCAGCACGGCACGCAGGAGCAGAAGGACCACTTCCTGCCGCGCATGGCGGCCGGCGACATCCGCGGCGCCTTCTCGATGTCGGAGCCGGGGCTCGGCTCGGACGTCTCCGCGATCACGTCGAAGGCGGTCAAGGACGGCGACGAGTACGTCCTGAACGGCCAGAAGATGTGGCTGACGAACGGCGGTACGTCGTCTCTCGTGGCGATCCTCGTCCGAAGTGACGAAGGCCACCCCGAGGGCACCGCGCCGCACAAGTCGATGACGACCTTCCTCGTCGAGAAGGAGCCCGGCTTCGGAGAGGTCCGCCCCGGCCTCACCATCCCGGGCAAGATCGAGAAGATGGGCTACAAGGGCGTCGATACCACTGAACTGATCATGGACGGCCTACGCATTCCGGCCAATCGGGTACTCGGCGGTACGACCGGCCGAGGTTTTTACCAAATGATGGACGGAGTCGAGGTCGGCCGCGTCAATGTGGCGGCGCGCGGCTGCGGGGTCGCGCAGCGTGCGTTCGAGCTCGGCGTCCAGTACGCCCAGCAGCGTCATACTTTCGGCAAGCCGATCGCCCAGCACCAGGCCATCCAGTTCAAGCTCGCCGAGATGGCCACCAAGGTCGAGGCGGCGCATGCCATGATGGTGAACGCTGCACGCAAAAAGGACTCCGGGGAACGAAACGACCTCGAAGCGGGGATGGCGAAGTACCTCGCCTCCGAGTACTGCAAGGAGGTCGTGGAGGATGCCTTCCGGATCCACGGCGGCTACGGCTTCTCCAAGGAGTACGAGATCGAGCGCCTCTACCGCGAGGCACCGATGCTGCTGATCGGTGAAGGCACCGCCGAGATCCAGAAAATGATCATCGGGCGCAGGTTGCTCGAAGAGTATCGATTCCAGGGCTGATTGTCCGCATACAGGGTGTTTTCTTCGAGAAGAAGATCACACCCAGTAGGCAGTCTTCGGCCGCCGACTCAGCTTCCTGGCTTGCCCAGTTGTAGCCCCCGACCGGTACGATCCCGGGAAAGCCGCCGTCCCCCGTTACAGCGCGGCATCATCCGCTACGAAGGTCATCCATGCCCCACAGCCAAACCTCTGCACCACGCGACAGCCTGGTCGGCGTACGTCTTGCGCGCGGAGCATCGCCGTGGCTTATCCCGACCGTCGCCACCGCAGCCCTCAGCCTGGCCCGCGCTCGCCGTTCCGGCGCCGCCAAGGCCGTGGCCGTGCCCGCCACCGCGCTCGCGGCGGGCATGCTGTGGTTCTTCCGCGACCCCGAGCGCGAGATTGCTCAGGGCCGGGTCATCTCGCCCGCCGATGGTGTGGTGCAGAGCATCATGCCGTGGAAGGACGGACGCACCCGCGTCGCGATCTTCATGAGCCCGCTCAACGTCCACGTGAACCGCGCCCCGCTCTCCGGCACGGTCACGTCGGTCGAGCATGTCCCCGGAGGCTTCGTTCCCGCTTTCAACAAGGAGAGCGAGAACAACGAGCGCGTAGTCTGGCATTTCGACACCGAACTCGGCGACATCGAGATGATCCAGATCGCTGGCGCGGTGGCCCGCCGCATCGTCCCCTACGTCCCGCAGGGCACGAAGGTAGAGCAGGGTGACCGGATCGGTCTGATCCGCTTCGGCTCGCGTGTCGACCTCTACCTCCCCGAGGGCGTGGAGGTCGCGGTCGAGGTCGGCCAGAAGACCGTGGCTGGGGTGACTCGCATTGACCGTGATTGATCCGGAGACTCAGGCGGGCTGGGTGCCCGAGGCCGACGAGGTCGACGAAGAGGAGGAGATTCCGCTCTCTCTCCGCCTCTCGATAGCGGACACCCTCACGCTCGGCAACGCGACGTGCGGCTTCATGGCCGTCTACTTCACGACCACCGGCATCCTGATCCCGCACCTCACCGGCGACCAGGAGACCGGCATGGCCCGCCACAGCGCGGCCACGGCGGTCATCCTCATGCTCTGCGCCGCGGTCTTCGACCTGTTCGACGGCCTGGTGGCGCGCAAGCTGCGCTCCTCCCCCATGGGCGCGGAACTGGACAACCTCTCGGACCTGATCAGCTTCGGTCTGGCTCCGGCGTACTTCGTGCTGGTCTACGGCATGGTGGCTGACGACGCGCACCAGAGGATGGCGGCGCTAGGGGCAATCGTGGTGCTCCTGGCCGTGGTCCTCCGTCTGGCGCGCTTCTCGTGCGTGACGATAAAGGACGGCATGTTCCAGGGGATGCCGTCTCCCTTCGGCGCGCTGACGGTCGTGTCGATCGTGCTCCTCGAGCTGCCGTTCGTGGCGACGCTCCTTGCGATCCTGGGTACGGCCTGGCTGATGGTGAGCCGGGTGGAGTACCCGAAGCCGCGGGGGCGTCTCGCCGGGGGCGTGCTCGCCTGGATCGTCCTGTCGATGGGGCTGCTGGCGGCGTGGGCCTTCGACGCGCCGAGCGGTCAGCTGCTGTTGCAGACGGGCTGTGCGCTGCAGCTCGTTATGGGCGCGGTGATTCCCCTGTTCGCCACGGCTCGCCGGGTGAACAACTTCCGCGACAACCGGCGTGAGGCGCGGACCGCGCAGTTGCCGTAACGCGTGTGTTTCTTGGGGCCCCGGACCTGGTTGGGTTCGGGGCCCTTCGCTTTGCGGGCGCACGGTGCTGGTGTGACCGTCCCCGGGGGCTCCGCCCCCAGCCCCCCGGCCTATGCCCCACCCACCACCCGACTCGCTGGGTTCAAGGGGCGCCCTTGCAGCCGACCGTGACGGGTGGGTGGGAAACGGAGCCCCCAGGGGCCTCAGCCCAGGACGTCCTCGGCGATTCGCGCGGCGAGACGCTCCAGGATCGGCCCGGCATCCGCGATGCACGTAGCCACGTCCGGCTCGATCGACGTAAGCGCGTAGGCCCGCGAAATCCCCGCCCGCTGCAACACCGCATCCGGCAGAGCAACCCGCCCGCACACAGCCACGACCGTCTTCCCCGCCGCCCGAGCCGCCGCAGCAACCCCCGCCGGTGCCTTCCCGTGCAGCGTCTGCTCGTCCAGCGACCCCTCACCGGTGATCACCAGCGACGCCCGCTCCAGCGCGGGGGCGAAGCCCAGTACGTCGAGCATGACCTCGATCCCGGCCCGGAACCGCGCCCCGAGCAGCAGCGCGCCGTACCCGATACCCCCCGCGGCCCCCGCCCCGGGCGACGCCGCGTACTCGGCGGCACGCGGACCGAGCGCACCCTCCAGCACCTCCGCGAAGTGCGCGAGCGCCGCGTCCAGCGTCGCGACGTCCTCCGGCGAGGCCCCCTTCTGCGGGCCGTACACCGCGGGCGCGCCCTTCGGCCCGGTCAGCGGATTGTCGACATCGCTCGCGAGGACCAGGTCGACCGAGGACAGCCGGGGGTCGAGTCCGGACAGGTCGGCCCGGGCCAGCGACGCCAGCCCGCCGCCCCCCGGCGGCACCCGCTCCCCGTCCGCGTCCAGCAGTCGCGCGCCGAGCGCGGACAGCATCCCGGCCCCGCCGTCCGTCGTGGCGCTGCCGCCGACCCCGAAGACGATGGTCCGGGCGCCCGCGTCGAGCGCGGCGCGCAGCAGCTCTCCGGAGCCGAACGTGGACGCCGTGAGCGGCGCGAAGACCCCGGCCGGCAGCCGTTGCAGCCCGCTCGCCTCCGCCATCTCCACGACCGCGGTGTCACCACGCAGCGCGAACGCGGCGGTCACCTCGTGCCCCAGCGGCCCCGCGACCCGTACCTCCCGCCGCTCGAACCCGGCGGCGACGGCCGCGGCCACGGTCCCGTCACCGCCGTCGGCGACGGGCAGCGACTCCACCTCGAGATCCGGCACGACCCGGCGCAATCCGGCCGCCACCCGCTCCGCGACCTGCACCGCCGTCAGCGAGCCCTTGAACTTGTCCGCGGCGATGAGCACCCGTCGGGTGCCGTCGACTCCGGCGTCCGCCACTTGCATTCCCCTTGCTCTCCGGGCCCCGCACACGTCGGGGCCAGTCGCGCCGCTGCGACCTTAACCGGAGCGCACCCCCGCCGTCATGCCCCGCCCGAACCCTGGGAACCTCCTGGCAACCCCCTGTGCCACGGGCCCGATACCGGGTAGACCAACCCCATGACCCCTGTGGCCACCGAGCCGGAGCTCGCTGACCGCATCCTCGGGGGCTGGCTGGGCCGGATCGCGGGCAACATGCTCGGCAAGCCGGTCGAGCAGGGCGACCTGTGGACGCGGGACCGTATCGACCGCTATCTGCGACAGGCCGCCGCCCTGCCGCTCACCGACTACCTCCCCGAGCCCGCCGACGACTCCGACGGCGTCGAGCTGCGCCCGGAGTGGCGCCAGTGCGTCCGCGGCCGTATCCACGGCAGCTGCCGTGACGACGACGTCGACTACGCGATCCTCGGTCTGCACCTCCTGGAGACCCACGGCTTCGACTTCAGCACCGAGCAGGTCGGCGACCTGTGGCTGCTGCGGCTGCCGTATCTGCAGACCTTCACGGCGGAGCGCGCGGCGTACCGCAACCTCGCGAACGGGATGAAACCGCCGCTGACGGCGACGTACGAGAACCCGTACCAGGAGTGGATCGGCGCCCTGATCCGCGCCGACGTCTACGGCTGGACCTGCCCCGGCGCCCCACGCCGCGCCGCCGCCCTGGCCCGCCGGGACGCAGTGCTGTCGCACACCGGGAACGGGGTCTACGGCGCGATGTGGGCGGCGGCGCTGGTCTCGGCGGCGTTCACCGCCCCGACCGTGCGGAACGCCGTCGACACCGCGCTGACGGTGGTCCCGGCGAGCAGTCGGCTGGCCCGAACCGTGCGCCGGGTCGTCTCCCTCCACGAGACGCGCATGACCTGGGAGGACACCCTGTCCACGGTGTCGGAGGAGACCGCCGGGCTCGGCTGGATCCACACGATCCCGAACGTCGCCGTACTCACCGCCGGGCTGCTGTACGGCGACGGCGACTTCACCCGGACCATCGCCCTGACCGTGCGCGGCGGCCTGGACACCGACTCCAACGGGGCCACGGCGGGCTCGGTGGCCGGGGTGCTGACCGGCGCGGAGGCGATCCCGGCCCAGTGGAAGGACCCGTTGGAGGACACGGTCCGCAGCGCGGTGTTCGGCTTCGACGGGGTGCGCATCAGCGACCTCGCGGAGCGCACCCTGCGGCTGGTTACCCTTCCTGAGTGACCACGACTCAAGACTTCGCCACGTACATCGCGGGTCTCCCCCGCGTCCTCGCCGGTGCCGCCGCCCTGTTCCGTGACGCCGAGGGCCGGGTGCTGCTCGTCGAGCCCAACTACCGTGACGGATGGGCGCTTCCGGGCGGCACGATCGAGTCCGACGACGGGGAGACCCCGCGCCAGGGCGCGCGCCGTGAGACGGCCGAGGAGATCGGCCTCGACGTCGAACTCGGACGCCTGCTCGCGGTGGACTGGGTACACGGAACGGGCCGCCCGCCGCTGGTGGCGTACCTGTACGACGGCGGCGTCCTCTCCGCCGGCGACCTGCGCTCGATCCGCCTCCAGGAGGAGGAACTCCTCTCCTGGCGCCTGGTTCCCCGCGAGGAGATCACGGACCACCTGCCCGGCGCCCTGGGCCGGCGCGTCCTGACCGCACTGGACGTTCTCGCGGAGGGCTCGGGCACGGCGGAACTGGAGAACGGCAACCGGGTCGCCTGACCAGGCCCCCCGCCCGATAACCGCTCGCCGCCGGCGGACCACCCGACCTACCCTCGAACCCATGACCAAGCCCCTCGTGGCCATCCTCAGTGGCGCAGGTATCTCCACCGACTCCGGAATCCCCGATTATCGGGGCCCCAACGGGCTCTGGCGGCGCGATCCCGGGGCCGAGAAGCTCGTGACGTACGAGTACTACATGGGCGATCCGGAGATCCGGCGACGGTCGTGGCAGATGCGGCGGAAGAACCGGACGCTCAAGGCGGAGCCGAACGCGGCGCATCTGGCCGTCGCCGAGCTGGACAAGTCCGGTGTGCCCGTGCGGGTGATCACGCAGAACGTGGACGGGCTGCATCAGCTCGCCGGGATGCCTGCCCGAAAGGTGCTCGAACTGCACGGCAGCGCGCGGAGTTTCGTGTGTACGCGGTGTCATGCGCGCGGGCCGATGGAGGACGCGATCGCGCGGGTCGAGGCCGGGGAGGCGGATCCGCCGTGCCTGGAGTGCGGCGGCATCCTGAAGTCGGCGACCGTGATGTTCGGCGAGCGGCTCGACCCGGTCGTGCTCGGAGAGTCGCTCGCGATCACCAAGGCCTGCACCGTGTTCATCGCCGTCGGCACCAGCCTCCAGGTCCAGCCCGCCGCCGGGCTCGCCGGTGTCGCCGCCGACCACGGGGCACGGCTCGTCATCGTCAACGCCGAACCGACGCCGTACGACGACCGAGCCGACGAGTTCATCCGCGAACCCATCGGCACCGCTCTGCCCGAACTGCTGCGCCGGCTCCGGGAGACCGCCTCACCCTGAGCTTCCCGAGTGGCGGACCCGGCGGGCATGGACGGCGTCCAGCCAGTCGTCGGCCGCCCGGCCCGGTGTGCTCAACTCCGCCCCGTTCACCTGGCCGTTCCATACCTCGGGGTCGAACACGCCTTCCTCGACGTCGTCTTCGGGCGCGACCAGGACGGGCAGGGCCAGGGCGACCGCCATCCCGGCCTCCAACTGGAGCCAGGGAGAGGTCCACCAGCGGGACGAGGGTGCTTCCTCGTCGGTGTCCGGTCGCCAGACGGAGTGACGTGCGTCGAGCTGCCGGAACCCAAGCAGGACGACGCCGTCGACCCGCGCCAGGATGCGGGGCAGCGTGTGCCAGGGATCGTCGCCGTGGCCGTCCCGTCCCAGCCGGACCACCCGGAACGACTGGTCCTCCAGCCAGACCGTCCACTGTTTCAGGGTGGTCTGCTGGTCCTGGGTGAGGATGGAGGGCGCCCCGAGGAAGATGCGGACGGGTTCGGTGTCGGTCTTCATGCGTGTTCTTCGCTCACTGCGTTTCCGGCCGGGTCCAGCCGACGCGCGACGTCCGCGGGTATGTCCGTGGCGCCCGAGAACTGTGCGCCGTCGAGCCGGGCCCCGCGGAACCGGGCGCCGGTCAGTCGCGCCTCCCGGAAGTCCGCCCCGGTCAGGTCGGCGTCGACCAGGACGGCGTTCACCAGGGTCGCCCGGTAGAAGACCGCCCCGGACGCGGTGACGCCCCGCAGGGACGCGCCGGTGAGATCGGCCTCGAAGAGGTCGGCGTGCGTGAGGTCGACGACCTTCCTGTCGCCCTCGCGGTTCCCGAGGTAGGCGCGCGCCAGATTGCATCCCTGGAGGTCGGCGCGGGAGAGGGACGGCGCGTAGCGGAGGCCGTCGGCCAGGACCTTCTGGATCTGTCCGGTCGGGGATTCGCGGAGCAGTCCGGCGATCACCGCGATCGCCTCGTTGGCATAGGGGGTGCGGCCCGCGCCCTGTTCGGAGTTGTGGTCGAAGAAGCGGCGCATCAGGATCGCGGCGGCCATCTGCTGCGTCGTGTTGTCCGACGCCAGGGACTCCACCACGTCCCGGAACGCCGCCCCGACGGCCGCCGACCTGTCCCGCTTCCGCTGGAAGTTCAGCACCCCGAGCACACTGACCCCGACGGTGACGAACGTTCCGACGATTCCGGTCCAGACCTGCACGTCACTTGCCGCCATCTCACCCCTATGGTCGAGGTCGTGCTCCATGAGACGCGGGCCCGGCCGCGTCGTCACCCGCGTGACCATACAAGGTGGCTGGTACGGCTAGAACAACGCCGTTCCCCTCTCGAAGTCCAGGAGGCGGCGCTTGCGGTCGAGGCCGCCGCCGTAGCCGGTGAGGCTGCCGTCGGAGCCGACGACGCGGTGGCAGGGGACGATGATGCCGACGGGGTTGCGGCCGTTGGCGAGGCCGACGGCGCGGGACGCGTTGGGGTTGCCGAGGGCGTCGGCGAGTTCGCCGTACGTGCGCGTCTCGCCGTACGGGATCCGCGTCAGCTGTTCCCAGACGGTGCGCTGGAACGGCGTGCCGTGCAGGCGGAGTTCGAGGGTGAACTCCTTCAACTCCCCCGCGAAATAGGCGGTCAGCTGGTCCTCGGCCGCACCGAAGAGCGAGTCGTCGCGGGCGCCGAAGGTCTCCTCCGGGGGCCGGTGGCGCTGTTCGGTCATGTAGAGCCCGCACAGGGCGCCGTCGGTGTCGGCGACCAGGGTCAGGGGGCCGTAGGGGCTGTCGAGCACGGTGTGCTGCTTCATCGGAACGTCCTTCACGTCCTTCACGTCCTTACACGGGCAGGAAGTTGATCGGGTGGCCGTCCGTCGCCCACAGGTACTGGACGGCGTACGCCCGCCAGGGCCGCCAGGCCGCCGCGCGGGCGGTGAGGGCGGCCGGGGTCGACGGCAGGTCCAGCTCCTGGGCTGCGCGGCGGATGCCGAGGTCGGTGGGGAGGAAGGCGTCGGGGTCGCCGAGGGCGCGCATCGTGATGACGTCGGCCGTCCAGGGGCCGAAGCCGGGAAGGGCCAGAAGGCGGGAGCGGGTTTCGGTCCAGTCGCTCTCCACACCCAAGTGGAGGGTGCCGTCGGCCAGTTGGTGGACGAGTGTGGTGAAGGTGGTGCGGCGGGTGCGAGGCATCGCCAGAGACTCCGGGTCGAGGACAGCGAGCGCCTCGGGGGCCGGGAAGAGGTGGGTGAGGCCGCCCTCGGGGTCGTCGACAGGGATGCCGTGCGCGGTGACCAGGCGGGCGGCGTGGGTGCGGGCGGCGGCCGTGGAGACCTGCTGCCCGAGTACGGCCCGGACGGCGAACTCGGCCTCGTCGACGGTGCGCGGCACCCGGCGGCCCGGCGCCTTGTCGACCAGGGGCGCGAGGAACGGGTCCGTGCGCAGCTGATCGTCGACCGCGACCGGGTCGGCGTCCAGGTCGAGCAGACGACGGCAGCGGCTGATGGCGACGGGCAGATCGCGCAGGTCGCTCAGGGTGAGGCGGCAGGCGATGTGGTCGGGGCGGGGGGTGAGGGCCACGATGCCGTGGCCGTACGGCAGGCGGAGCGTGCGGCGATAGGCGCCGTCGCGCCACTCCTCCACGCCCGGTACGGCGGTCGCCGCGAGGTGGCCGAAGAGGTTGTCCGGGTTGAGCGGGGCGCGGAAGGGGAGCCGCAGGGACAGCGCGCCCGGGGTGGTCGGAGTGGCTTTCTTCGGCGCGCGGGCGCGCAGGTCGCTCGGGGAGAGGGCGAAGACCTCACGGACGGTGTCGTTGAAGGTGCGGATCGAGGAGAAGCCGGCGGCGAAGGCGATCTCCGCCATGGGCAGCGGCGTGGTTTCGATGAGGAGCCTGGCCGTCTGGGCGCGCTGGGCGCGGGCGAGCGCGAGGGGGCCGGCGCCCAGCTCGGCGAGAAGCTGGCGCTCGACCTGGCGGGTGCTGTAGCCGAGGCGGGCCGCCAGCCCCGGCACGCCCTCGCGGTCCACCACGCCGTCGGCGATCAGCCGCATGGCGCGGGCCACCAAGTCGGCGCGCTGGTTCCACTCCGGGGAGCCGGGGCTGGTGTCGGGCCGGCAGCGCTTGCAGGCCCGGAATCCGGCCTGCTGGCAGGCCGCGGCGCTCGGGTAGAACGTCATGTTCTCGGGCTTGGGCGGCACGACCGGGCAGCTGGGCCGGCAGTAGATGCGGGTGGTCAGGACGGCGGTGAAGAACCAGCCGTCGAAGCGCGCGTCCTTGGACTGGACGGCGCGCACACAGCGCTCCCTGTCGACGTGCATCCCGACGTACTTTCCGTCGTGCATCCCGTTCTGCATGCGTCCAGCATCGGCCATGGACCGTGCTGGGGCTGGCGGGAAACCGACATCAAGGTCGGCTGTCCTGCACCTGCCCGGATCGCCAGGCGGACGCGCGCAGGAGCCGCAGTCCGTTCAGGCCGACCAGCACGGTCGAACCCTCGTGCCCCGCGACGCCGAGCGGCAGCGGAAGGTGCCCGATCAGGTCCCAGGCGACCAGTCCCGTGATGAAGACACCGGCGATCACCAGGTTCTGGACGACGAGCCGACGGGCGGCGCGGGACAGTCGTACGACCGCGGGTACGGCCGTCAGCTCGTCGCGCACCACGACCGCGTCCGCCGTCTCCAGCGCCAGGTCGGAGCCCGCGCGCCCCATGGCCACACCGGAGTGCGCGGCGGCGAGGGCGGGCGCGTCGTTGACGCCGTCTCCGACGAACAGCACTTTGCGGCCGGCGAGTTGGAGGTCCCGCACGGCGTTCACCTTGTCCTCGGGCAGGAGGCCCGCGCGGACGTCGGTGAGGCCGGTGGCCTGGGCGACCCGGGCGGCGGCCGGGGCGTGGTCGCCGGTGAGCAGGACGGGCGCGCTGCCGGTGAGGGCGGTCAGGGCGGCGGTGGTCGCGGGGGCGGCGGGACGCAGCCGGTCGGTGAGGGCGAGGGTGCCGACGGGGGTGCCGTTCAGGGTGACGAGGACGACGGTGGCGCCTTCCGCGCCCGGCGCGGGGTCCGTCCCCGCGCCTGCCCCGTCCGTACGCCCCACAGCCACCGCCTGCCCCTCGACCACAGCAGTCACCCCGCGCCCCGGCGTCGCGGTGAACTCCTCGGCCGGTGCGAGGCGTAGCCCGCGGGTGCGCGCGGCGGTGACGATCGCGCGGGCCAGCGGGTGTTCGCTGGGGTGCTCGGCCGCGGCGGCGAGGGCGAGGAGGGCGTCCTCGTCGAGGCCGGAGCCGGGCAGGGGTCGTACGGCCGTCACCTCGGGGGCGCCCTCGGTCAGGGTGCCGGTCTTGTCCAGGGCGGCGGTGTCGATCTCGCCGAGGCGCTCCATGGCGACGGCGGACTTGACCAGTACGCCGTGGCGGCCGGCGTTGGCGATGGCGGACAGCAGGGGCGGCATCGTCGCGAGGACGACCGCGCAGGGGGAGGCGACGATCATGAAGGTCATCGCCCGCAGCAGCGCGGCCGTCAAGTCTGCGCCGAAGACGAGCGGGACGGCGAAGACGGCGATTGTCGCGGCCACCACGCCCACCGCGTACCGCTGTTCGACCTTCTCGATGAACAGCTGGGTCGGTGCCTTCGTGCGGGACGCCTCCTCGACGAGGGTCACGATGCGGGCGATGACGGAGTCCGCGGGGTCGCGCTCGACGCGGACGCGCAGGGCGCCGGTGCCGTTGAGGGTGCCCGCGAAAACCTCGTCGCCGGGGCGCTTGACGACGGGGAGGGGCTCGCCGGTGATGCTCGCCTGGTCGGCCTCGCTCACGCCGTCGAGAACCGTGCCGTCGGCGCCGACGCGTTCCCCGGGGCGGATCAACAGGACGTCACCGATGGCAAGTTCGGCGGTCGGCACGGTCTCCTCATCGCCGTCGGTCAGCCGGGTCGCGGTGGTCGGCGCGAGGTCGAGCAGGCCGCGCACGGAGTCGGCGGTGCGGGCGGTGGCCAGGGCCTCCAGGGCGCCGGAGGTGGCGAAGATGACGATCAGCAGGGCGCCGTCGAGTACCTGGCCGATGGCGGCCGCGCCGAGGGCGGCGACGATCATCAGCAGGTCGACGTCCAGGGTCTTCTGGCGCAGCGCCCGCACCCCTTCGAGGGCGGGTTCCCAGCCGCCCGCGGCGTACGCAACGGCGTACAGCGGGCCGTAGGACCAGCCGGGCGCGCCGCCGAGGTGCAGGGTGAGGCCCAGCAGGAAGGTGATCGTCGCCGCGAGCGCCCAGCGGGCCTCGGGCAGGGCGAGGACCCGGGTGCGGCGATCGAGCACCGTGGGCCGGGTCTCGGGGACGGGAGCGGGGGCGAGAGTCGTGGACACGCGGCCACCATACAGGAA
The DNA here is from genome assembly GCF_042889305.1 of Streptomyces sp. NPDC002619. Classification (NCBI taxonomy): domain Bacteria; kingdom Bacillati; phylum Actinomycetota; class Actinomycetes; order Kitasatosporales; family Streptomycetaceae; genus Streptomyces; species Streptomyces sp. NPDC002619. Next base: position 429,534 of record NZ_JBIAQV010000003.1, on the reverse strand, counting down.
CACATGAAGACTCGTTCATCCGTTCATGTTCGTTGGGTAGGATGCCTCCATGGGTCATGGAGCCGTCACCACCGCAGCCACCGAACGGGTACGCCTGGACGCCGGCAACGTCGGGAACGTGGCCACCACCCTCCAGGCCCTGTCCACGCCCTCCCGGCTGCTGATCCTGGCCCGGCTGCGCGAAGGCCCGCTGCCCGCCACCGAGTTGGCCGCCGAGGTGGGCATGGAGCAGTCGGCGTGCTCGCACCAACTGCGGCTGCTGCGCAACCTGGGCCTGGTGGTGGGCGAGCGGCGCGGCCGCTCCGTGGTGTACGCGCTGCACGACAACCATGTCGCCGAACTCCTCGACCAGGCCGTGTACCACGTCGAACACCTGCGGCTGGGGATCACCGACGCCGAGTGACCGTCAGCGAGCGGGCCCGCCGAAGTAGTGGTCCCGAACTCGTCGCGGGCGGGCAGATCGTGGCCTTCGGGCCGGCGGGGTTCCGCACCGGCCTTCGCCCGGACCTCGCCTCGGTCCCGGTCGAGGGCGTCGAACCGGTCCAGGTGGTCCTCGTGACCCGCCGGGACGACCGCAACCCTCTGCTCTCGGCCTTCCGGGCCTGCGCCGCCGCCCACCTCACCGCTTGAGCGTCAGCCTTCGTGTCGGAACCGGGCGATCCACTCCGAGGTCGCGTGCAGCCCACCGAACGTGTAGAAGTGCACTTTCAGCTCGCCGTGGCGCCCCGGGTCGTACTCCTGGGCCAGTTCGCGTAGAAACCGGTCCGGGCCCGCCGTGTCCACGAGGTTGGTCAGCGAGAAGCCGTACTTGCGGGCGATGGAGGCGCTGGCGCCGACGCCGAAGCGAGCGGCGTAGCCCAGCAGGCGGCGTACGCCGGCGGGGCCGGGGACGCCTATGCGGATCGGCAGGTCGACGTCGCGGGCCCTTACCGCCTCGACCCAGTCGAGGACCGGTTCGGCGTCGAAGCCGAACTGGGTGATGACATTGCCCTCCAGCCGCTCGGCGCCGAGCACCGCGTGCTTGTCGGTGAGCGCCGACCACAGGGAGTGCTCGGTGATGGCGGGGTGACCCTCCGGGTAGCCGCTGATGCCGACGTGGCGGACGCCGTGGCCCTGGAGGAGCCCGGTGCGGATGACGGCGAGCGCGTCCTCGTACGGGCCCTCGGGACGGGCGGGGTCGCCGCCCACCACGAACACGTTCTCACCGGTGCCGTCGGCCTCCAGGCCGGACAGGAACCGCTCCAGGTCGGCCCGCGAGGGCAGGCGGCGGGCGGAGATGTGCGGGACGGGGACGAAACCGAGGCGCTTGACCGCGCGGGCCGCGGCGAGGCGCGTCTGGAGGTCCTCGTGGCCGAGGAAGGTGACGTTGACGCGGGTGCCCTGCGGGATGCCGTCCCGGGCCTCCTCGAGCTTCGGTACGTCCTTGCCGGTCATCTCGAGGGAGAAGTCCTCCAGCAGTGCCTTCGCCGGTGCGGGCGGTGCCGTGGTACCCGGGTTCAAGCGCGCTCCTTCGTCTCGGGCCAGGTCGGACGTTGATGTGAACGGTCCTGAGTGCCCGTCGTATTCCTCGTGATCTCCTCTTGTGCCCTGGTCAGGGGGCTCGCCAGACGTTGTCGAAGGCGGCCTCCTCGATGCTCCGGCGCTGTCGGGTGGCCTGCAGTTCCACCACCGCGTCGTTGACGGCGGCCAGCACGGTCACCACGGCCTCGTCGACGCGGTCCGCGAAGTCCTCGGCGGGCTCGTCATGGATGCCGATGGCGGCCGCGAGGGCGCCGAGGACGGGCTCGTCGGACTCCCAGCGCTCGGCCGCCCGGCGCCGGTCCGGCGAATCGACCAGTTCCGTCCGGCCGGTGCGGATCGGGAGGATCGAGTGCCGTCGCCGGGCGACCAGGCCGTCCTTCTCCAGGGCGGCGAAATAGGCCGCGTACAGGCCACGGCCCCGACGCCACAGCCAGTCCTCGACGGACTCGTACGGCGCCTGCCGGTCCAGCGCGCCCGCCGCCGCGTCCAACAGCACGTCGCCAAGCACCGGCTGGAGACGCGGCACGATGCGGTCGCCGTCCAGGGAGAGGGCCTCGGCGTCAAGGAGATCGAGGAGCTCGGCTCCGGCGAGTGCCAGCGAGAGCTCGCCCTGCTCGACGGGCGGCTCGGGGGCCGCATCGAGGGTGGCGATCAGGAGGTCCCGCGGTGTGGTCATGTCGGACTCCAGGTCAGAGGCGTCGTCGGCGCCGCGCGGGGCGGAGCGCCGCCCACGGCTGCGGTTCGCGGCTGCGGGCCGTCGTACCGGCGGAGTATGCCGCATCACCACCATGTGGTGCGGAGCGCCGATACGCAGCATGGAGACAGACACTGCCCGTGACGGGGGCCCCACCCCCGCTCGGCTTCCCGGAAACCCACCCCTATTTGAACGCGTTCAAATCTGCGGGCTAGGCTGGTGTCAACCGAAGCAGAGGGGGGCTCGATGAAGGTTGTACTGCCCGGGGGGACCGGACAGGTGGGCACGGTCCTGGACCGTGCGCTGACGGCGGCGGGTCACGAGGTCACGGTCTTGACCAGGCACCCTGAACAGGAACGTCACATCGGCTGGGACGGGGCCGCGCTGGGCCACTGGGCGGCGGCGGTCGACGGCTGCGACGTCGTGATCAACCTGGCCGGCCGCAGCGTCTCCTGCCGCTACACCGCCGAGAACCCACGGGCCATGATGGATTCCCGGGTGGATTCGGCGCGGGTGATCGGCGAGGCGATCGCCGCCGCCGAGCGGCCACCGCGGGTCTGGCTGCAGATGAGTACGGCGACGATCTACGCCCATCGCTACGACGCGGCGAACGACGAGTCGACGGGAGTGATCGGCGGCTCGGAGGCCGGGGTGCCCGACTACTGGGCCTACAGCGTCGAGATCGCGAAGAACTGGGAGCAGGCGCAGGCCGAGGCGCGGACACCGAAGACGCGGAAGGTGGTGCTGCGCTCGGCGATGGTCATGAGCCCGGATCGCGGCGGGGTCTTCGACGTACTGCTGCGGCTGGCGCGCCTCGGTCTGGGCGGGCCGGTCGCCGGCGGTGCGCAGTACGTCTCCTGGATCCACGACGAGGACTTCGTGCGCGCGGTGGAGTTCCTGATCGCCCGCGACGACCTCGAAGGGCCGGTCAACCTCGCCTCGCCGGGCCCGCTCCCGCACCGGGCGTTCATGCGGGCTCTTCGCACCGCCTGGGGCGTCCCGGTGGGGCTGCCGGCGACGCGGTGGATGGCGGAGCTGGGCGCGTTCGCGCTGCGCTCGGACACGGAGCTGCTGTTCAAGAGCCGCCGGGTGGTCCCGGGCCGGCTGCGCGCGGCCGGATTCGACTTCGCGCATCCGGAGTGGGACGGGGCTGTCGCGGACCTCGTCCGGCGGGTGCGGTCGATGCGGCCCGGCCTGTTCGGCTAGCCGAGCCGGCGGGCGAACGCGTCGTACGCACGCTCGTCGAAGAGGACGAATCTGACCTCTTCGACGGCCGTGTCCGTCCCGCGCACCGTCTCCACCGCGATGCGGGCGCCGTCGTCCATGGGCCAGCCGTAGATACCGGTGGAGATGGCCGGGAACGCGACCGTGCGGGCGCCGAGGTCGTCGGCCACTTCGAGTGAGCGGCGGTAGCAGGACGCGAGGAGCTCCGAGCGGTCGTCGGAGGACGACCAGACCGGGCCGACCGTGTGGATCACCCAGCGGGCAGCCAGTTCGCCGGCGGTCGTGGCGACGGCCTGGCCCGTGGGCAGTCCCTTGCCGTAGTGGGAGGCGCGCAGCTTGCGGCACTCCTCGAGGATCGCGGGGCCGCCGCGCCGGTGGATCGCGCCGTCCACGCCTCCACCGCCGAGGAGGGAGGAGTTGGCGGCGTTGACGATCGCGTCGGCTTCCTGGCGGGTGATGTCGCCCTGGACGAGTGTGATGCCGGTCATGTCTGTCTCAGCCTCCTCCAGACGGCCTTGGCCGCGTTGTGGCCGGACATGCCGTGCACGCCGGGGCCGGGCGGGGTGGCCGACGAGCAGATGAACACCGCGGGGTGCGGGGTGTTGTACGGGAACAGGGACAGCTTGGGGCGCAGCAGGAGCTGCAGACCGGAGGCCGCGCCGGTGCCGATGTCGCCGCCGACGTAGTTGGCGTTGCGGGCGGCCAGCTCGGGCGGCCCGGCGGTGGCGCGGGCGAGGACGCGGTCGCGGAAGCCGGGGGCGAAGCGCTCCAGCTGGCGCTCCATGGCTTCGGTGAGGTCGCCGGTCCAGCCGTTCGGCACATGGGCGTAGGCCCAGAAGACGTGCTTGCCCTCGGGGGCGCGGGTGGGGTCGGCGACGCTGGGCTGCACGGTGATGAGGAACGGTGGTTCGGGGGCGCGGTGCTGGCGGGAGGCAGCGCGCAGGGCGGCGCCGATCTCCGCGCTGTCGGCGCCGATCTGTACGGTGCCGGCGTCGCGCGCCTCGGAAGCGGTCCAGGGCACCGGGCCGTCGAGAGCGTAGTCGATCTTGTAGACGCCGGGGCCGTAGCGGTAGCTCGCGTAGTGGTTGCCGAAGCCCGCGATGCGGGCCAGGGCGGTGGGTGAGGTGTCGAAGACGTACGCGCGCGCGGGCGGCAGGTCGTCGAGGCGCTTGACCTCGTAGTCGGTGTGTACGGCGCCGCCGAGGTCGTCGAGATAGGCGGTGAGGGCGTCGGAGATCGCCTGGGAGCCGCCGCGGGCCACGGGCCAGCCGCGCGCGTGCGCGGCCAGGGCGAAGACCAGGCCGACGGCGCCGGTGGCGACGCCGCTGAGCGGGGCCATGACGTGGGCGACGAGTCCGGCGAACAGGGTCCGGGCGCGCTCGTCGCGGAAGCGGCGCAGCAGCCAGGAGGACGGCGGCAGCCCGGTCAGGCCGAAGCGGGCGAGGGTGACCGGGTCGCGCGGGAGCGTGCTGAGCGGCAGGGACATGAAGTCGTGCGCCAGGGTGTCCCACTTGGGCAGGAACGGCGCGACGAGTCTGCGGTACGTCCCCGCGTCGCGCGGTCCGAGGGAGGCGGCCGTCTCGGCCACGGACCGGGCCAGCACGGCGGCCGTGCCGTCGGGGAACGGGTGGGCCATGGGCAGCCGGGGGTGCAGCCACTCGAGGCCGTAGCGCTCCAGGGGCATCGCGCGGAACGCGGGCGAGTTGACGCCGAGAGGGTGTGCGGCGGAACACGGGTCGTGACGGAAGCCGGGCAGGGTGAGCTCTTCGGTGCGGGCGCCTCCGCCCACGGTGTCGCGGGCCTCGAAAAGGGCGACGGAGAAGCCGCGGCGGGCCAGCTCCACGGCAGCCGTCAGCCCGTTCGGCCCCGCTCCCACCACGACCGCATCGAGCATCGACGGCACCTTCGGACCCCTTCGTCAGCCGATGGCCACTAGGGATCAGCATATGCCGGGCCACTGACACCGCAGGCGGCGCGGGGTCGGTCGCCCACCGGCGAAACGGGCCGGTGGGCCGGGTGTCCGCAAGCGGAATCAGGGGGTGGCGGCGACCTCCCACGGGCAGCCGACCGCAGTCCCCGCAAACGGAATCGGTGGTGACGGGCAGCACCTCGTCGCCGGCGACCGCGGCCCGCTGATACGGAGTCTCAGTCGTTGCTGCCGCGCAGCAACTCCTGTACCCGCTCGGCCGTCGCCGCATCCCGTGCCGCCGTGAACGGGAGGGCGTTGCCGCCCGTGATGCGGAACGGTTCGCCCGTGAGGGTGAGGTGGGCGCCGCCCGCCTCCTCGACCAGGAGCAGGCCCGCCGCATGGTCCCAGGCGGCTTCCCAGGAGAAGGCGGTGGCGTCCAACTCGCCGCGGGCCACGGACAGATACTCCAGTCCGGCGGAGCCGCACGCGCGCGGGGCGACACCGTCGGTCCACAGGCCGAGCAGCGAGCGCTTCTGCTCGTCCGTCGTGTAGTCCGGGTGGGAGGTGGCTATGCGCAGGTCCCGGCCGGGCTCGGGTGGGCCCGCGAGGAGCCGTACACCGTCGAGATACGCGCCCTGGCCCCGTACGGCCGTGGCGAGTTGGTCGCGGGCCGCCGCGTACGTCCACGAAGCGAGGACGACGCCGCGGTGGGCGAGCGCGACCAGGGTGCAGAAGCCGGGGTCGCCGTGCACGAACTGCCGTGTGCCGTCGACGGGGTCGACGATCCAGACGGGCGCGTCGCCCCGAATCGCGTCGTACGTCGCCGGGTCGGCGTGGACCGCCTCCTCGCCGACGACCACCGAGCCGGGCAGCAGGGCGCCGAGCGCCTCGGTGAGGTACTTCTCCGCGAGCCGGTCGGCGTCCGTCACCAGGTCGTGCGGCCCGCTCTTCTGGTCGATCTCGTGGTCGGCGAGCCGGCGGAAGCGGGGCAGGATCTCGGCCGCGGCCGCCTTGCGGACCGCTTCCTCCACGTCGGCCGAGTGTCGTGCGAGAAACTCGTCGATGGTTTCCGTGTTGTCGAACATGCCTCCATAAGAGCACGCACCACTGACAACCCCCACCCGTTCGGTGTACGCCGAATGGAATCGGGACGAACAACCGGTTCCGCGGATCAACGGCCGACCGCGTACCCCTGCATCCCGCGCGGGTTGGCCGCCGCCGACAGGATCCCGGTCTGCGGGTCCCGGGCCACCGCGCACAGCCGCCCCTCGGACCAGCCGTCGGCGACCGTGACGTCGTGTCCGCGCCGCCGCAGCTCCTCGACGACCGAGGGGTCCGTGCGGTTCTCCACCGTGACGCTGCCGGGGCGCCTGCCGCGCGGGTGGAAGGAGCTGGGGAAGCTGTCGTTGTGCCAGTTCGGGGCGTCGACGGCGCCCTGGAGGTCGAGTCCGCCGCGGACCGGGGCGCGCAGGGCGACGGCGAGGAAGAAGTGCAGCTGCCACTGGTCCTGCTGGTCACCGCCGGGGGTGCCGAACGCCAGCACCGGCGTCCCGTCGCGCAGCGCGATCGACGGGGTGAGAGTGGTGCGCGGGCGGCGTCCGGGAGTGAGGGAGCCGGGCAGGCCCTCCTCCAGCCACGTCATCTGGAGCCGTGTGCCGAGCGGGAAGCCGAGTTCGGGCACGACCGGGTTGGACTGGAGCCAGCCGCCGCTGGGCGTGGCCGCGATCATGTTGCCCCAGCGGTCGACGACGTCGAGATGGCAGGTGTCCCCGCGCGTGCTGCCGTCGGCGGCGACCTCGGGCCCGCCGGGGAGCTTCGCGACCGTCGGCTCGCCCGCTCCCATCGGGTCGAAGCCGGTGTCGGCCGGGGCCACCACGCGCGCGTGCGCGGGCAGCCGCGGGGCGCGGCCGCCGGGGCTGCCCGGACGCAGGTCGTACGAGGCCTGGTCGTCGACGAGGGTCCGCCGCCCCGCGTTGTAGGCGTCCGAGAGCAGTTCGGCGAGCGGCACCTCGGCCGCGTCGCCGTACCAGGCCTCGCGGTCGGCCATGGCGAGCTTGCAGCCCTCGATCAGCAGGTGGACGTAGTCGGCGGAGCCGTACGCGGGCAGTTCGGGCGGCAGCAGGGCGAGTTGCTGGAGAAGGGCCGGGCCCTGGCTCCAGGGGCCGGCCTTGCACACGGTCCAGCCGTTCCAGTCGTACGTCGCGGGGGTCTCGTAGGTCGCCGACCAGCCCTTCAGGTCGGCCGCCGTGAGCGTGCCGGTGTGCCGCTCGCCGCTGTTGTCCAAGGTGGGCCGCCCGGCCTGCCGTACCAGCGCCTCGGCGATGAAGCCGGAGCGCCACACCTCGCGCGCCGCCTCGATGCGCGCCTCCCTGTCGCCCGCGCCGCCGGTCTCGGCGAGCAGTCGCTTCCAGGTGGCGGCGAGGGCGGGGTTGCGGAAGAGGCGGCCGGGCCGGGGTGCCTGTCCGTCCGGCAGGTACACCTCCGCCGACGAGGTCCACTCGGTCTCGAACAGCTCACGGACGCTCTCGACGGTGCCGCCGAGGTTCTCCACGGGCGCGTGCCCGTGCTCTGCGTACCCGATGGCGTACTTGAGGACGTCGTCGAGGGTCTTCGTACCGTGGTCGCGCAGGAGCAGCAGCCAGGCGTCGAAGGCGCCCGGCACCGCGGCGGCCAGCGGTCCCGTACCGGGTACGAGATCCAGACCGAGTCCCCGGTAGTGCGCGACGGTCGCACCCGCCGGTGCCACGCCCTGCCCGCACAGCACCCGTACCCCGCCGCCCGCCGGGGCGAGGAGGATCGGCACCTCACCGGCGGGCCCGTTGAGGTGCGGCTCGACGACGTGCAGCACGAAGGCGCCCGCGACGGCGGCGTCATAGGCGTTGCCGCCGTCCTCGAGCACGGCCATCGCCGACTGCGAGGCGAGCCAGTGGGTGGAGGACACCATGCCGAAGGTGCCCTGGAGCGTGGGCCGGGTGGTGAACACGGGGACTCCTCACTGCGGCGGCGACGGACCGTACGATCGTACGCAGCCGCGGGCCGGAGCCCGGCCGGTGGCAGGTGTGTGACCCCGAAGAGCACGGTTCGTCCCGCGATGCGCGGTGCACCGTCGGCGCTTCACCGTCACGGCGCGGGTACAGAGCGAGTTGGCACTTCCGCCCCACAGTCAGTCGTGTGACACTGGCGTCCCGTCCGCGGTGCGGACCACCTCCGCACACCCTCCCCCACGAGAAGTGTGTCGTGTCCTCCCTTCCTCTGCCGCTCACCCTCACCGCGCGTCTGTCGCCGGTCGCCGTGCTCGCCGCGGCCGGCTGGGCGCTGACGTCCGGCCCGTTGGCCGCGGCTCCGGCCGCCGAGCACCAGCCGGAGCAGAAGACCGCGAGTCAGTCGGCCTCGGCCCCGTCCTCGACGGCCGTGTCGAAGACGTACGCCGGCGCTCCCTCCCCGTGTGCGAGTGTGGGTGAAGCGACCGTCAAGTCCCTTGTGCCGGGCGCCAAGACGGCGGGCAAGGAGATCCCGTCGACGGACACGAAACTGCGCCGCACCTGCTCCTGGAACGCGCTCAAGGGCTACGACTACCGCTGGCTCGACGTCTCCTACGAGATCACGCAGTCGGACGACGCGGCGAAGAAGGAGTACCAGGAGCGCGTCAAGGAGAAGAAGGGCGGAGGGGACGTGCCGGGTGTCGGCGACTCCGCCTATTCCGTAGTGAACCTGACGAGCGAGGACAAACAGGACACGCGCGAGGGTGTGGTGATCGTCCAGGCGTCCAACGCGCTGGTGATCGTCACCTACAACGGCAGCGACTTCGAGTCGAAGAAGGCACCCTCCACGGACGAGATCAACAAGGGCGCCATCAAGGCGGCCAAGAACGCCGTGGCCACGCTGGAGGGCGATCAGTAGTCACAACTGACCGCCCTCCGAGGGCAGTTCGGTCAAGCAGCGGCTTCCGTACGGCCCTTGCCGGTCAGCAGCATCAGCGCCAGGTACAGCACCAGCGAGGTGCCGAGGCCCACTGCCCAGCCGTAGTCGGCCAGCGAGGACAGCGCCGGGATCGGGGTGCCGTCGAACAGCGGCTTGAAACTCGCGCCGCCGATCGCCAGCACACCGCCGGCCAGGAAGGCCACGACCGCCCGCCAGTTCCAGCCGCCCTCGTACCAGTAGCGGCCGCCGTTGCGGTACAGGTCGGTGAGGTCGAGGCGGGTGCGGCGCAGCAGCCAGTAGTCGGCGATGAGGATGCCGGCCACCGTGCCGAGCAGTCCGCCGACCAGGCCGAGCCAGGTGAAGATGTAGCCCTGCGGGTCGGAGTACAGCTTCCACGGGAAGATCAGCACCGCGAGGACGGCGGTGATCAGGGCTCCGGCGCGGAAACTGACCTTCCGGGGAGCGATGTTGGAGAAGTCGAACGCGGGCGAGACCAGGTTGGCCGCGATGTTCACGGAGAGGGTCGCCACCAGCACGGTCACCAGCGCGTAGACCAGGCCCACCACGTTGTCGGTCTTGGCGGCCAGCTGGACCGGGTCCCAGACCGGTTCGCCGTACACCGCCTGCGAACCTGACGTCACCAGCACGGACAGGAACGCGAACAGCGTCATGGTGGTCGGCAGACCGAGGGCCTGACCCCAGGTCTGGGCCTTCTGGCTCTTGCCGTACCGGGTGAAGTCGGGGATGTTCAGCGACAGGGTGGACCAGAAGCCGATCATGCCCATGAGGGAGGGCCAGAACAGCTTCCAGAAGTCGCCGCCCCAGCCCAGCTTGGAGGGCTGGTCGAAGAGCGGGCCGACGCCGCCGGCCTTGTTGCTCATCCACCACAGCATCACGAAGGCGCCGACGAGCACGAAGGGCGCCGCCCAGTTCTCGAAGCGGCGGATGGTGTCCATGCCCCGGTAGATGATCGCGATCTGGATCACCCAGAAGATCGCGAACGACAGCCACATCGTCCAGGCATAGCCGCCGATCTTCGACGCGTTCGCCCAGTCGTCGCCGATCAGCTTCCCGGCGAGGAAGTAGATGGCCTCGCCGCCGATCCACGTCTGGATACCGAACCAGCCGCAGGCCACCAACGCCCGTACGACAGCGGGCAGGTTGGCGCCGCGCACGCCGAAGGAGGCGCGGGCGAAGACCGGGAAGGGGATGCCGTACTTCGGCCCCGCGTGGCCGGTGAGCAGCATCGGGACGAGCACGATCAGGTTGGCCAAGGCGATGGTGAACACGGCCTGTTTCCAGTCCATGCCCACCGCGATGAGACCGGAGGCCAGTGTCCAGGAGGCCGTGTTGTGGGCCATACCGACCCACAGCGCGGAGAAGTTGTACGTGGTCCAGGTGCGCTTCTCGACGGGGACCGGAAGCAGGTCCCGGTTGGCGTACGGGCCGCTGGGCTGCGGCGAGCCGGGCGCGATCTCCACCCGGCCGTCGGCGAGGGTGACTTGGGAGGTCGGCGTTATGGCCGTGGGAGCGGTGTCGGTCATGGGCGGGCCAATCGACTGAGGCGGGAGGAAGTTGCCGTGCGGGCGGCGCCGAATGGGGGGTGCGCACCTGGGCGGACCGAGGGGGAGCGTCCTGGGCCCCCTCCCCGGGACGGCGGGAAGGGGGAGTTCACGAGGCGGGTCGGCTGTTGACCGGTGGATCAGCTGTTGACCGCGGGGATCACCTTCGCGCCGTACGCGTCGATGACCGCTTCCTGGGCGTCGTGCATGTCGTAGACCGCGAACTGGTCGACGCCCAGCTCGCGCAGGGCGCCCAGCTTCTCCACGTGCCGCTCGACGGGGCCGATGACGCAGAACCGGTCCACGATCTCGTCGGGCACGAACTGGGTGTCGGGGTTTCCGCTGCGCCCATGGTGCGAGTAGTCGTAACCCTCGCGGGCCCTGATGTAGTCGGTGAGTTCGTCGGGTACTGCCGCGGAGTGCTCGCCGTACTTGGCGACCAGGTCGGCGACGTGGTTGCCGACCATACCGCCGAACCAGCGGCACTGGTCGCGCGCGTGGGCGAGCGCCTCGGGCGAGTCGTCCTCGGTGACATAGGCCGGGGCGGCAACGCAGATCTTCACGTCGGCGGGGTCGCGCCCGGCCGCCGCTGCCGCATCCTTCACGGCCTTGACCATGTACTCGGTGAGGTACAGGTCCGACAGCTGGAGGATGAACCCGTCGGCCTCCTCGCCGGTCATCTTCAGCGCCTTGGGTCCGTACGCGGCCATCCACACGGGGAGTTCGGCGCCAGGCTTGATCCACGGGAACTTGACGACCGTGCCGCCGAGGTCGGCCTCCTCGCCCCGGCCGAGGGCCCGGATGACCTTCATGGCGTCGCTGATACGGGCCAGCGTGTTGGGCTTGCGGCCGGCGACACGCATCGCCGAGTCCCCGCGGCCGATGCCGCAGATCGTGCGGTTGCCGAACATGTCGTTGAGGGTCGCGAACGTGGAGGCGGTGACCTCCCAGGTGCGGGTGCCCGGGTTGGTGACCATGGTTCCGACCGTCAACTTCTGTGTATTGGCCAGGATCTGACTGTAGATCACGAACGGCTCCTGCCACAGCACGGCGGAGTCGAAGGTCCAGCCGTACCGGAAGCCGTTGCGCTCGGCCCGCTTCATCAGGCTGATCACACGGGAGGCCGGCGGATCGGTCTGCAGGACGAGTCCGAAGTCCATGGCGCCACTCCTAGTTGAGGTACTGACAGGTGGAGCGCGGGGTGTAGACGCCGTGCCCGGCGTGTCCGGTGTACTCCCGCTCGGTGATGACGAGTTCGCCGCGCGAGAGGACCGTCTCGACCCGGCCGGTGGTGCGCTTGCCCTCGTAGGCCGAGTAGTCGACGTTCATGTGGTGAGTGTCGGCGGACATGACCTGCTCGGCGTGCGGGTCGTAGATGACGACGTCGGCGTCGGCGCCCGGGGCGATGGTGCCCTTCTTCGGGTACAGGCCGAACATCCGGGCCGGGGTGGCGCAGGCGATCTCGATCCAGCGGCGGCGCGAGATGTGCCCGTCCACGACGGCCTGGTGGAGCAGGTCCATACGGTTCTCGACGCCCGGCAGACCGTTGGGGATCTTCGAGAAGTCGCCCCGGCCCAGCTCCTTCTGGCCCACGAAGCAGAAGGGGCAGTGGTCGGTGGAGACGACCTGCAGGTCGTTGGTCCTCAGGCCCTTCCACAGCTGGGCCTGGTGCTCCTTGGGCCGCAGCGGCGTCGAGCACACGTACTTGGCGCCCTCGAAGTCGGGCTCGGCGAGGTTGTCCGTCGACAGGAACAGATACTGCGGACAGGTCTCGCCGAAGACGTTCAGGCCCTCGTCGCGCGCCCGGGCCAGCTCGGCGACCGCCTCCGTCGCCGAGACGTGCACGACGTACAGCGGGGCGCCCGCGACCTGCGCGAGCTTGATGGCGCGGTGGGTGGCCTCGGCCTCCAGCAGGGCCTTGCGGACCTCGCCGTGGTACCGGGGGTCCGTCTCCCCACGGGCCAGCGCCTGCTCCACGAGCACGTCGATCGCGATGCCGTTCTCGGCGTGCATCATGATCAGGCCGCCGTTCTCGGCGGAGCGCTGCATGGCGCGCAGGATCTGGCCGTCGTCGGAGTAGAAGACGCCCGGGTAGGCCATGAACTGCTTGAAGCTGGTCACACCCTCCTCGACCAGCAGGTCCATCTCCTTCAGCGTGTCCTGGTTCACGTCGGAGACGATCATGTGGAAGCCGTAGTCGATGGCGCAGTTGCCCTCGGCCTTGGCGTGCCAGGTGTCCAGGCCCTCGCGCAGCGAGTGGCCCACGCTCTGCACGGCGAAGTCGACGACCGTGGTCGTACCGCCCCAGGCGGCGGCCCGGGTGCCGGTCTCGAAGGTGTCGGAGGCGAAGGTGCCGCCGAAGGGCAACTCCATGTGGGTGTGGGCGTCGACGCCGCCCGGGATGACGTACTTGCCGGTGGCGTCGATGATCCGCTCGGCCGTGAAGGCCTCGGCGGCGGGGGTGCCGGAGGCGGCGAGGGCGGCGATCCGGCCATCCTCGATGAGGACGTCGGCGTGGATTTCGTCGGACGCGGTGATGACGAGTCCACCGCGAATTAGGGTACGGCCGGTCATGCTGCTCCCCTGGGTGCGTGGTCGAAGTGACGGTTCGTTGTGGCTGGTCGCGCCCGCGCGGCGGCAGCCGCACATCGAGCACAGCCCCGCGCCCCTTGCGGGGCGCGGAGGTGGGCCGGAGCTGTTACGGAGCCGTCAGCGGCGGATAGGCGTCGGGACGGCGGTCGCGGTAGAACTGCCAGCGGTCCCGGACCTCGCGGAGTTTCGCCAGGTCCAGGTCGCGAACCACCAGTTCCGTCTCCTTGTCGCTCGCCACCTCGCCGACGAACTGGGCCTCCGGGTCGACGAAGTACGTCGTCCCGTAGAAGTCGTTGTCGCCCAGCTCCTCCACGCCGACCCGGTTGATCGCGCCGACGAAGTACTCGTTGGCGACGGCCGCCGCCGGCTGTTCCAGTTGCCAGAGGTAGGCGGACAGGCCGCGGGAGGTGGCCGAGGGGTTGAAGACCATCTCGGCGCCCGCCAGGCCCAGGGCACGCCAGCCCTCGGGGAAGTGGCGGTCGTAGCAGATGTAGACGCCGATCCTGCCGACGGCCGTGTCGAAGACGGGCCAACCGCTGTTGCCGGGACGGAAGTAGAACTTCTCCCAGAAGCCCTGCACCTGCGGGATGTGCGTCTTGCGGTACTTGCCGAGGTAGGAGCCGTCCGCGTCGATCACGGCAGCGGTGTTGTAGAGGACACCGGGCTGCTCCTCCTCGTACATCGGCAGGACGAGGACGAGGCCCAGTTCCTTCGCGAGTGCCTGGAAGCGCTTGACGGTCGGGCCGTCGGGGATGCGCTCGGCGTACTCGTAGAACGCCTTGTCCTGGACCTGGCAGAAGTACGGTCCGTAGAACAGCTCCTGGAAGCACAGGACTTGGGCGCCCTGCGCGGCCGCGTCGCGGGCCGCCTGCTCGTGGACCTGGATCATGGACTCCTTGTCGCCGGTCCAGGCGGTCTGGAAGAGGGCGGCACGGATCACTCTGCTCATCGGGACCTCCGGTCGCTCGGTGTGCGGCGAGCTTAGGAAGGCCCGGAGGCGTCTTTGAGGTGCAGCGTGTCACGTCTGCGGGCATGGCGCGTGTCACCGTGTCACGCTCTCGTCGGCTCATGTTTCACCGCCGTTTTCCCAGGTCGTCGCATGTTTCACCCCTGTTGCGCGTCATACGCGAGGAGCGCGATGTGCACCGAGGCCGCCTGCTCGAAGTCGTCGAGGTCCACGCCGAGTCGCGTCTGTATCGCCTCGATGCGGCGGTAGAGCGCGGGGCGCGAGACGTGGTGGAGCTGGGCGGTGCGGGACTTGTTGCGGCCGGTGGCGAGGTAGGTGCGCAGGACCGCGAGCAGGTCCTCGCCGGGTGCGCACAACAGGCCGTCCAGCTCCCGCTCGGCAAAGGACTGTACGTGCGGGTCGTCGCGCAGCAGCCGGATCAGGCCGCGCAGATGGACGTCCCTGAGGCGCACGACCGCAGGGAGGTCGAGGGCGGCCGAGGAGTCGGCCACCGCGTCCGCGACGTGCTGGGCCTCGCGCAGCCCCGCCGGCACCTCGTCCCAGCCGGTGCGCGGCCCGGCCGCCGCGACGACGGTACGGGTCTGTCCGGACGCCGTCCGCAGCCGCGTCGCGAAGTGCACGGCGAGCGACTCGGCGTCCTGGTCCCGGGCGAGGCTGAGCAGGACGGCGGTGGCCCCGTCGGTGAGTTCGGCGACGAGTCCGGGAAGCCCCAACACACGTAGCATCCGGTCGAGTTGGGCGGGCTCAGCGTCCCGTACGACGAGCGGCACGAAGGTCCGCCGGTTGACGGGAAGCCCGGCCGCCCGCGCCCGCGGCAGCAACTGCCGTGCGGGTACGACACCGGAGACCAGGTCGGTCAGCAGGCTCTGCGCCGACTGCTCCTCCCAGGTGTGGGCGGAGCCGCCGCCGAGCATGCGATGCAGGACGAGCGCCTCGGCGGCGCGGTCGGCGAGCAGCCGCCCGGCGGTCATGTCGCCGCGGTACCCGCACAGCACGATCTGCCCCCACCGCTCCCCGCGCCCGCCCAGTTCGGCGCGGACCCAGCCGTCCCCCTCGCTGCCGCCGGCCTGCCGCGCGATGCGCTCCCAGTCGCGCAGCACGTCGTCCACGGCCGGCCGCTCCCCCGCCGTGGCGAGCACGCGGTGGGCGAGGTTGGTGACGACGACCGGGCAGGCGCTGTGCGAGGCGACCTCGTCGAGCAGGCTCTGCAGGGGCGCGCCCGCGGTGATGAGGGCGGTGAGCGCGGTCCGTACGGACTCCGACAGGCTGACGGCGGCGAACTTCCGCCGCACCAGCCGGGACTGCACCTCCTCGGTCAACTCGGCGAAGGGGAAGGGCCGGTGGAGGACGACCATGGGCAGCCCGCACCGCTCGGCGGCCCGCCGCATCACGTCCGGCGGGGCGGGGAAGGCCCGCCCGAGGCCGAGGACGACGGCGGCCGCCTCGGCGCGGTGCAGGGACTGGATGTACTCGGCCTGCTTGCCCTCGTCGCCGGCGAGCAGCACTCCGGTGGTGAGGACCATTTCGCCGCCGCTGAGCATGACGCCGACGTCGGCGGCCTCGGCGACATGCACCCAGCGCACCGGCCGGTCGAGCTGGGCGGCGCCGGCCACCACCTCGGGCTCCCCGGCCAGCACCCGTTCCAGGCCGAGGACCTGACGGACCGACAGGGCGGGTTCCAGGGTCTCCAGGGTGTCCAAGGTGGTGGTCATGACGGGCCCCTCGCGTTGGTGCCGGTGGGTGCTAGTGGACGCTCCTCAGGGCGTTCTCGAGGATCGCGGCGCCCTCCTCGGCCTCCGCGACGGTCAGCGACAGCGGCGGGGCGATGCGCAGCGCGCTGGTGTTGTGGCCGCCGCCCTTGCCGATGAGCAACCCGCCCTCCCGGGCCGCCTCCAGAACGGCGGACGCGGCCTGCGGATCGGCCTCGTCGGTCCCCGGTTTCACCAGCTCGACGCCGATCATCAACCCGCGCCCGCGCACCTCCCGTACGCCGGGAAGCTGCGCGGTGACGGCCCGCAGCCGCTCGATGAGCAGCCCGCCTACGCGCCGGGCGTTGCCCTGGAGGTCGTGTTCCAGGAGGTACGTCAGGTTGGCCAGGCCCGCGGCCATGGTGACCTGGGTGCCGCCGAACGTCGAAATGCTGTTGCTGTCCAGGCAGTTCATGATCTCGGGGCGCGCGATGACGCCGCCGATGGACATGCCGTTGCCGATGCCCTTGGCGAACGTGAGGAGGTCCGGCGGCCCGCTGTGGCCGTGTGCCTGCCAGCCCCAGAAGTTGTCGCCGGTGCGGCCCCAGCCTGTCTGCACCTCGTCGGCGATCCACAGGATGCCGTGCTCGTTCAGCACCTCACGGAAGGCGGCGTACAGGCCGTCGGGTGGGGAGGTGAAGCCGCCGACGCCCTGGATGGGCTCGGCGATCAGAGCCGCGGGCGGGCGGGTGTGGCCGAGGAGGTCCCGCAGGTCTTCGACGCAGGCCGCGATGAACTCGTCGTCGCTCAGCCCGGCGAACGGTCCACGGGTGCGGACGCCTCCGTGGACGTACAGCGTCTGGAGCGGGGACAGGGAGGTCGGGGACCAGCCGCGGTTGCCGGTGATGCCGACCGCGCTGAAGGAGCGGCCGTGGTAGCTGTTGCGCATCGCCAGGATCGTGTTGCTGTGCCGGTAGGCGGTGGCCAGCAGCAGGGCGGTGTCGTTGGCCTCGGTGCCGGAGGTGGTGAAGAAGACGCGGGCGTCCGGGATGCCGCTCAACTGGGCGACGCGCTCGGCGAGTTCGACCATGGGGCGGTTGAGGTAGAGCGTGGACGAGTGGATGATCCGCCCGGCCTGCTCACTGACCGCCTTGGTCACCTCGGGCAGCGCGTGCGCGGTCATCGTCGTCAGGATGCCGCCGAAGAAGTCCAGGTACCGGTTGCCACTGGAGTCCCATACGTGGCGGCCCTCGCCGTGGGTGATCTCCAGGGGGTCCTCATAGTAGAGGGCGAGCCAGTCCGGCAGGACACCGCGGTGGCGGGAGTAGAGGTCGTTCACGGCTGCACCAGCCCTTCATAGGCGTCGGGGCGGCGGTCGCGGTAGAAGGCCCACTGTTGCCGCACTTCTTCGATGAGGTCGAAGTCCAGGTCACGGACGACGAGTTCCTCGCTCTTGTCGCTCGCGACTTCACCCACGAACTGCCCACGCGGGTCGACGAAATAGCTCGTTCCGTAGAAGTCGTTGTCCCCGTACTCCTCCTGCCCCACCCGGTTGATGGCGGCGACGAAGTACTCGTTGGCGACAGCGGCGGCGGGCTGCTCCAGTTGCCACAGGTAGGCGGACAGGCCACGCGAGGTGGCCGACGGGTTGTACACCAACTGGGCTCCGTTGAGTCCGAGTTGCCGCCAGCCCTCGGGGAAGTGCCGGTCGTAGCAGATGTAGACGCCGATCTTTCCCACAGCGGTCTCGAAGACGGGCCAGCCGGCATTCCCGGGCTTGAAGTAGTACTTCTCCCAGAAGCCTTTGACCTGCGGGATGTGATGCTTGCGGTACTTGCCGAGGAAGGTGCCGTCGGCGTCGATCACGGCCGCGGTGTTGTAGTAGAAGCCGGACTGCTCGACCTCGAAGACCGGGACGACGATCACCATGCCGGTCTCGCGGGCGAGTTCGCGCATACGACGCACCGTCGGCCCGTCCGGCACCGGCTCGGCCCAGCGGTAGTGCTCCGGCTCCTGGACCTGGCAGAAGTAGGGGGCGTTGAAGACTTCCTGGAACCCGATGACCTTGGCGCCCTGACGGGCCGCCTCGCGGGCGTGCTCCTCGTGTTTCGCCACCATGGACTCGGTGTCGCCGGTCCAGGTGGCCTGGACCAGAGCGGCGCGTACGACGTTGGCCATGAGCTGCTCCTTCGACGGGACGTCAGAGCCTCTACGCCCGTAGACACAGGCCGTAGAGGGACGAACGTAAGCCTCGGGGACGGGCTTGCCAAGACCATCGTCGTCAACCCGCGGAGTCGATCATGTTTCACACTCCAGTGGGTGATCGTGCGGCCGTTCAGGCGGTGAACCCGGCGACACGCAGGGCGTGGACGAGGTCCCAGTGCCGCTCGTCCGAGACACCCTGCGCGGCCTCCAGGAGCAGCGGGACGAGGTGTTGCGGATCGGCGGTGACGCTGCGGGCCGCCTCCTCTGGCGTGCGGACCCTGACGTAGGCGTCCAGCAGCGCCCGCACCTCACGCCGGCGTCCCTCGGTATCCAGCGCGAGCACGGCTTCGCCGATCTCGCCGGCGGGCCGGGCGACGCCCTGCCGCAGGATCTGCTGCCCGTCGACGGCACGCCCCGCGGCGACCAGCGCGTCGGCGGCGGCGACCAGCCGCTCGGCCGGCAGCGAGGCGGCCTCCCACAGCAGGGTGGCCCAGTCGGCGCCGTGCCCGGTGCGGTGCAGTTCGGCGGCCAGCAGCGGGAGGCGGGCGGCGGGCCAGTGGGCGGCCTCGACGAGCATGCCGTGCGCCTCGCCGCTGCGCCCCTCGCCCCGCAGCCGTACGAGCGTCTCGACGGCCTCCACGACAGCCCGCCGCGCCTCCGCGTCCAACGGCTCCACCTGCGGCTGCGGCCGCTCCACCGCCTCGGCGGCCCCGGCGAACCGGGCACCGCGCGGGGTACGGCGCGGGTCCGCGGCCGACGTCACGGCCGGGACGGGAGTCTGCGGTACGACGACCGGAGCGACGTCGTCCTCGACCATCCCGGCGAACCGCGCACCGCCGCGGCGGCGCTTGCGCTGTTTGGCAGGGGGCGCAGGGGATGCGGAAGGCTGGGCCTGCGCGGTGGAGGTGGGCCGGGGGGCGCCGTCTCGGGGTGGTGCGGCGGGGGCGTCGTAGGCGGCGGGCGCGGGGGCGCTTTCCGAGGGGTGGGGGGCGGACGGGCGGGGGACGTGCCGGGCGGAGGCGGCGGCTGGGGCCGAGGGCTGGGAGGCGTATCGGGTGGGTACGGTCTCCGGTGCGCCTGTGGCGCGTGTGTCGCCCGTGCCGCGTGTGCCGTCTGCCGCGCCGGGCGCTGACGCGTAACCGGCGGGCGCAAACCCCTCCGGACCGCCTGGCGCCGGCCTGTATCCGCCCTCGGCCCCGAAGGCACCGGCACGAGGATCTCCACGTCCGCCGGTCCCGACACCGTCCGACAACACGCCGCCGGCAGGACCGCCGCCGTACGCTCCCGAGGCCCGAACGCCGGGAGGCGACCCACCGGTCGCCGGGCTCCTCTGCGCCGGCACGCCGCCCGGACCGGTCACCGGCGATCCGCCGTCCGTCCGCGCCCCGGGGAACGGCTCACCGCCCCGCACCGCTCCACCGCCGCCCTCCCCCGGCCGCCGTATCGGCTGAGCGTCCCTCACCTGGCCGCCCGCGCCACGCCGGTCCAACTCGGTGATGCGTGAGCGGAGTTCGACGCACCGGGCGGTGGCCCGTTCGTGGTCGTCGCGGGCCCAGGCGAGGTCGAGGCGGATGGCGTGGGCCTCTTGCGGTGTGCCGGCCGAGGCGAGGAACCGGCCCAGTTCCGCCTGCCGTTCCGCGGCGTACCGCTGCTCACGGAGCATGACGTCGAGCCGGTCGCCCAGGGCGTCCCGGGCGCCCGGCCGGGAGTCGTACGCGCTGAACGCGGCCCCGTGCAGGAGCCGGGCGCGTTCCTTCTCGGCCCCGGCGGCACCGGGCCCGTAGGCCGCGGCGAGATCCTGCAGAAGCGCCTCCACGACGTCCCACGGCGGGACCTCACGCCCGTCCAGGCAGGCCTGCATACCCTCGGGATCGCGCTGCCAGAAGACCCCGCACCAGCCGCCGCCCTGATCAAGGCGCGCCAGAAGGCCGTCCAGGTAGTTCGCGAACTCCCGCACGCGAGCCGGGAGTTGATCCACTGCCATCGCCCAACTCCCGCCAGACCGGAGCACTCCGCTTCGTAGACAACACCAGCCGTGTTACGGGGCCGCTAAGGGGAGTTTTCAGTGCCGAAGCGGGGGCGATCTTGACCGAACCGTGGAACTCCGCTCAGACCTCCGCGAGCACGCACCGCTCGGCCAGTTCGTCCATCGACAGGCCGAGCGCACGGGCGAGCGCGGCAACCGTGAAGAAGGCCGGAGTCGGGGCACGCCCGGTCTCGATCTTGCGAAGCGTCTCCGCGGAGATCCCCGCCTCGGCCGCGATCTCGGTCATGCTCCGGCCCCGGCGTGCCTCGCGGAGCAGTCGGCCGAGCCGTTCGCCGCGTTCGTGCTCTTCGGGGGTGAGGGGGGTGCGCACCATCCCGTCATTCTAATACCGGTATAGTAATTGGCATGGTGGAGCTGAAGACGGATACCTCGATCGACGCGATGCACGCGGCGGGCCAGGTCGTGGGGCGTGCCCTGACGGCCGTACGGGAGGCCGCGCGCGTCGGCGTGACGCTGCTGGAGCTGGACGAGGTGGCACGGGAAGTGCTGCGCGAGGCGGGCGCGAGCTCCCCCTTCCTGGGCTACCGCCCCTCCTTCGCGCCCACCCCCTTCCCGGCGGTCATCTGCGCCTCGGTGAACGACGCGATCGTGCACGGCATCCCCACCCGCCACCGCCTCCGCGACGGCGACCTGGTCTCCATCGACTGCGGAGCCGAGCTGGACGGCTGGGCCGGCGACTCGGCGATCAGCTTCACCGTGGGCAGGGCGCGCCCGGCGGACGTACGACTGATCGAGACGGCCGAGCGCGCGCTCGCGGCGGGCATCGAGGCGGCCGTGGTCGGCAACCGCATCGGCGACATCGCCCACGCGATCGGCACGGTGTGCCGTACGGGGGGTTACGGCATCCCGGACGGCTTCGGCGGCCACGGCGTAGGCCGCCACATGCACGAGGACCCCCCGGTCCCGAACGAGGGCCGCCCCGGCCGCGGGCTCCCACTGCGCCACGGCATGGTCCTGGCAATAGAACCCATGCTGATCGCAAGCGGCAAAAACGGCTACCACGCAGCACCGGACGGCTGGACCCTACGCACCAACGACGGCTCCCGAGCAGCCCACGTGGAACACACGCTGGCGATCACCAACTCCGGTCCCCGAATCCTGACGGCCAGGGCAACCCCCTGAGGGCGCGGGGCTGTATCAATTTGCGGCTCCGCCGCGTGGGCGCGAGCAACCACGACGAACCCGCACTCGCGCACCGAACACGAGCCACCCGAGCTCCAAGGCGCCCCGCATGCCAGCCGGAGGCATCCGTGCCAAGGTATTATGAACGCGCACCAAAGGAACGGAACGCCATGACCAACGGCTACCCTCCCGACCCCTTCGGTGATTTCCTCGCCCGCTTCTTCGGCGGCGGCAACGCCGGAGGCGAGCCGCCCCCTGGCCCCCGCCACATCGACATCGGCCGACTGCTGAGCCAACCGGCCAGGGAACTCGTGCGGGGCGCCGCCCAGTACGCCGCCGAGCACGGCAGCCGGGACCTCGACACCCAGCACCTGCTGCGCGCGGCCCTGTCCACCGAGCCCACGCGGAGCCTGCTCAGCCGGGCGGGGGCGGACCCGGACTCGCTGGCGACGGAGATCGACGAGCGGTCGGGCCCGGTACAGCACCCGGCGGGCGAGGCACCGCCGCCCACGTCGCTGTCCCTGACCCCGGCGGTCAAACGCGCCCTGCTGGACGCGCACGACATGGCGCGGGCCACCGGTGCCGGGTACATCGGCCCGGAGCACGTGCTCAGCGCGCTCGCGTCGAACCCGGACTCGGCCGCGGGACACATCCTGAACGCGGCCCGGTTCGCGACCGGCGGTCTGCCGCCCGACGCCCCCGAGGCGGAGCGGGCCCGCACCCGGACCGGCACCGAGCGACAGGCGCCCACCTCCACCCCCACCCTGGACAAGTACGGCCGCGATCTGACCGAGCTGGCGCGGCAGGACCGTATCGACCCGGTGATCGGGCGCGACGAGGAGATCGAGCAGACCATCGAGGTGCTCTCCCGGCGCGGAAAGAACAACCCCGTGCTGATCGGCGACGCGGGCGTCGGCAAGACGGCGATCGTGGAGGGGCTGGCGCAGCGGATCGCCGACGGGGACGTGCCCGACATCCTGACCGGGCGCCGGGTCGTCGCGCTGGACCTGACCGGCGTGGTGGCGGGCACCCGCTTCCGGGGGGACTTCGAGGAGCGGCTGAACAACATCGTCGGGGAGATCCGCGCGCACTCCGACCAGTTGATCATCTTCATCGACGAGGTGCATACGGTCGTGGGCGCCGGCGGTGGCGGCGAGGGCGGGGCGATGGACGCGGGCAACATCCTCAAGCCCGCCCTGGCCCGCGGCGAGCTGCACATCGTGGGCGCGACCACGCTGGAGGAGTTCCGCCGGATCGAGAAGGACGCGGCGCTGGCCCGCCGGTTCCAGCCGATCCTGGTGCCGGAGCCGACGGTCACGGACACGATCGAGATCCTGCGCGGACTGCGCGACCGCTACGAGGCGCACCACCAGGTCCGCTACACCGACGAGGCGCTGGTCGCCGCGGTGGAGCTGTCCGACCGCTATCTCACCGACCGGCGGCTGCCCGACAAGGCGATCGACCTGATCGACCAGGCGGGAGCGCGGGTACGGCTCGGCGCCCGGACGAAGGGCACGGCCGTACGGACCATGGAGCGCGAGCTCGAACAGCTCACCTGCGACAAGGACCAGGCGGTCGCGGACGAGCAGTACGAGCAGGCCACGCAGCTGCGCGACCGGATCGGCGAGCTGAAGGAGCGGATCGCGGAGAGCAGCGGCGGTGAGCAGGCCGACGAGGGGCAACATCTGGAGGTGACGGCCGAGGCCGTCGCCGAGGTCGTGTCCCGGCTGACGCACATCCCGGTCGCCCGGCTGACCCAGGAGGAGAAGGAGCGGCTGCTCGGCCTGGAGGAGCATCTGCACCAGCGGGTGGTGGGACAGGACGAGGCGGTCGCCGCGGTGGCCGAGGCGGTGCTGCGGTCGCGCGCCGGGCTCGCCAGCCCGGACCGGCCGATCGGCAGCTTCCTGTTCCTCGGCCCGACGGGCGTCGGCAAGACGGAGCTGGCCCGCGCGCTCGCCGAGGCGCTGTTCGGCAGCGAGGACCGGATGGTGCGGCTCGACATGAGCGAGTACCAGGAGCGGCACACGGTGTCCCGGCTGGTGGGCGCGCCCCCCGGGTACGTCGGCCACGAGGAGGCCGGTCAGCTCACCGAGGTGGTGCGCCGGCACCCGTACTCGCTGCTCCTGCTCGACGAGGTGGAGAAGGCGCACCCGGACGTCTTCAACATCCTGCTCCAGGTCCTCGACGACGGACGGCTCACGGACTCGCAGGGCCGCACGGTGGACTTCACCAACACGGTCATCGTGATGACCAGCAACCTCGGTTCCGAGGCGATCACCCGGCGCGGTGTCGGCGTCGGCTTCGGGCCGGGCGGCGCGGAGGCCGACGAGGAGGCGCGGCGCGAGCGGATCCTGCGGCCCCTGCGGGAACACTTCCGGCCGGAGTTCCTCAACCGCATCGACGAGATCGTCGTGTTCCGCCAGCTCACGGCGGAGCAGCTCCGGCAGATCACGGACCTGCTCCTGGAACGCACCCGCCGTCTGATGCACGCCCAGGGCATCGCGGTCGACTTCACCGACGCGGCGGTGGGCTGGCTCGCCGAGCGCGGCCACCAGCCCGAGTACGGCGCCCGGCCGCTGCGCCGCACCATCCAGCGCGAGGTGGACAACCAGTTGTCCCGCCTGTTGCTGGACGGTCGTATGACGGAGGGCAGCCGGGTGACGGTGGGCGTCGCGGACGGCCGCCTCACGTTCGACACGACAGCCGCACCGGCGGAACCGGAGGCCACGGCTCAACCGGCCGCCACGGACGAGGCACCACCACCGGCGGGCCCGGCGTCGTAGCCGCCGGGCCCGCCCGAGGTACTGCTACGGCGCCGGGTTCACCACCATCGCCGAGCCGCCGCCCCGCCGTACCGTCTCGGCCGCCGCGAGCCACTTGCCGCCGGGCAGTCGCTGGACGCCTGTTGCCGCACCGATCTCGGGGTTGAGGGAGAAGGCGTGTCCGACGGCCTCCAGCTGGGCCTTCAAGTCGCTGTTGTACAGGGCGGGTTCGAGTTCGGTCTTCGCCGCGTTGCGCTGGCTGGCGCGCGGCGCGGCGATCGCGTCGACCAGGGGCAGCCCGCGGTCGAGGAACTCGGTCAGGGTCTGCAGCACGGTGGTGATGATGGTCGCGCCACCGGGTGACCCGAGCGCCACCACGGGCGTGTTGTGCCGGTCGAGGACGATCGTCGGCGAGATCGACGACCGCGGGCGCTTGCCGGGGCCGGGCAGGTTCGGGTCGTGGACGGCCGGGTTGGCGGGCGCGAAGGAGAAGTCCGTCAGCTCGTTGTTGAGGAGGAAGCCGCGGCCGGGCACGGTGATCGCGCTGCCGCCGGTCTGCTCGATGGTCAGCGTGTAGGACACCACGTTGCCCCACTTGTCGGCGACCGTGAGGTGCGTGGTGTTCTCGCCCTCGTACGTCGTCGGAGCCGCCGTGCCGCCGACGCCGCAGGCCGCCGGACGGCGTGGGTCGCCCGGTGCGAGCGGGCTGGTGAGGACGGCGTCGTCCTTGATCAGGCAGGCGCGTGAGTCGGCGTACTCCTGCGACAGCAGTTCCTTGGTCGGTACGTCCTCGAAGGCGGGGTCGCCGACCCAGCGCCCCCGGTCCGCGAACGCGATCCGGCTCGCCTCGATGAAGTGGTGCAGGTACTGCGCCTCGGAGGCCTTCGAAAGGTCGGTCTTCTCCAGGATGTTGAGGGCTTCGCCGACCGTCGTGCCGCCCGAGGAGGAGGGAGCGATCGAGTAGACCTTCAGGCCGCGGTACGACGTCTTCGTGGGCGCCTGGAGCTTGGCGCGGTAGGCGGCCAGGTCGGCAGTGGACAGCTTGCCGGGGCGGGCCCTCCAGCCCGAATTCGGGTCCACGGGAGGGTCGTCGACCGTGGAGACGATGTCCTTGCCGAGGTCTCCGTGGTAGATCGCGCCGACGCCCTTCTCGCCCAGTTCCTTGTAGGTGCGGGCGAGTTCGGGGTTCTTGAAGGCAGAGCCGACGACGGGGAGCTGTCCGCCCGGCAGGAACAGCCGGGCGGTGTCGGGGAAGTAGCGGAAGCGGGTCTCGTTGGACGCTGTCTGCGAGCGGAAGGTGTCGTCGACGGTGAAGCCGTCGCGGGCGATCCGCTCGGCGGGCTCGAGGACAGTACCGAGTTTCTTCCTGCCCCATTCGTCCAGGGCCGTCTGCCAGGTGGCGGGCGTGCCCGGTGTGCCCACGCTCAGTCCGCTGCTGACGGCGTCGGCGAAGGCGAGCGGCTTGCCGTTCTCCAGGAAGAGGTCGGAGCCGGCGCTGAGCGGCGCGGTCTCGCGGCCGTCGATGGTGTGCACCGTACGGGACTTGGCGTCGTAGTAGACGAAGTAGCCGCCTCCGCCGATGCCGGCGGAGTAGGGCTCGGTGACGCCGAGCGCGGCGGCCGTGGCGACGGCGGCGTCGACGGCGTTGCCGCCCTTTCTGAGGACCTCGATGCCGGCGGCGGAGGCGTCCGCGTCGACGCTGGCGACCGCGCCTCCGTAGCCGACGGCGACCGGAACCTTCGCCGCGGTGGCGCTCGTGGCCCCCGGTGGCGCTGCCGCCCCCACGGAGATCACGGCGGCCGAGACCGCGAGGACCGACAGTTTCCGTGCGACAGAGCGACGCATCCGCACCTCCAGTGAGGGACCGTTCGCGCAGCTTAATCCAACGGCATGTCCCCGTCAGGAACGCGTCGAACACCGGTTTGCCTTGGCCCGCTACGATGCGCGCCCATGAATGACGACGTCCGCAACATCGTTCTCGGCGTGATCGCCGCCGGCGTCAGCGCCGCGCTCGGCTGGCTGGCCCGCACTTATCTGTGGAAGCGCCGACTGCGCCGGAAGCAGGCCTTCTTCGGGCTGCCCGACAACTCCGAGTCGCTGCTCGTGGTCAACCGGGAGGCGGGCGGCCCCGAGCTGACGGTGATGCGGCACGACGTGTTCGCGCTCCTCGAACTCGCCGCCCTCATCAAGGACTGCAACGCCCACGCGCAGGTCATCGCCCATGACGCCGCGCAGCAGGGCTTCGGTGAGCGCACCGAGTTCTGCGTCGGCGGACCGGCCTCCAACCGCCGTATGGCCGCGCACCTCGCCTCCATGCTGCCCGGGGTACGGGTGAACGTGGACGCCGAGCCGGGCCCGGACCGCGGCGCCTTCCAGATAGGCAGCGAGCGCTACCGACTGGAGTCCGGCAGGAGCGAGTACGTGCTGCTGGCCCGGCTCACGGCGGGGCAGCAGCCCGACGCGCGTCCCGTGTTCCTGTTCTGCGGGCAGCGCGCGATCACCAACCAGGCCGCGACCCGCTATCTCGCCCGCAGTCACGAGCGGTTGGCCCGCAAGCACGGCGGCAACACGTTCGTGCTGCTGCTGAAGGTGGTCAACTCGCAGGCGTACGGCCCGGACGTCGTCGAGGTCGTCGCGGACGTGACGCGAGCCGCGCAGGCGCCGCTGCCGAAGGTGGAGGCTCCACGCGCCTCACACCGGGCCTCCTAGGTCTTCCCACACTTCAACAATCTTTACCGGCACGTAACTTACCGACGGGTTACTTACGGTAAGGGCTCGCGGTTACCGTCGGGTCACTTTGCACTGACACGAGTGAGGAGTGACCCCATGGGCACCGGTCGCACCACCCTGCGCACGTCGGCCGTAGGCGTCGTATCGGCGGCCCTGATCGCCGGTACCGTCGTCGGCCTGGCACCGGCCGCACAGGCCGCCGCACCCTCCGTCCGCTTCGTCGACATCACCGGCGACGGCGGCACGGTGCTCAGTGCGAATGTCGTCACCCCGGCGGGTGCCGATGCCTCGGGCGTCCACCCGCTCATCGTGCTCCCCACGAGCTGGGGCCTGCCACAGGTCGAGTACCTCGCCCAGGCCCAGCAACTCGCCGACTCCGGCTACATCGTGCTCACTTACAACGTCCGCGGCTTCTACCAGTCGGGAGGGAACATCGAAGTGGCGGGGCCGCCCGACGTGGCCGACGCCTCCAAGGTGATCGACTGGGCACTCGCCCACACCCCCGCCGACCCGAAGCGCATCGGCATGGCGGGCGTCTCCTACGGCGCCGGGATCTGTCTGCTCGCCGCCGCACACGACAAGCGGATCAAGGCGGTCGCCTCCCTCAGCGGCTGGGCGGATCTGATCGACTCCATCTACTCCGGCCGCACCCAGCACGTCCAGGCGGCCGCCCTCCTGGACGGCGCCGCGACGCTCACCGGCCGCGAGAGCGCCGAACTCCGGCAGATCTTCGACGAGTTCTACACCTCCGACCTGTCGAAGGAGCAGGAGATCATCGACTGGGGAAGGAAACGCTCCCCCGCGACCTACCTCGACCAGCTCAACAAGAACGGCGCCGCCGTCCTGCTCGCCAACGCCTGGGGCGACACGATCTTCCCCGCGAACCAGTACGCCGGCTTCTACGAGAGGCTGACTGTCCCCAAGCGCCTCGAATTCCGCCCCGGCGACCATGCCACGGCCGAGGCTACCGGGCTGTTCGGACTGCCCAACGACGTGTGGAGCGACACCCGGCGCTGGTTCGACCACTACCTCCGCGGCGTGGACAACGGCATCGACCGGGAGCAGCAGATCCAGCTCAAGTCCCGTACGTCGGGCGGCTACGAGGGCTATCCGAACTGGAAGTCGGTCGCGGCAACCCGGAAGAAGATCTCCCTCGCGGAGTCGGCCACGATCCACGCGAACGTCGACTCGGGCGCGGACGGCGGCGTCGTCTTCCTGTCCGCCATCCTGGACCAGGTCGCCCAGCTCCCGCCGGTCGCCTCGATCCCCCTGCTCCCCCGGCGCTGGGCCGCGGTCTGGCAGTCCGAGAAGTACGGCAGCACCCAACAGGTGCGCGGCACCACGACGTTGCACACGACGCTCACCCCGACCAAGGAGAGCGGCACCCTCGTCGCCTACCTCTACGACGTGGGCCCGCTCGGCCTCGGCAAGCTGGTCACCAACGCGCCCTACACCTGGCACGGCCGGACGCCGGGCAAGCCGTTCGGCGTGGACCTGGACCTGTTCTCCACGGCCTACGACGTCCCGGCCGGGCACCGGCTCGCTCTGGTCGTCGACACGGTCGACCCGCTGTACATCGAGCACAACCCGTCCGGCGCGCAGCTGACCTTCTCCTCGCCCGCGGACGACCCCTCGTACGTGTCCGTTCCGCTGCGCGAGCAGTGATCTCCGGCTGCCGCCGGCCGGGCCTGGCCCTCGACGTGGATCGGTGAGATCACCATCACCGGGATGAAGGGCAAATCCTAGTCGAGGTTCCACGCGTCGAGGGCGCGAAGAGGTCGAGCGCGGTAGGAGAGAGGGGAACAGGTGTACGTCGCCGGTCAGGACTCGGCGACCTCCGCGTACAGCTGCGACAGCTCGGGAACACCGCTCACGGCCCACTCGTGACCGGACGCGACGACGTCGAACTCACGCCCGGACTCCAACCGTACGACCGGCTGCTCGCCGGGCCAGATGCGCCAGCGGGCACCGGGCACGGTCCGGATGATCACCGTGCCGAGATACAGCCCCGCGTCGTTGCCCAGCCAGGGCAGAAGCTCCTCGTCGTCGCGCCAGCGCGGCAGCAGCTGGTCGATCGCCTCCAGCGAGGCCACGGAGTCGTCGAGGACGACACCCTCCTGCGACGCGAGGGAGCGCAGCAGCTCGCACTCGGACAGCAGCCCGGCGACGCCCTCCGGGTCGGCTGCGAACGCCGCTTCATCGCTCTTCTTGTGCCGGTTGCCCAGGAAGGGGATGTTCATACGTCCAGCCTGGCATTCGCACCGCCGTACGCACTACAGGCAGGACACGGGTGTCGCCACCCCGACGGCTGGAGTTCGTCTCCTAGACCTCCAGGTCGACGACGACCGGCGCGTGGTCCGAGGCGCCCTTGCCCTTGCGCTCCTCGCGGTCGACATACGCGTCCTTGACCGCCTTGGCGAACGGCTCGTTCCCGTACACCAGGTCGATGCGCATGCCGCGGTTCTTGGGGAAGCCGAGCTGGCGGTAGTCCCAGTACGTGAACGGGTGGTCGTACTTGAGGGGGCGCGGGACCACGTCGGACAGGCCCGTCTCGCGCAGGGCGGTCAGGGCGGCGCGCTCGGCGGGGGTGACGTGGGTGAGGCCCTCGAAGGCGGCCCTGTCGTAGACGTCGTCGTCCGTCGGCGCCACGTTGTAGTCGCCGAGGACCGCGAACGGGCGGCTGCCTCCCGCGTCGCCGACGACGGCGGCCTTCAGAGCCTCGAACCACTGGAGCTTGTAGGCGTAGTGGGGGTGGTCCACCTCGCGGCCGTTCGGCACGTACACCGACCAGACGCGGACCGGGCCGCAGGTCGCCGAGACGGCTCTGGGCTCCTGGACGCCCTCGTAGCCGGGGTCGCCGGGCAGGCCCTTGACCACGTCATCGAGGCCGACGCGGGAGAGCACCGCCACCCCGTTCCACCGGCCGGTCGCGTTCACCGCCGCCTCGTAGCCCAGCTCGCGCAGCTCGGCGAACGGGAACTGGTCCTCGGCGATCTTGGCCTCCTGGAGGCAGAGCACATCGGTGCCACTGCTCTCCAGCCAGGCCAGCAGCCTCGGCAAACGGGCGGTGATCGAGTTCACGTTCCAGGTCGCGATGCGCATGCCTCACAACCTACCCGGCGGCACTGACAACGCCCTCCCGCGTCAGACGTCGGCCGAGGTGCCCGGGGCGAGGCGCAGGTGCTCCGCGCCGCCGAGCGCGCCGATCTGGCGGTCGTAGATCGGGCGGGCGAGGTCGGTGAGCAGGGCGTCGTGGATGTCGTAGGCGCGCTGCGGCTCGACCTCCCGAACGTAGTCGATGACCTCGGCGATCTTGTTCCAGGGGGCCATCACGGGAATCATCAGCGTCTCGACCGCCTGGCCGGGGACGGTGAGGGCGTCGCCGGGGTGGAAGACGCGGCCGCCGTCGATCAGATAGCCGACGTTGGTGATCCGGGGGATGTCGGGGTGGATCACGGCGTGCAGCTCGCCGTGGACCTGGACGTCGAAGCCCGCGGCGGAGAAGGTGTCGCCGTGGCCGACGGTGTGCACGCGGCCCGGGAAGGCCGCCGCGATCTGGTCGGCGACCGACTTCAGGGTCCAGATCTCCGCGGCGGGGTTGGCCTCCATCGCCGCCCGCAGCCGGCCCTCGTCGAAGTGGTCCGGGTGCTCGTGCGTGACCAGGATCGCGTCCGCACCGACCGCGGCGTCCGCCTCGCTGAAGCCGCCGGGGTCGATGACGAGCGTCCGACCGTCCTTCTCGAGGCGGACGCAGGAGTGGGACATCTTCGTGAGCTTCATGGTCACCATCCTGCCCCCGGCGGCGGGGCGGTGGCGCGGCGGAGGCTGCTGCTCGCGACATCTGGACCGTCGGCGCGCTCAGTCCTCCGGGGTGGTCTCCTCACGGATGACCTGCTGGGCCACCTTGAACGCGCTGTTCGCCGCCGGCACCCCGCAGTACACGGCCGCCTGGAGCAGCACTTCCTTGATCTCCACCGGGGTCAGGCCGTTGCGCAGGGCCGCCCGCGTGTGGAAGGCCAGCTCCTCCAGATGGCCGCCGGCGACGAGGGCGGTGAGCGTGACGCAGCTGCGCGAGCGCCGGTCGAGGCCCGGCCGGTCCCAGATCTCGCCCCACGCATAGCGGGTGATGAACTCCTGGAAGTCGCCGGAGAAGTCGTCGGCCTGCGCCAGCGCCCGGTCGACATGCGCGTCGCCGAGCACCTCGCGGCGGACCTTGAGCCCCGTGTCGTACGGGTCGGACCGGCCCGCGGGTCGCGGCGGTACGAAGGCGGGGGCGATCTCGGCGATGGGCGCGGACTGCGGGGCGCTGTGCGGCGCGGCGGCCAGGACCGGTTTCACGGGGGTCGCCGGAATGGCCATCTGGCCGGTGGTCGAGTCGTAGGCCGGCTGCCAGGCCGAGGAGAAGTGCCGCACCAGCAGGTCGGTGACGGCCGCGGGCTGTTCGACCGGAACCAGGTGGGAGGCGCCGGGGACGACCGCGAGCCGTGCGTCCGGTATGCCGGCGACGAGGGTACGGGCCTCGGCCGGGCCGGTGACCTGGTCGTCCGAGCCGACCAGGACCAGAGTGGGCACGCTGATCCGGCCCAGTTCGGGCCGTACGTCGAAGCCGGCCAGGGCCTCGCACGAGGCGATGTAGCAGCCCGGGTCGGTGGTGCGCACCATCTGCACCGCCCACTCGGTGATCGCGGGCTGCGCGGCCGCGAACCCGGACGTGAACCAGCGGTCGGGCGAGGTGCGGGCGATCGGGTCGAGCCCGTTCGTGCGCACGATCACCCCGCGCTGCCGGAACTCGTCGGCCGTGCCGAACCGCGGCGAGGTGGCGACCAGCGCGAGCGACGCGATCCGGTCGGGGCGGCGCAGGGCGAGTTCGACGCCGATCGCGCCGCCGAGCGCACAGCCCGCGTACCCGAAGCGCTGCACACCGAGTCCGTCGAGCGTGGCGAGCAGCCGGGCGGCCAGCTCGGTGACCGAACCGGCCGGGTACGCGGGGGCGCCGCCGTGGCCCGGCAGGTCGAAGCGGAAGACCCGCCACTGCTTGACCAGCTCCGGCACCTGCCGGTCCCACATGTGCCAGGTGGTCCCCAGGGAGGGGCCGAGGATGAGGACCGGGGCGTCTTGGGGGCCGTCGAAGCGGTACTGGAGGGCAGGGATCTTCGTCTCACTCACGCGTTCCACGCTAACCGCCGTTTCCGGCACCCCGGCCCCTGGACCCCCAGTCTCCACACCGCCGTCCCTGGGATCACCTGCAAACTCTCACACGGCCTTCACCGGATGCCGTACAGCCGCGTCGAAGCGAGGATCCCGTGTGTTGGGGGGCATGGCGTCCGGCCGGACACGGCCCGTGGAGTCGGAGCGGTGCCGACCGAGCCCGGGTGCCGTGGCCTTGCGGTCAGGTGTCGTCCGGGGTGCCCAGGCCCGTCAGGGCGCCCACCGGGTCCAGGTCCGGTGTGCCGCGTGGCCACCAGTCGTCGCGGCCCGGTTCCGACTCGTACGCGTACCACAACCCGTCCTGGCCCAGGCGGAGTTGGACGTGTCCCCGGGGGTGGGTGAGGCGGTTGCGCCAGGGGCGGAAGGCGGGGAGGTCGGCGGCCAGGAGGAGGGGGCGGGCTCGGTCGAAGCGGCCCGCCGGTGGGTCCCAGGGCTCCTCCAGGACGGTCAGCCCCTCGAACCCGCCCTGCCGCCAGGCGGCCACCGCGCGGGCCAGTTCCGCCGGGGTGCGGTCGGCGGCGGAGGCGAGCGAGGAGTACAGCGCGCGGGTGCCGGCGGTCAGGCCGGAACCGGGGCGGGCCGCGGCGAGACGTACCGCGTCCTGCCACAGGGTCAGTCCGCCGACCGGGTCGCGTCCGGTGCCGAGCAGAGCGTGGGCGCGGGCGGCGGCGTCCGTGGCCAGCTGGTCCAGCGCGAAGGGGTCGGGGCCGCCGGGTGCCGCCGGGTAGACCGGGGGCTGCTCGGGGTGCGGGGGGACGGGCAACGGTCGTGGGAGGGGCGGGAGTAGGCGCGGCGAGAGGGCTTCGGCGGCGCGTACGCCGGGGAGGGGGGCGGGTTCCCTTTCCTGCGCGGCGCGGGCCGCTGCGGCGGCGTTGCGGCGGGACAGGGCGTCGAGCAGCTCGCGCTCGCCGCGGCCGCGCAGCAGGAGCAGGACGAAGGGGTCGGCGTCGAGCAGCCGCGCGGTCTGGTAGCAGAGGGCGGCGGCATGCTTGCAGGGGTGGCCCGAGTCGGGGCAGCTGCACCGGGGTTCGAGATCGCCGGGGCTGGGGAGCAGGGGCACTCCGCAGTCGGCGAGGGACTGCGGCAGCTCCTTGTCGAGCAGCGCGGCGATGTGTCCGGGGCGCTCGACGGCGGCGTCCAGGAAACGCGCCCAGTCTACGTCGCCCAGCGTGCGCAGCCCGACCTGCACGCGGTAGGGCCGCGGGCGGCTCCCCCGCACGTACGCCAGCACGAGCCCCGGCGTCACCGTGATCGCGTCGACATGCCCCTGTTCCGCGTACCCACGCCCCCGCGCGAGCCGCTTCACGTCCAACGCGCCCTGCTCCAGCGCACCGACCCAGGCGTTGCCCCACCAGGTCTCGGCGAAGCCCGCCTCCGCTGCCGCTGTGCGGGGCGGGAAGGGCCTGAAGGTACGGCGGAGTTCACCGTCTCGGTGGGGGGTGGCCATGGTGCGGGGGGCGTGGGGCGGGGCGGGAGTCGGCCGTGAGTCGGACGACGGCGCCACGAAGTCTCCCGGTGCCTGCCCGGAGTCGGACGGCGAGGAGGCGGGCCTGGTGGATGCCGGCGCGGAGCTGAACCTTGTCGGCGCGGTACGTGGCTCTCGTCGGGCGTTGTCCTTCGGTGTGTCCGATGTCGTCGGGGGCCTCGTCGTCCGTCCCTCTCGGCGGGCCGACCGCAGCGCCTCCCGGGCGACGTCACCGGGGCGCCCGCCCTGGTGACGGGCGTCGTGTGCGAGCGAAGCGGTGGCCACGTCCACGTAACCCGCTTCGTCGACCGTGGGCTCGTTCAGCGGTCCGGCATCGACGCCGTCGCCCTGCTGCCGCGCTCCCCCGACGCTCCGGCGGGCGGAGGCCGCCGATCGCAGCGCCGCTCGCGCGACATCGCCGGGCCTGTCTCGGCCGGCGACGCGCTTCTCGTCCGCCGTCTCCGCCCCGCCCTTGGGTTCCTCGCCCGGGACCGCTCCCTCCCGCGCAGCCCTGAGCGCCCGGCGTGCGGCATCCCCGGGGCGCTCCTCCCCGCCGCTCACGACTCCCTCCTCAGTGACACCAGGTCCGACAGCTCGCGGTCGGTCAGTTCGGTGAGGGCCGATTCGCCCGAGCCGAGGATCGCGTCGGCCAGGGCGCGCTTGGCCTGGAGCATCTCGGCGATGCGGTCCTCGACCGTGCCCTCGGTGACCAGGCGGTGGACCTGGACCGGCTGGGTCTGGCCGATGCGGTACGCGCGGTCGGTGGCCTGTTCCTCGACGGCCGGGTTCCACCAGCGGTCGAAGTGGACGACATGGCCGGCGCGGGTGAGGTTGAGGCCCGTGCCCGCCGCCTTCAGGGACAGCACCAGGACCGGGGTCCGCCCGCTCTGGAAGCGGTCCACCATGCGCTCCCGCTCCGGCACCGGTGTGCCTCCGTGGAGCAGGTCCACCGGGATCGCGCGGGCGGTGAGGTGGGACGTGATGAGCCGGGCCATCCCCACGTACTGCGTGAAGACCAGCGCCGAACCGTCCTCCGACAGCAGCGTGTCCAACAGCTCGTCCAGGAGCGCCAGTTTGCCGGAGCGTGCGGCGAGGCCGTCGGCGTGCGCCTCCTCCTTGAGATACAGCGCGGGGTGGTCGCAGATCTGCTTCAGCGCGCCCAGCAGCTTCAGTACCAGGCCGCGCCTCGCGATGCCGTCCGCCGTCTCGATGGCCAGCAGCGACTCGCGCACCACCGCCTCGTACAGCGCGGCCTGTTCGCGGGTGAGCGGGACCGGGTGGTCGGTCTCCGTCTTGGGCGGCAGCTCGGGGACGATGCCGGGGTCGGACTTCTTGCGGCGCAGGAGGAAGGGGCGCACCAGGCGGGCCAGGCGCGCCACCGCCTCCTCGTCCTCGCCGTTCTCCACCGCGCGCGCGTGCCGGGCGCGGAAGGACTTCAGGGGGCCGAGGAGTCCGGGGGTCGTCCAGTCGAGCAGGGCCCAGAGTTCGGAGAGGTTGTTCTCCACGGGCGTACCGGTCAGTGCCACGCGCGCGGGCGACGGGATCGTGCGCAGCGCCTTGGCCGTCGCCGAGTACGGGTTCTTGACGTGCTGGGCCTCGTCCCCAACGACCATCCCCCAGGGGCGCTCGGCCAGTTGAGGCGCCGTGGATCGCATCGTGCCGTACGTCGTGAGGACGAAGCCGCCGGTCAGGTCGTCCAGGGTGCGGTCCGGGCCGTGGAAGCGGCGGACGGGGACGCCGGGCGCGAACCGGGTGATCTCCCGCTGCCAGTTGCCGAGCAGCGACGCCGGGCAGACCACCAGGGTCGGCTCGGTGCGTGCCCGCTTCAGATGCAGGGCGATGACGGTGATCGTCTTGCCGAGGCCCATGTCGTCGGCGAGGCAGCCGCCCAGTCCGAGGGAGGTCATGAGGTCGAGCCAGGCCAGGCCCCGGAGTTGGTAGTCCCGGAGGGTGGCGTGCAGGCCGGGGGGCGGCTCGGCGGGGCGCAGGCCCGCGGTAAGGCGGTCGCGCAGGGCGGCGAGGGCTCCGACCGGTACGGCCTCGACGCTCTCGCCGTCGACCTCCGCGGTGCCGGTGAGCGCCGCGGACAGCGCGTCGACCGGGTCGAGCAGGCCCAACTCGCGCTTGCGTGCCTTCCGTACGAGCGCGGGGTCGACGAGCACCCAGCGGTCCCGCAGCCGTACGACCGGGCGGTGCGCCTCGGCCAGCGCGTCCATCTCGGCCTCGGACAACGGGTCACCGCCGAGGGCCAATTGCCAGCGGAACTGGAGCAGTTCCTCGCTCTCGAAGAAGCCCGTGCCGTCGGTCGCCGAGCCCGGCGCGGGCCGTACCACCGCGGCCGCGGTCAGGTCCTGGGCCAGGTCCCGGGGCCAGTGCACGGCGACTCCCGCCGCCGCGAGCCGGGTCGCCGCCATGCCGAGCAGTTCGCCGAGTTCGTCCTCGGACAGGGCGAGGACGTCGGGCACGTCCTGTTCGGCGAGCCGGTCCAGGGGCGGCCACACGCGGGCCGCCCGCCGCACGGCGAGGGCCGCGTCCACCCGCGCGCGTGGCCCGAATGCCCCGTCGGCCTCCCCCGCCCACAGTGCGGCAGCGTCGGCCACGAGGGTGGGGTCGGCGAGGCTGTGCACCTGGACGATCGCCGCGCCCGCGGTGCGGACCCCTGCGCCGTCGAACAGGTCGTAGGCGGACAGGTCCAGGCGGAGCGAGATCCGTACGCCCGCGTCCATGCCCGCGGCGACCTCGGCGGCCCAGTCGTGGGCGCCGGGCAGGTGCTGGGGCTCACGGGCGGCGAAGGGCCTGCCGGAGGTGTACGGCGCGGCCGGGGTGCGGGGCAGGGTGTCCGCGACCGCGTCCAGGAAGGAGCGCACCAGCGCCTCCGGCTCGGGCAGCCGCAGCGGGCCGGAGCCAGGCAGGGGCACGGCGTGCCCCTCGGCGGGCAGGGCCGCCGCGACCGCGCGCAGATGGGCGATGTCGTCGGGGTCCAGGGGGCCGGCCCGCCAGGCGTCGTGTCCGCTCGGGGTCAGTCCGGGCAGCAGCCGGCCGCGGGCGGTGAGCCGCAGCGCGTGCAGCGTCGCCGCGCCCCAGCAGGCCGTCGCAGGGTGGGCGGCCGGGTCGCGCCGGGCCCGGACGAGGAGTGGAAGGGCCGCACTGATCGAGAGGACCCGCGCCGGCACGGTCCTGCGGCGCACGCCCGCGCCATGCCGTCGTATGACCGTCAGCTCGTCGCTCTCGGCTCCGCTGCCGGACTCGCTCCCGGTCGGCAGCGGTCCGCCGTCGGGATCCCAGAAGGCGATCCGTCCGTCACGCGGGAGTGGTGCCGGCAGGTACACGGCGGCGAGGCGCGTCAGGACGGACTCCCCGGATGCCCCTGTGCTCCCGGCGTTCTCGGCCACCGCGGCCGTTGCGCTCATACGTCCTGCCACCTCCCGCCCATGTGTCGGATCAGACGTCTTCGACTGTACGGGCGGGGTCTGACAATCGGTCGTGTCAGGGAACCGTCCGCGAGACGACGTACACCATCGGATAGTTCGGGTCGGACATGTTCACGACCACGTCCTGGGTGGGCGCCGGATTCTTCTGCGGGTGCGCCAGACCCGACCAGACTCCGGGCACCTTGAAGTTCCAGCCGCTGACCTTCTGGTCGCGGGCGCTGACGGTGATGTGGTCCTTCTTCAGATCGTCGCGCCTGACACCCATGCCCTCCAGGAAGCTGTCCAGGCCCGCGCTGTTGGTACGGAACTCGACGTAGAGGCGGCTGGTCCTCCAGTTGTTGGTCTCGTACGAGGCGATGTAGTCGGCCGGATGCGGAACCGTCACCTGGTAGAGGCGGCGCTGCACCTTCGTCGGCCAGCCCGGGGTGAGGCCCCTCGCCGAGTACTTCGCCTCCTTGTCCTTGCCGCTGGCGCGGCTCTGGTTCGCGGAGATCACCAGATAGCCGGCCGGGACGCCGATGAGCAGCACGATGATCAGCAGGGTGAGTGCGCGGCGGCGGGCCTTGTGGCATGGGTTCTCCACCGGCCGCTCCGACTCGTCCGGGGGCGTGGCGGCCTGGCGGGGCAGTGATGCGGTCATGCGGTGTCCTGGGTGCGGCGGGCCTGGGCGTACCGTTCGTAGCGCTCGTACCGCTCGACGCGGCGCCGCTTGGCGCGCCGGAAGCGGCGGGCGACCAGGCGGGCGAGGTCGGCCGCGCCGACCATGCCGGCCTCGGGGCCGAGCTGGGCGCGGGTGATACGGGCCTCGGGGCGGTAGCCGCGGCCGGTGAGATGGCGCTTGAAGGCGTCCCGCGCGGGGCCGATCAGCAGGTTGTCGGCGGCCGAGACGCCGCCGCCGATCACGAAGCAGGACGGGTCGAGCGCGGCGGCGAGGTTGGCGATGCCGACGCCGAGCCACTGGCCGATGTCCTGGAGCAGCTCGATGCACATCGCGTCGCCCTCGCGGGCCAGCTCGGTGATCATCGGGCCGGTGATTTCGCCGATGTTGCCCTTGACGTGCTCGATGATCCCGTACGCCACCGGGGAGTCGGCGGCGGCCAGCTCCCTGGCCTCGCGGACCAGGGCGTTGCCGGAGCTGTACTGCTCCCAGCAGCCGCGGTTGCCGCACGGGCAGCGGTGGCCGCCGGGCACGACCTGCATATGGCCGAACTCACCCGCGACGCCGTACTTACCGCGCTTGACCTGGCCGTCCTCCAGGATCGCGCCGCCGATGCCGGTGCCCAGCGTGATCATGACGAGATGGTCCTCGCCGCGGCCGGCGCCGAAGCGCCACTCGGCCCAGGCGGCGGTGTTGGCGTCGTTGTCCACGAGGACGGGTACGGAGAGCCGACCGCTCAGGCGGTCGCGCAGCGGCTCGTTGCGCCAGGACAGGTGCGGGGCGAACAGCACTCGGTTGCGGTCGGCGTCGACCCAGCCGGCCGCGCCGATGCCGACGGCATGCACGTCGTGCCGGTCGGACAGGTCCAGGACCAGTTCGACGATGGTGTCCTCGACCACCCTCGGGCTCTTGGACTTGTCCGGGGTCTCCGTGCGGAGCTTCTCCAGGATGTTGCCGTCGGCGTCCACGACGCCCGCCATGACCTTGGTGCCGCCGATGTCGATGCCGACGGTGGGGACGCGGGGGGCGGTCAGGTGTGACCGGCGCTCCCTCGTACCGACCGTGCGGAGCGCCGACGCGCGGCGGGAGCCGATGGGGGCGGTGAAGTTGCCGTAGGTGCTCATCGCCGTCGATTCTGCCTCAACCTACGAGTGGCGTGCTGTCAGGGAGAGATAAGAGGGGTGCGCGACCATTGCCGGGTGCGGGTGCGTTGTGGCTTGTCGCGCCCACGCGGCGAAGCCGCAAATCGGCACGGCCCCGCGCCCCTAAGTACGTTGCAGTTCGTGGACCAGAGCCTCCAGGTCGGACCCGCCGGCCATCTCGCTCGTCAACTCGTCCAGGGTGGTCTCGTCCTGTGTGTGGTTACCCACCATCGTCCCCCGTCGCAGCAGTACGAGCCTGTCGCCCACCAGATACGCGTGGTGCGGATTGTGCGTGATGAGGACAACACCGAGGCCCTCGTCCCGAGCCGCCGCCACGTACTTGAGGACGACCCCTGACTGCTTCACGCCCAGCGCCGCCGTCGGCTCGTCCAGGACGAGGACCTTCGCGCCGAAGTACACGGCCCTGGCGATCGCCACGCACTGGCGTTCTCCGCCCGACAGCGTGCCGATGGGCTGGTCGACATCGCGCAGGTCGATGCCCATGCGCAGGAGTTCGGCGCGGGTGGTGCGGCGCATGAAGTCGACGTCCATGCGCTTGAACGGGCCCACGCCCTTGCGGGGCTCGGAGCCGAGGAAGAAGTTCCGCCACACCGGCATGAGCGGTACGACGGCCAAGTCCTGGTAGACGGTGGCGATACCGCGGTCCAGCGCCTCGCGCGGGGAGCCGAGGCGGGTCTCCTCGCGTACAGGAAGTTGATGTTGTCCTTGACGGCGGCCTGCTTCGCGCCGCTCTGCACGATGTCCCAGAAGGTGTTGCCGTCTCCCGAGTGGGTGATCATCGCGAAGGTCCAGCGGGGTGTGTTCACCGCCGCCCTGCCCTGGGCCGCCGCGGCCTTGCGGGCGTCCTCGGCCCGTTTGCCGCCGGTGCTGCTGCAGCCCGCCAGGGAGACCGATAGTGCCCCTGCCAGCGCGATGCCTACCCAGGTCCGAAACCGTGCCACGGGGCCGTGCCTTTCCAGCTGTGCTCTGTCGTACGCGAGGCCCGCCGGTCGGTGAACACAACGGCCTCAAACGTCTCAGTATCGAACACAGGGGACACTCATGACGCGACCGGGGATCGCGCATCGGTCGCATTGTCCGGACATTACGACTGATCCGGGGGTGCGCTCAGGGGCGAATCCGGGGATGCTTCCGGGGATTCTCAGGGGCGAATCCGGGGGCGCTCAGGGCCGTACGAGCAGCTGGAACTCGAAGGAATAGCGGGTCGGGCGGTAGATGTGGTCGCCGAACTCGACAGCGCGGCCGGTGTCGTCGAACGTGGTGCGCTGCATGGTGAGCAGCGGAGCGCCCTCGGTCTCCGTGAGCCGCTCGGCCTCGGCGGCCGTGGCACCTCGGGCACCGATCGACTGCCGGGCGCTGTGCAGGGTGATCCCGGCGGAGCGCATCAGCCGGTACAGGCCGGTCGCCTCCAGCTGGGCGGTGCCCAGGTCGAGCAGGCTGGGCGGCAGGTAGTTGGTGAGGTACGCCATCGGTTCGCCGTGGGCCAGCCGCAGCCGCTCGACGCGGTGGACGTCGCTGCCCTCGGCGACGCCGAGCGCGGCCGCGACCTCAGCGGACGCCGGGACGACGGTGTTGACCAGAACGGTGGTCGCGGGGCGCTGACCGGCCGCCTCCAGGTCGTCGTAGAGGCTGCTGAGCTCCAGCGGGCGCTTGACCTGGCTGTGCACGACCTGGGTGCCGACGCCGCGGCGGCGCACGAGCAAGCCCTTGTCGACGAGGGACTGGATGGCCTGGCGGACGGTGGGCCGGGACAGGCCGAGTCGCGCGGCGAGCTCGATCTCGTTGCCCAGAAGGCTGCCGGGTGTCAGCGAACCGTGCTCGATCGCGGCCTCCAGCTGCTGGGACAGCTGGAAGTACAACGGCACCGGCGAGCTGCGGTCCACACTGAGATCGAGCGACACGGTCGGGTCCACTTCTGGTTTCGGCACGGCCCGAGCGTAGCTCCGTGCCCGGATGACGGGAAGTCGTGTAGTCCGATTGTCCGGACAAACGCATTGACAGCGTACGGGGTGGGGCTCCACTTTGTTTCCATGCGCATCGGGGTCATCGGTACGGGCCGTATCGGCACCGTTCACGCGAACACGCTCAGCCGTCATCGCGAGGTCGGGTCGCTGATCCTCACGGACGCGGATCCGGCACGGGCGCAGGAGCTTGCGCACCAGCTGGGCGAGACGGCGGCGCCGGGGGTGGACGAGATCTTCAGGTGGGGTGTGGACGCGGTGGTGATCACCACGGCGACCTCGGCCCACGCCGATCTGATCGGCCGGGCGGCGCGCTCGGGTCTGCCGGTCTTCTGCGAGAAGCCGATCGCTCTCGACCTGCCCGGCACTCTGCAGGCGCTGGCCGAGGTCGAGGCGGCCGGGACCGTTCTGCAGATGGGTTTTCAGCGGCGATTCGATGCGGGGTACGCCGGTGCGCGGGAGGCGGTGCGCTCCCGGCGGCTCGGGCGGCTGCACACCGTGCGGGCGCTGACATCCGACCAGTCCCCTCCTGATCCGGAGTGGCTGCGGCTGTCCGGCGGGCTGTTCCGGGACACGCTGATCCACGACTTCGACGTGCTGCGCTGGGTGACGGGACGCGAGGTCGTCGACGTGTACGCGACCGGGTCGGACGCCGGGCCCGTGATGTTCCGGGAGGCCGGTGACGTCGACACGGGGGCGGCGCTGCTCACTCTGGACGACGGCATGCTGGCCACGGCGACGGCGACGCGGCTGAACGGCGCGGGCTACGACGTCCGGATGGAGCTCGCCGGAGAGCTGGACACGGTCGTGGTGGGCCTGGACGACCGAACGCCGATCGCGTCCACCGAGCCGACCGGGCCACCCCCGGCGGACAAGCCGTGGGCCGGCTTCCTGGAGCGGTTCGGTCCCGCGTACGAGGCCGAACTGTGCGCGTTCGTCGAGGTGTTGAACGGGGAACGGGCCAACCCCTGTGACGGGTTCGAGGCGTTGCAGGCGCTCAGGATCGCCGAGGCGTGCGAGGTGTCCAGACAGCAGCGCAGACCGGTGCGGCTGGCGGAGATCCCGGGCGGGGCCGAGCGGTTGTTCAGGTGAGCAGCCGTATCGACGGCGTGGTCGCGTCCGTGGCGAGGACGGACTCGCAGTGGGCGCAGCGGACGTCGGACGGCCGTACGGTGTTGGTCTGGATGCTGCCCGTGCCCGACTTCTTGGCCTCCTGGCAGTAGTACCCGAGGTGCAGCCGCACCCAGGGATGGCTGGTGGGCGCGGCGCTGGGGCGGTGGTCCCTGGTGTCGTCGAAGGGCGCCCACCAGAAGTCGACCACGGCCCGCACCGCCAGCCGGTCCGGGCCGGACGTCGTGTCGAACGCGGCGATACGGCCCGCCGTGTGGTGCCGCCCGAAGCCGCTGCGGCTGCCGGAGCACAGCGCACGTTCGGCGCCGGCTTCGAAGACAGTCGTACGGCCCGTGCGCTCGCACACGAAGCAGTCGACGGCGAACTCCAGCTTCGAGCGGAAGTGCAGGGCATGGGTGTCGGCGCCCTTGGGCAGCCCGGTCAGGCCTGCGCTGATCTCGGCGGTGCGCAGCATGCGGTGGGCCTCCTCGGGCGGGGACGGGAACCGGTGCGAGCACGCCGGTCGGCGGAGTTCTACCAGCGCACCGGCAAGCTGCGCACCCCCCTCATGAGCATGCCGGGCAGCCACTCCCCGGGCGGTCCGTCCAGGGTCAGGCCGGGGGCTCGCTCCAGGAGGGTGCGGATCGCCGTGCGGGCCTCCAGACGGGCCAGCGGGGCGCCCAGGCAGTAGTGGATGCCGTGGCCGAAGGCGAGGTGGCCGCGGGTGTCGCGGTGGAGGTCGAAGCGGTCGGGGTCGGGGAAGCGGGCCGGGTCCCGGTCGGCCGCGGTGAGGCCAATCATCACGGGCTCACCCTGGGCGATGGGGGTGCCGGCGATCTCCAGGGGCTCCGCGGCGTACCGGAACGTCGCGTTCTCCACCGGTCCCTCGAAGCGCAGCGTCTCCTCCACCGCGCCGTCGAGAAGGCTCATGTCGGCGCGCAGGGCGGCGAGTTGGTCGGGGTGGGTGAGCAGGGCGTGGACGCCGTTGGTGATGAGGTTGACCGTGGTCTCGTGCCCGGCGATGAGCAGGATGAAGGCCATGCCGCGCAGTTCCTGCGGGGAGAGCCGGTCACCGTCCTCGGCGGTGGTGCGGATCAGATCGCTGAGCAGGTCGCCACTGGGCCCGGCGCACCGCCTGTCCTCGATCAGCTCCGTCAGGTACTCGGCGAGTTTGACGAAGGCGTCGTACTCGCTGTCCGCGCTGGTGGGCGCGACGGCCTCCGTGGAGATCTTCCGGAACTCGGCACGGTCCATCTCGGGCACGCCGAGCAACTCGCAGATCACGGTGATGGGCAGCGGGTAGGCGAGGGACTCGACGAGGTCGGCGCGGCCGCGCGGGAGCATCTCGGCGAGCAGGGAGTCGGTGATCTCCTGGATCCTGGGCCGCAGTTCCTCGACCCGGCGCATGGTGAACGCGCGCGTGATGAGCCCGCGCAGACGCGTGTGCTGCGGCGGGTCGGCCGCCAGCAGGTACTTGCCGATCAACTCTTCGTCGAGGAACCTGATGCCGATCTTCTCGGCGTCCTTGGCGAGCCGTGGGTCGGCCAGCGCGGCGCGCGCCTCCTCGTGCCCCACGACGAGCCAGGTCTCCTGGTGCGCGTCCGGCGCCCCGAGCCTGACCCGGTGGACCGGGCCGAGCTCCCGCAGTCGCGTGTACACCGGATGCGGGTCCCTCCGGAAACCGTCCCCGAACTCCCCCAGATCGATCACCCGCGCCATGCCCCTCCCCTTCCGGACAGTCCCCCGAGGCTTCCCGGACGCGTCGCGGACACGTGCCGGTGAACTGACAACGCGCGCGGCACCCGACTAGTGCCCGACACGGGTCTCGTGCGCGGGTGCCCGCTGGTCTCGTGCGCGGGTGCCCGCGCCGTGAAGACCTGAGGCACCAAGTTAACTCCCTGAAAATTCATCGGACTTGACGGCGAATTCTTCACTCTTGTCATTGACATGTCACTATCTACGCGCGTCATCATGGGCCCATGCGATTCCCCCCACGGATCACTCGTCTCGGCGCCGCGAGCGCCCTCCTGTCCGCCGTTCTCATCGGCGGCACCGTCACCGCCACCACGGCGGACGCCACCACGCAGGCCGTCGGCAGCATCTGCTACGGCGACCTGCCCTCGCAGGCCTACGACACGCTGCGCCTCATCGACCAGGGCGGCCCGTACCCGTACTCGCAGGACGGCAGCGTCTTCCAGAACCGCGAGCGCGTCCTGCCCAGCCGGACCACGGGCTACTACCACGAGTACACGGTGAAGACCCCCGGCTCCTCCACCCGCGGCGCGCGGCGCATCGTCACCGGTCAGGAGTACCAGGAGGACTACTACACGTCCGACCACTACGTCACGTTCGATCTCATCGACTACGGCTGCTGAGATCCGGCGTTCCGCCAGTCCGACGCAAGCCCCTCGCCCTGCGTTCCCCCCACGGCTTCACCGGCCGCGGGGCGAGGTACGTCCGCACGTCCGGGCGCGGTCTAGGCGCCTTCCGGCAGTTCGTACGACCCGTACTCCGGGCGGCCCGCGAAGTCGTACGACTGGATGGAGACGCCCGCCGCCGTGACGCGTCCGCCGGTGTGCCGGAAGGCGGTCGGTACGGCCCCCTCCTCGAACAGGCGGCGGCCGGCGCCGAGCACGACCGGGAACGTCAGCAGATGGAGGGTGTCGACCAGGTCGAGGGCCAGCAGGGAGCGGACCAGGGCGCCGCTGCCGTGGACCTGGAGTTCGCCGTCCGTCTGTTCCTTGAGCGCCGTGACCTCCTTGGCGAGGTCGCCGCCGAGCACGGTGGTGCCGGCCCACTCGGGGTTCGCCAGGGTCGAGGAGGCGAC
Organism: Streptomyces sp. NPDC002619; assembly: GCF_042889305.1. Classification (NCBI taxonomy): domain Bacteria; kingdom Bacillati; phylum Actinomycetota; class Actinomycetes; order Kitasatosporales; family Streptomycetaceae; genus Streptomyces; species Streptomyces sp. NPDC002619. The sequence continues at coordinate 384,767 of NZ_JBIAQV010000003.1, read as the reverse complement.
GTACTTCGGCCGGGAGTTGAGCCGGGATGCGACCGGGTCGGCGGGGTCGGTCACCTTCGGCCAGAACCCCGCGAAGATGTCGTACGTACGGCGGCCGAGCAGGAAGGCGCCCACGTGGTCGAAGACCTCCGTGATGAACCGGCCGAAGTCCTCGTCGCCGTACGGAAAGCTCCAGCCGCCCTGGGTGAAGCCGTCGCGGGTGTCCTCCTGGGATCCGCCCGGTGCCTGGTAGACGCCGTCGAGGGTGACGAACATGGTGGAGACGAGCTTGCCCATGTCGGGTGCCTTCTTTCGGGGTGGGGTCTGTTGTCATCAGCTCAGACCCCACGGGCACCCGCAACTCATCGCTTCAGCCGGTGTGGGTCGAGAACAACCCTCCCGTCGGACCCTGCTTGTCGCCGCCCTGTGCCTTCTTCAGAGCGTTGGCGAGGCCCTCGATGGTGAGGGACTGCAGGATGACGCGGCCGTTGCCCTCCAGGGTGGCCAGGGACAGGCCCTCGCCGCCGAAGACCGCGTTCATGATGCCCTGACGATTGAGGCCGCCGACGCGCTGGACGCCGTACTGGATGCCCTCCTCGAAGGCCACCACGCAGCCCGTGTCGACCTCGATACGGCCCCCGAAGTCGGCCGGGTTGAGATCGATGAAGTTGCCCGCGCCCGCGATGATCACCGTGCCGTACCCGGTGAACTTCTCCAGGATGAAGCCCTCACCGCCGCTCATGCCGGTGCGGCCGCCCTGGAAGGCGATGCCGAACTCGACACTGGACTCGGCGGCCACGAAGGCGTCCTTCTCCGCGAACCACGCGCGTCCGCCGTCGAGTTCGAGTGCGCGCATCTCGCCGGGCAGCACGCCCGCGAAGCCGACGGTGCCCTCGCCGCCCTGGGCGGTGAAGTACTGGAACGCCAGCGATTCGCCGGCGAGCATGCGCTGGCCGACCTGCATGGCGGTGCCCATGGCCTGGCGCAGCATGCCGCCCATGCCGCCACCGCCGCCCTGCTGCCCGCCGCCGTTGCCCGACGGGCCGGACAGACGCGTCTCCATGGTCACGTTCGCCGTCTTGAACAGGAACTTCCCGGCCTCGCAGTAGACGGTCTGGCCGGGGTTCAGATTGACGACCGCCATCTGCATGGCGTTGCCGACGATTTCTTGCTGAAGAGTCACGAGGGGAGAACGCGGGAGGCGGACCGAAGAGTTCCGGCCACCGGAGATCGGTGTCCGATCGCCGCCGGCCCGCCTCGGATCAGCCGCCCAGTTCCTGGTGGCGGGCCGCGAGACTCGACGCCCCTGACTCCGTCAGGGAGCCGAACAGGCGCAGGCGGGAGATCCCGCCGTCCGGGAAGATGTCCACGCGCGCGTGCGTGGCGACCGCGGAGGCCGGGAGGACGAAGCGGTGGTTCGTGTCGGGCTGGAGGCGGGTGCGCGGGAGGATCTCGTGCCACTCGCCGGACTCGCCGTCCCGCACCGACACCGACGCCCAGCCCGCGCTGTTCCCCTTCAGGCAGGCGGTGTCGATCTCGAGCGCGCGGATCTGGGACTGGGCGGCCAGGCGGTAGCGGATCCAGTCGTTGCCCTGGTCACGGCGGCGGCGGGTCTCCCAGCCGTCGTCCATCTTTCGGGAGCGGCCGGGCTGGATGGTGTTCGTCGCCGGCGAGTAGAAGAGGTCGGAGGCGTCCTCGACCCGGCCGCCGTTCTCCAGGGCGACCACGTCGAAGGTGCCCAGCACCGCGAGCCACCGCGGGTCCGGTGCGACCTCGCCGTACACGCGCAGGCGCGCGATGCCGCCGTCGGGGTGCTGGTTCACGCGCACGTGCGTGAAGCGCTGCTGGACGTCCACGGCGAAGCCGTTGGCCGCGTGACCGCCGACCGGGGTGCGCGGGACCAACGTGGTCCACTTCACGTCGTCCCCGAGCAGCTCCTGCGGGGACGGGGAACCCGGCACCGACGTGGCCTCGACCGACACCGCCTGCGGGTAGTTCCCGCGGAAGTGGGCCGTGTCGACGACGACGCCACGGACGACGCCCGGCGCGCCGAGGCGGATCAGCGCCCAGTCGTGGTCGTCCTCCGTGGGCCAGGGGTGCTCGGCCGAGGCCCCGCGCCGGCGGCGCGTCTCCCAGCCGTCCATGATCTTGCCCTTGTGCCCGAAGTGCTCGGGGTCGAACTCGGCCCGCTCGGGGACCAGCAGGTTCTCGCGCTCGGCGAAGAACTCGTCGTTGGCGGCGACGACACCTGCACCGAGCCGGCGGTCGGCAAGATTGGCGTGGTGGGTGAAGGGGAAGTCGGCGGTGCGGTAGTCCGCGTACGGGTCACCGCCTCCGTAGGGGTTCGCGTCGCCGGTGGAGGTCGCCATCGCCGTCACTGTGATCAGGGGTTCCTTTCGGGAGTCGGCCGCTGCGGGTGCGGTAGGGAGACGGATCAAGGGGTACGGCTCAGGAGGCGGCCCCTCGGCTCGGTGAACTCGCCGTCCGCGACGATGCGTTCGCCGCGCAGCCAGGTGGACTTCACGACGCCGTACAGGGTCTTGCCCGCGTACGCCGTGACGCGGTTGCGGTGCTGGAGGGCGGCCGGGTCCACAGTGAACGTCTCGTCGGGCGCGAGGACCGCGAAGTCGGCGTCGCGGCCCACCGCGATGGCGCCCTTGCGCCCGTCCAGTCCGACGAGTTCGGCCGTGCGCGTGGACATCCAGCGGACCACGTCCGCCAGGTCGTACCCACGCCTGCGCGCCTCGGTCCACACCGCCGCCAGACTCAGCTGAAGGCTCGAGATCCCGCCCCAGGCCGTCGCGAAGTCGCCGGTCTTCAGGTCGGCGGTGGAGGGCGAGTGGTCGGTGACGACGCAGTCGATCGTGCCGTCGGCCAGCGCCTGCCAGAGCAGGTCCTGGTTGGCGGCCTCGCGGATCGGCGGGCAGCACTTGAACTCGCTGGCACCGTCCGGGACTTCCTCGGCGGTCAGGGTGAGGTAGTGCGGGCACGTCTCGACCGTGACGCGGACGCCGTCGGCCTTGGCGGCGGCGATCAGCGGCAGCGCGTCGGACGAGGACAGATGCAGGACGTGCACGCGCGCGTGGAGGCGTTTCGCCTGCTCGATGAGGCTCGCTATGGCCGTGTCCTCGGCGTCGCGCGGGCGGGAGGCCAGGAAGTCGGCGTAGCGGGGGCCGCCGTACTGCGGGGCGGCGGCGAGGTGGTGCGGGTCCTCGGCGTGCACGATCAGCAGTCCGCCGAACCCGCTGATCTCGGCCAGGGACCGGGCGAGTTGCTCCTGGTCCAGATGCGGGAACTCGTCCACTCCGGACGGCGACAGGAACGCCTTGAAGCCGAAGACGCCGGCCTCGTACAGCGGGCGCAGGTCCTTGACGTTGCCCGGCAGCGCGCCGCCCCAGAAGCCGACGTCGATGTGCGCCTTGTCCGCGGCGACCCGCTGTTTGGTGCGCAGGTGGTGGACCGTCGTGGTCGGCGGCAGGGAGTTGAGCGGCATGTCGACCAGGGTGGTGATGCCACCGGCCGCCGCCGCGCGCGTGGCGGTCCAGTAGCCCTCCCATTCGGTGCGGCCGGGGTCGTTGACGTGCACGTGGGTGTCGACCAGGCCGGGCAGCAGGACGTCGTCGCCGAGGTCCGTCAGGCGGGCGGTCTCGGGTACGGGCGCGTCGTGGGGCAGTACGGCCATGATCGTCCCGGCGGACACGGTGACCGTCGCGGGCCGCGTCCCTTCCGGGGTGATGACACGCGTCGAGCGCAGCACCAGGTCAGCGTCGGACACCCGGACCCCTCTCTCTGCCGCCGTTTTACATCGGGAAACGGGATTTACTCCCACGTAACAGATTTCAACGTTCTGTTGAAGGAGTCTTCACTCCCGCCCGCGTGTCGTCAAGGGCACACTTCTGTTCAGGGGTCGTCGGAGCATTACTCTGGACGTTTCCACAAAGCGGAATTACAATTCCGGCAGGCAGAACGTAGCTACGTACCATCGGGGAGTCGACCGCCCGCCGGATAGGCTTCCTCCTTTCCCGTCAGCCCCGAAAGGAACGCGCCGTGCCGACGTCCCGCGCCAGCACCCCCGACTCCGCCAAGTCCGCGAGCGGCGGGGTCCAGTCCATCGAGCGCGCGTTCGATCTGCTCGAGCGGATGGCGGACGCGGGCGGCGAGGTCGGACTGAGCGAGCTCTCGGCGAGCAGCGGACTGCCGCTGCCGACCATTCACCGGCTGATGCGCACACTGGTGGCCTGCGGGTACGTACGTCAGCAGGCGAACCGTCGCTATGCGCTCGGGCCGCGGCTGATCCGGCTCGGCGAGTCCGCGTCCCGGCTGCTCGGCACCTGGGCGCGGCCCTATCTGGCGCGACTGGTCGAGGAGACCGGTGAGACGGCCAACATGGCGCTGCTCGACGGTGACGAGATCGTGTACGTGGCGCAGGTGCCGTCCAAGCACTCGATGCGGATGTTCACCGAGGTCGGGCGCCGGGTGCTGCCGCACTCCACGGGCGTCGGCAAGGCCCTGCTGGCCAACGTCCCCGACGACGAGGTCCGCGCCCTGCTGTCCCGCACGGGCATGCCGGCCGCGACGGACCGGACCATCACCACGGCCGACGGTTTCCTCGCCGCACTGGAGGACGTGCGCCGCCTGGGCTACGCGGTCGACGACAACGAACAGGAGGTCGGCGTCCGCTGCCTCGCGGTCTCGGTCCCCGACTCCCCCACGGCCGCCGCGATCTCCATCTCGGGCCCGGCGGGCCGGGTCACGGAATCGACGACGGAAAAGCTCGTGCCGGTACTGCAGCAGGTGGCTTCGGAACTGTCCCAGGCACTGGCGACCTCGGGGACGTGAGCCCGGGGGCCGCCTGGCCGCGCACGAAGCGAGGCCGATCAGCCCCGTGGTGGTTCCCCGAACAGGTCCACCGCGTTCCGTACGTCCGACAGCCCCCGTGCCAGCGCGCTCACCGAGCCGATCGCGCCCGCGATCAGCAGGAGCGAGCGGCGCAGGCGTGGGCTTTCCGGAGTGCCGCCGGAGGTCATCGCGGCCAGGGCCGCGAGTTCGTCCTCGGCGATGCCTCGGTCGGGGAACTCGGCGGGGTGCGCTGCGAGTTCACGGCGCAGCCGGGACACCGCGGTCCGCAGTTCCGCCACTCTCGGGTCCTCGTCGATGCCGGTCACTGGCCTCTGCCCCAAGCTCCGCAACACAGCCCTCCCCCTCGCACGTCGTTGTGCGCACACGTCTCGCGGTCCTCCCTACGCCCTCCTGGCGGTGGTCGGGCGCCGGGGGACGCCGGTCAGTAAACGCCACCGGGCGCGGCGAGCGCCACCGCGCGGAGCGAAATTCAGCCCTTCGAAACCGGGCACCGGCCCCTGCGTCAGGTATGCAGGACACATGACGGACAACCAGGACCGGATCGCCGGGCTGCTCCTCGCCGCCGGCGGCGGACGACGGCTCGGGGGACGGCCGAAGGCACTGCTGGAACACCGGGGGCAGCCGCTCGTGGAGCACACGGTCGGGGTGCTGCGGACGGCCGGGTGCCGGCGGATCCACGTGGTGCTCGGCGCCGGGGCGGATGCCGTACGGGAGCGGGCCGACCTCGACGGGTGTGTGCTCGTGGACAACCCCGACTGGGGCGAGGGCATGGGGTCCTCGCTGCGGGCCGGTCTCGATTCCCTCGCCGGTACGGGCGCGCGGGCCGCGCTGGTCTCGCTCGTGGACCAGCCCGGCATCGGACCGGCGGCCGTGGCGCGGGTACTCGGCGCGTACGGGGACGAGTCGTCGCTGGTGTCGGCGGCCTACGACGGGGTGCGCGGCCATCCCGTGCTGTTCGGCGCCGCGCACTGGGCGGGCATCGCCGAGACCGCGACCGGGGACCGGGGTGCCCGTGCCTATCTGCGGGCGCACGAGGAGGCGATCACGCTCGTCGAGTGCGCGGACGTGGCCGAGCCGTACGACATCGACACCGAAGCCGATCTGGCCCACCTTGAGTGAGCGGGGTGGCACCGAGCGCCACGTTGCCTCGACTCGGAGAATCTCGACATCAACAAACCATTGAAGTTCCACGATGAGGAAACTAGTGTCCACTGATCAGAAACGCCTTCCCGCTCCGAGGGCGTCACTCGCCGTACCCGGAACGACTGGCACCCGGTGCCACCGCTGAAGGAAGTGACAGCTCATGTCCGCACCAGCGCCGTCCCCGCTGGCCATCGTCGACGCCGAGCCCCTGCCCCGGCAGGAGGAGGTCCTCACCGACGCGGCGCTCGCCTTCCTGGCCGAGCTGCACAGCCGGTTCACGCCGCGCCGTGACGAACTCCTCGCCCGCCGTTCGGAGCGCCGCGCCGAGATCGCCCGCACCTCGACCCTCGACTTCCTCCCCGAGACCGCCGCGATCCGCGCGGACGACTCCTGGAAGGTCGCCCCGGCCCCCGCGGCCCTCGAAGACCGCCGCGTCGAGATCACCGGCCCCACCGACCGCAAGATGACCATCAACGCCCTCAACTCGGGCGCGAAGATCTGGCTCGCGGACTTCGAGGACGCCTCCGCGCCCACCTGGGAGAACGTGGTCCTCGGCCAGGTCAACCTGACCGACGCCTACACCCGCCGCATCGACTTCACCGACCCGGCGTCCGGCAAGTCGTACGCCCTCAAGGCCGACGACCAGCTCGCCACCGTCGTGATGCGCCCGCGCGGCTGGCATCTGAACGAGCGGCACCTCGTCGACGCCGACGGGACCCAGGTCCCCGGCGCCCTCGTCGACTTCGGCCTGTACTTCTTCCACAATGCGCAGCGGCTGCTCGACCTCGGCAAGGGCCCGTACTTCTACCTCCCGAAGACGGAGTCGCACCTGGAGGCCCGCCTCTGGAACGACGTGTTCGTCTTCGCTCAGGACTACGTCGGCATCCCGCAGGGCACCGTCCGCGCGACCGTGCTGATCGAGACGATCACGGCCGCGTACGAGATGGAGGAGATCCTCTACGAACTCCGCGACCACGCCTCCGGGTTGAACGCGGGACGCTGGGACTACCTGTTCTCCATCGTCAAGAACTTCCGGGACGGCGGGCCCCGTTTCGTCCTGCCGGACCGCAACGCGGTGACGATGACGGCCCCGTTCATGCGGGCGTACACCGAACTCCTCGTCCGCACCTGCCACAAGCGCGGCGCGCACGCGATCGGCGGCATGGCGGCGTTCATCCCGTCCCGGCGCGACGAGGAGGTCAACAAGGTCGCCTTCGAGAAGGTCAAGGCGGACAAGGACCGTGAGGCGAACGACGGCTTCGACGGGTCGTGGGTGGCGCACCCCGACCTGGTGCCCCTCGCCATGGAGTCCTTCGACCGGGTCCTCGGCGACCGGCCCAACCAGAAGGACCGGCTGCGCGAGGACGTCCACGTCGAGGCCGCCGACCTGATCGCCATCGACTCGCTGGACGCCAGGCCGACGTACGCCGGACTCGTCAACGCCGTTCAGGTCGGCATCCGTTACATCGAGGCCTGGCTGCGCGGGCTCGGCGCCGTCGCCATCTTCAACCTGATGGAGGACGCGGCCACCGCCGAGATCTCCCGCTCGCAGATCTGGCAGTGGATCAACGCGGGCGTCGAGTTCGAGAACGGCGAGAAGGCCACCCCGGAGCTGGCCCGCAAGGTCGCCGCCGAGGAACTGTCCAACATCCGCGCGGAGATCGGCGAGGAGGCCTTCGCGGCCGGCCGCTGGCAGCAGGCCCATGACCTGCTGCTCCACGTCGCCCTCGACGAGGACTACGCGGACTTCCTGACGCTGCCCGCGTACCAGCAGCTCAGGGGCTGACGTCCGAACGGTCCGAGTGGCCCAGGGACTTGCCCGGGGCCACTCGGTCGCGTACGGCCTGCTTGACCGCCGTCGGCTCCGGGAAGCCCTGCTCGCGGCGGTCCCAGACCACCTCGCCGTCGACGCGGACGACGAACACCCCGCCCTTTCCGGGCTTGAGCGCCAGCTCGGTCAGTTCGGCCTCGAAGGTCGTCAGCAGCTCCTGCGCCAGCCAGGCGGCCCGGGGCAGCCAGCGGCACTGGGTGCAGTACTCGATCTCGACACGGCCACTCATCCGAGGTGCACCGACCAATCCTGTTCGGCCGCGGGTTTGCCGTGCAGATCGGGGACCTGCTTGAGCCACGCGGGGCGTCCTTGCTGATTGCGCTCCGCGCGCCGGGCCTCCTCTGCGGCGAGCTCCTCCCGGCTCGGGAAGTCCGTAGGCAGCCACTGCTCCGACACCCGCACGCGCGCGTGGAGGTACTCGACGTACGCCTCACGTGCCTCGTCCGGTGTCGCGAAGTCCGTGAGCCACTCGTCGGGAACCTCTGCGACGACCGAGCGCAGCAGTTCCTCGGTCACCTTCGGCGCCAGTTCGGCGTCGGCGGCGCGGACGTCCGGGCCGTAGTGGCCGAGCGCGTGGTGCCGGAAGTCGTACGCCTTCCCGGGCGCCGAGGCGTCCCAGCGGTGATGGAAGACGAGCGCGGCGCCGTGGTCGATGAGCCACAGGTGCGCCGACGCGGTGCCGAAGGTCGGCCAGACCATGAGGTTGGAGCTGTGCACGGTGCGGTCGACGTTCACGGTGAGGGCGTCCAGCCAGACGATCCGCCCCGCCTCCAGCGGGTCCACCGGGAACGACCTGGCGATCTCGGGCGTGAAGTCCTTCGCGCCCGGCAGGTAGTCCATGCCGAGGTTGAGTCCCCGGCTCGCGGTGTGCAGGTCCCGTACCTCCTGGTGCGGCTCGTCCCGGGCGATCGCCGGGTCGAAGTGCACCAGGACCAGCTCGGGGAACCTGAGCCCGAGGGCCCGCGCCAGCTCGCCCACGATCACCTCGGCGACCAGCGCCTTGCGGCCCTGCGCCGAGCCGGTGAACTTCACGACGTACGTCCCCAGGTCGTCGGCCTCGAAGACTCCGGGCACGGAGCCGCCGGACCTCAGCGGGGTCACGTATCGAACAGCGGTCACGTCGCGCAGCACACCGGCCAGCGTAAGCCAGGCCGCGGGTCAGGCGTCGCGCAGCGGGTTCGGAAGGGGCAGGTAGCGGGCGTCGGCACCGTCCGCGCCCGTCCAGCGCAGCAGCAGGTTCGTCTTGCCGGGGAGCGTGGGCGCGGCGAGCAGGGCGGTGATCTCCGGGAGCTCGTGGCGGGCGAGTTCGGCGCGGGCGGCAGGCCAGGGGTCGAGGCCGGGGTGGTGCTCGGCGAGGGCGGCGGCGATCTCGGTGAGGTGGTTGACGACCAGGGTGTACACCAGCCGCTCCCAGCCCGCCGCCCGGGACACCTCCGGCAGCAGCTTGACGCCCTCGGCGTCCCGGTACAGGGCCTGCACAGGCACGCCGTCGGCGTCCACGGCGACGACGGTGTTCTGCAGATGCGCCTCGACGACGACGCCGTGGTCCACGAAGGCCGTGAGCGCGGGCGGAACGACCTGGCGCAGATAAGCCGCCCACCAGGCCGCCGGGTCGGCCGCGGTGGCGAGCGGGCTGCCTTCGAAGCCCTCCACGAGCCCGGCGGCGAGCAGCGGGGTCGCGCCGCGCAGGAGGTGGCCGCCGAAGCCGTCGCGGACGAGGACGGCCAGCTCCTCGAAGGCGAACGCGGCGGTGCGATAGCCGCGGTCGGAGAGCCAGACCGCGGGCCCGTCCTGCGCCGCGAAGGCCGCGGCGGCGGCCGTGTCGGTGCGGCGCAGTCTCAGCAGGTCGTGGCGCCACAGGCGGCGGATGTCGTTGGTGATCCGCACGTCCAGGCTGAACTTCAGGAACACGTCGCGCCCCGGCTCGTACAGGGTGCGGATCGCCGCGGTCGGCCAGACGTCGAAGGTGGTGGCACCGAGCCGTACCAGGCGGCCGTCGGCGAAAGCCGGGGCGAGCGCGTGGGCGACGAGGTCGAGCTGCCAGGGGTGGGCGGGCAGCAGTCGGTAACCGGGCGGGGCCGTGCCGAGCGCGTCGAGCGCGCCGGTGTCGCCCTCCTCGACGACCTGGTCCTCGCGCACGCCGAGCAGGACGAGCGGGAAACGGGCGTGCGCCTCCGGGGCGTACGGCAGCCAGCCCGCCACGGGGCCGCCGCCGCGCGCCTTCGGGGCGGGGTGGTAGGGATGGCCGGTGATGAGGGACTGTTCCGAGCGCAGATACGGGTCCTCGGGCGCCGTCGCCCGGGCCCGGGCGGTGAGCAGCGCGGCGACCGCGTCCCGGCTGTCGGTCATCTCGGCGGGCAGATCGTTGCCCTGCAGCCCCGTGTGCGCGCGCAGTTCCTCGGCGACCAGTTTCACCAGCTCGGTGTGGCCGACGCGGCGCCACTCGCCCGCCGCGAGCACCTCGGGCTCGGCGGGGCGGCGGGCGCCGCGCACGCGCAGCAGCCGGCCGCCGGGCAGCCGGTACACGGGTCGGTCCCCGGGGTGCGGGAGCGGCTCGGCCACCTCCCGGAGCAGGCAGTTGAGCAGGGGCGCGGCCGCGTACGCGTCGGCACACGCTCCGACGTCGTCGCTGGGGGGCATGGGGTCCACGCGTTCCATTCGTTCGCTTGCGTCCAGTCGTTCTCTTGCGTCCAGACGGTCCGATCGCGATCAGTATGTCTGTCGTATCCGCCCATCCTGACCGGCGATCCTGATAGTCGCGACCGTCGCACCCGGCGCTCGTGACCGTCCCGCACCCTAGGAGCCCGCTCGTGCACCGTCCCCCCACCGCCGAGGCGCAGGTCGCCGCCGAACTGGCGGACGTACGGCCCGGCCTCGTGCCCAGGTACGCGGCTGAGCTGCCCGCCGCCCGGGCGGCCGTGCTGACGCGCCTGTGGCGGGCGCTGGCGCACGAGCCGCTGCCCTGGATCACCCGCCGGGCGGACGGGGCGGACGGCCTGGAACTACGGCTCGCCGACGGCCGGGTGCTGCGGGGGCCGCTCGCGGACCCGTACGCGACCGACGCGTATGTGAGTGCCGTACGCCTTGACGGGGTCCCGTACGACGATCCGGCCCGGCTGATGACGGACCTGGCGGTGCCGCACGCGGCGCGCTTCGCGGCCGAACTCGCGCACAGCGCCGCCTCGTTGGCACTGTCGCGGGCGGGACAGCAGGCTCACTCGAAGGAGTGGCCCGCGCGGGACTGGGAGTGGGAGCAGCGGATGGTGGACGGGCATCCGTTCCACCCCAACTGCCGTTCCCGGCCCGGCTTCTCGGTGGTGGAGCAGTTCGCGTACGGCCCCGAGCACCGGCCGGTGGTGCACCTGGGGACGGTGCCGGCCGACGCCTCCGAGTGTCTGCTGACGGGTGACTGGCCGGACGAACTACGGGACGGGGCCCGGCTGTTGATCCCGGTGCACCCGTGGCAGGCGACCCATGTCCTCAAGGTCCCGTGCGAGAACGGGCCGGCCGCGCACCCGCTGATGTCCCTGCGCACCCTCGCCCTGCCCGGCGGACCGCACGTCAAGACGGCGCTGAGTACGCGGCTGACCTCCTCGGTGCGGGACATCTCCACGTACTCGATCGGTGTGTCCGCGACCCTGTCCGCCTTCGCGGAGGATCTGGCGGCCCGCACGGACGGGCTGTTGCACGTCACCCGCACCCTGGGCGCGGTCACGGCCAACTCCCCCGATCTGGCGGCGGTGTTGCGCGAGTCGCCGCAGATGTACGCGGGCCCGGGCGAGCACCTACTGCCGGTCGCCGCCCTGGCCACCACGGACCTGCCCGACTCCCCCGCCTGGCTGGCCGCCTTCACCCGGCTCGCCCTCACGGTCGGGCTGCGCCTGCTGGAGCTCGGCGTGGCCCTGGAGGCGCACGGCCAGAACCTCCTGGTGGTCCTGTCGGAGTCGGGCACCCCGCTGCGTCTGGTCTACCGCGACCTGGCCGACATCAGGGTCAGTCCCGTCCGCCTGACCCACCACGGCATCACACCGCCGGCCCTCACCGGCCGCCTCATCACGGACGACGAGACCACCCTGCGCCGCAAGCTGTTCGGCTCCCTGGTGGCGGGTGCCCTGGCCGGGACGGCAGGCTCGGCCGCGTCCCTGCGGTCCGCCCTGGACACGGCGGTACGCGACGTGCCCACGACCCCCGATCTGACGGCCCTGCGCGAATCCCCCCTCCCGGCCAAGGCCCTGACCCTGATGCGTCTGTCCCCGGAAACCCCGGGCGACCAGTGGGCGGCGCTGCCCAACCCGCTGAACTGAGGATCCCGGTGGCCCCTCCTACTCGATGCGAGGAATCAGTGGGCCTTGACCTCGTCGGCGTCCAGGCCGCGGTCGACGCCGTGGGCGACGACTCTCTGGCCGGGCTCGAGTTCGAGGCGCTTTCCGTCGAGGTGGACCTCGATCTCGTCCGGCTCGAAGGACACCAGGTCGCCGATCCGGCCGACCTCGCGGTAGGCGGCACGGTACGACCAGGCGGCGCGGTGCGCGTCCCCGATGTCGTAGTAGTCGCACAGGCCCTTGTAGGGGCAGAAGGTCTGGCCCTCGACCGGCTTCAGCCGTGCCTCGTCGATGTCGGCGCGCGGGACGTACCAGCGCGGGGCGAAGCCGGACTCGTACAGCACGACGGGGTGCTCGGAGCGGGCCACCACGGTGTCGCCGAGGCGGACTTCGAGGGTGCGGGAGGTCTCGCGGATGTCGATGCGGTGGTAGGGGTCGGCGGCGTGGCCGAGGATGCGTTCGTCCTCCTCGTAGAAGGCGTCCATCGCCCGCCAGGCGAAGGCGGTACGGCCCTGGAGGTCGGCGGCGTGCGCGGGCAGCGCGGTCAGCTCCCAGGCGGCGCGTTCTGTGGTGCGGTCGCCCGCGGTGACGGCGTACCAGGTGGTGTCGCCGAGGTCCTTGTGCCGGGTGACCTTGCCGCTGGGGACCAGGGCCCGCTCGTCGACGTCCTCGCGGGGGAAGTAGGCGACGGGGTAGCGGCCGGGCTCGTGCAGCAGGATCACGTGCTCGCTGTCGGCGATCCAGGTGTCGTTGAACCTGACGCGCATGCGGCGGCGCAGCCGCTCGACGAACAGCAGCCGTTCGGGCAGGGGTTCGGAGGTGAGGAAGTGTCCGATCGCGCCTGCGGAGAGGGGGCCTTGTTGCCAGGACAGTCCCATGGTGAGTTCCTTCCGGGTCCGGGGCGGGCGGGAGGCCGCACCCCTGGAGTGGGTGCGGCCGGTCAGGCGAGGACGCGGCCGAGGAAGTCGCGGATGCGCTCGGTGATGGTGTCGAGGTGGCTCTCCAGGGCGAAGTGCCCGGAGGGCAGCAGGTGGATCTCGGCGTCGGGCAGGTCCCGGCCGAAGGCGTCGGCGCCGGCGGGGCCGAAGATCTCGTCGTTCGCGCCCCAGACGGCCAGCAGCGGGACCTGGGAGTCGCGGAAGTACTGGTGGACCTGAGGGTAGAGGTCCACGTTGGTCGGGTAGTCGCGGAACAGCCTGAGCTGGATCTCGTCGTTGCCGGGGCGGTCGAGCAGCGCCTGATCGTGGACCCAGTTGTCGGGGCTGACCAGGGTCGGGTCGGCGACGCCGTTCACGTACTGCCAGCGGGTGACCTCGGCGGTCAGGGCGCCGCGCATGGGTGCCTCGGTGTCCGGTCCGGGCGCCTTGGCGTAGGCGAAGACGCCGTCCCAGAAGGGCTGGACGAAGCCCTCTTCGTAGGCGTTGCCGTTCTGCGTGACGATCGCGGTGATGCGGTCCGGGTCGCGCAGGGCGAGCCGCCAGCCGATGGGGGCGCCGTAGTCCTGCACGTACATCGCGAACCGGTCGACGCCCAGCTGCTTGAGCAGTCCGTGGGTGACATCGGTGAGGGCCTCGAAGGTGTACGGGAAGTCCTTCGGGTCCGGCATCGCCGACTGGCCGAACCCGATGTGGTCGGGGGCGATGACGTGGTAGCGGTCGGCGAGCGCCGGGATCAGGTGGCGGAACATGTGCGAGCTGGTCGGGAAGCCGTGCAGCAGCACGACGGCGGGCGCCTGGGGGTCGCCGGCCTCCCGGTAGAAGACCTCCTGGCCGTTGACGGTGACGGTGCGGTGGTGGACTGCGGGAGCCATGGATCTAACCTCTCTTTCGAGTGTGACCGGTTACATAGCCAGTGGAGCACGCTCGATCTAACCTGTCAATTAACTTTTACTGGTTAGGTGAATGATTCAGGAGTCAGGATGGGTTTGTTGTAACCTTTCAAACGAATCAATCCGGTTAGGAGGTGGTCGGGGTGGTCGATCGAGAGCGACAGGACGCGCTGCTGGAACTCCTGAACACGACGCCGGTGGTGGGCGGGGCCGTCCAGGACCGGCTCGCGGATCCGGAAGCGGCCAGGTCGTGGCAGCGGGCGCACGGCGGGCAGGGCGGCGCGCAGGAGCGCCGGCATCTGGTGGAGGCGCGCGATGGCCTGCAGGCCGTGGTGCGCGGCAGCCGGCCGGCCGCGTCGCTGGCCCCGCTCCTCGAGGGCGTCGCCTCCCACCCGCGCGTTTCTCCTGGGGGCGTGTCCTGGGAGGTCGACGTGCCGCGGGAGCGCCGGCCGGCGGTGGACGCGGTTCTTGCGTGGGGGGCGTTGCAGGAGACGACGCCCGGCCGACTGCGCCCGTGCGAGAACCCGGAGTGCCGGCGGTTCCTGCTCGACCGCAGCAAGACCAACAAGGGCCGCTGGTGCTCGATGGCCCTGTGCGGCAACCGTATGAAGGCCCGCCGTCACTACCGGCGCACCCACGAGGGCACCACCGAGTGACCGGCACGGCGGCACGTGCCTCATCCCGGCCGGCCCCCGCCGCGGTGTCGACCTTGGGCAGTCCCCGTCGTCGCAGAGACCCCGCCGGCCGCTGTGACGCGGATGCCCCGGGGCACAGCACGCCCGCCACCTTGGCCACGGAACCCTCGTGGACCAAGGCCACCAGGCATTTCAGCGCCCGCAAAGTGGCCATACGTACATTCTCGGCAAATCGGCCCCGCCCGCACCGGACCGGTCGGCCGGACACCGTGCCGCAGCGGCTTCACCTCGCGCGTGAAAACCCCGGACGCGGGAAACCCGGGCAGGTGAATCCCCGTACCTGAGAACCAAGCCCACGGAGGAGAACCGCGATGGCGACGCTGGTGTCCGTCAACGTAGGGATGCCCAAGGACGTCTCCTGGCAGGAGCGGACCGTCCACACCGGCGTCTGGAAGGCC
Source organism: Streptomyces sp. NPDC002619 (assembly GCF_042889305.1). NCBI lineage: Bacteria > Bacillati > Actinomycetota > Actinomycetes > Kitasatosporales > Streptomycetaceae > Streptomyces > Streptomyces sp. NPDC002619. Next base: position 369,711 of record NZ_JBIAQV010000003.1, on the reverse strand, counting down.
CCGGTCGACGGCCCCCGGATGGTACGGCGGCTGAACATCGACGGGGACGGTCAGGGCGACCTGGCCGGGCACGGCGGTGAGATGCGTGCCGTCCTCGTCTACCAGGTGGAGTCCTACCAGTACTGGCAGAAGCAACTCGGCCGCGACGACCTGACGTTCGGGAACTTCGGTGAGAACTTCACCGTCGACGGTCTGTCCGACGACGAGGTGTGCATCGGCGACCGGTATCGCATCGGCGAGGCCGAGTTCGAGGTCACCCAGCCCCGCGTCACCTGCTACCGCGTCGGGATGCGTCTGGGTGAGCCCGCGATGGCCTCCCTCCTGGTCGCGCACCACCGCCCCGGCTTCTACCTGCGCGTCCTCACCGAGGGACACGTCCGGGCCGGCGACGAGATCGCCCTCATCGGCAAGGGACCGGAACAGCTCAGCGTCGCCGACATCGACGCCCTGCTCTACCTCCCCGACCGCGACCCGGCGACGCTCCGCAAGGCGCTCAACATCCCCGCGCTCAGCCCCGGTTGGCAGCAGTCCTTCCGCGAGCTCGCCGCAGCCGAACAGCCGGCACGACAAACCGGCTGGCCCGGCTTCAGGACCCTGCGCGTCGCCCGCATCGTCCCCGAGACGCCGACCGTCTCCTCCGTCTACCTCGACACCACCGACGACACCTCGCTGCCCGAGGCCCGCCCCGGCCAGTACCTCTCCATCCGCCTGGCCGTCGGCGACGCGGCGCCGACAGTGCGCAGCTACTCCCTGTCGTCCGCGCCCGGCGCCGACACCTACCGCATCAGCGTGAAGTGCGAACCCCACGGCCAGGTCAGCGGCTACATCCACACCGGCCTGCGCCCCGGCGACCTCGTCGACATCGCGAGCCCGCGCGGCACGTTCGTCCTCGAAGCGGGCAGTGCCCCCGTCGTCCTCGTCTCGGCGGGCATCGGCGCCACTCCCGTCATGGCGATGCTCCATCAGCTCGCCGCCGCACGCGACCCACGCCCCGTCTGGTGGATCCACACCGCGCACGACCGCACCCATCACCCCTTCGCCGACGAGGCCCATGCCCTCCTGGCCCAACTCCCCGACGCCCACGAGCACATCTACTACACCGCCGAGGCCCCCCGTCCCGACGAACCCCACGTCACTCAGGGCCGCCCGACCGCCAGTTCACTCGCGGCCCTGGGCATCCCCGCCGACGCCGACGCCTATCTCTGCGGACCGCCCGCCTTCATGGACGGACTGACCGGCATCCTGCGCGAGCGCGGTCTGGACCCGGCGCGCATCCACACGGAACAGTTCGGCGCGCTCTCCGCCATCAACCCCGGTGTCACGCCCGGCGCCACGGTCCGACCGCACCAGCCGCCCGGCCCCACGGGCACCGGCCCGCTCGTCACCTTCGCCCGCAGCGGCATCAGCACCCCGTGGTCACCGACCCACGCGTCGCTCCTCGGCCTCGCCGAAGCCTGCGACATCCCCACCCGCTGGTCCTGCCGCACCGGCGTCTGCCACACCTGCGTCACCCCGCTCGTCTCCGGCGACATCACCTACTCGCCCCAGCCGCTCGAACCCCCGGAGCCTGGCAGCGTCCTCGTCTGCTGCAGCCGGCCCAGCGCCGAAGTCGTCCTCGACCTCTAGTCGTACGACCCGACCAGCGGCCCGTTTTGGAACACGACACCTTGGATCAATAAGATCCGCCGATGATCAGAAGACAACGGCTGGCGGCGGGCGTCTGCGCCCTGCTCGCCGCCCTGACGGCCGGGATCGCATGTCCCGTCGGAGCGGTCGCCGACGAGACCGATCAGGCCGCCCCCAAGGTGGAACTGGTGCTGGACGTCAGCGGATCCATGCGAGCGGCCGACATCGACGGCGGCACCCGCATGGCCGCGGCGAAGCAGGCGTTCAACGAGGTGCTCGACGCAACGCCCGAAGAGGTGCAGCTGGGCATCCGCACGCTCGGCGCCAACTACCGCGGCAACGACAGGAAGACGGGCTGCAAGGACACCGAACAGCTCTACCCGGTGGGCCCGCTGGACCGCACCGAGGCCAAGACCGCCGTCGCCACGCTGCAGCCGACCGGCTGGACACCGATCGGGCCCGCGCTGCAGCAGGCGGCCGGCGACCTCGAAGGCGGTGACGGCACTCGCCGTATCGTCCTGATCAGCGACGGCGAGGACACCTGCCAGCCGCTGGACCCGTGCGAGGTGGCCCGCGAGATAGCCGCCAAGGGCATCGGACTGACCATCGACACCCTCGGTCTGGTGCCGGACGCCAAGACCCGTGACCAGCTCAGCTGCATCGCGGACGCGACCGGCGGGACGTACACCTCCGTACAGCACAAGGAGGAACTCACCGACCGGGTCGGGCAGTTGGTCGATCGGGCCGCCGATCCGGTGGTGACGCCGGTGGAGACCGAGGGTGCCGCGCAGTGCGCGCAGGCCCCGGCCCTCAAGTCCGGTCTCTACACGGACCGCGAGGAGTTCGGCCGGCAGCGCTGGTACAAGGTGGACGTCAACCCCGGTCAGGAGCTGCGCGCTTCGGTGAGCGTGGCGGCGGACCGGGCCGTGAACCCCGACTACGGCGTGCTGCTGCGTGCGGTCACGATGCAGGGCCGTGAGATCGTGCGCGGCGAGGCCGCGGGCAACGGCCGTACGGACGTCATCTCGACGGGTCTGCGCTACCCGAAGGCCGAGAGCGACGACGAGACCGCCACCGCCGAGACCGTCTGCCTCCAGGTCACCAACTCCTACTCCGCGGCCGCCGGCGTGAAGACCACCCCGGGTCTGCCGCTCGAGCTGACCGTCGATGTCGTGGACGGGCCGAGCAAGGCGAGCGACGTGGCCTCCTTCGGCCTCGGGCGCGGCTGGTGGCTGCTCGGCGCGCTGGTGCTGACCGGCTTCGTCGCCGGTCTGCTGTGGGGCTGGCTGTCGCGCTGGCGTCTCGCGGTCTGGAGGACCAACTGATGCGGATCACACATGTGTTGAGCGCCGCCGTGCTGGCGCTGGGACTCGCCGCGGGCCCGGCCGCCGCCGACTCCTCGCCCTCCCCGAGCGCCTCCGAGGACAGCAAGGCGCCCACCCAGGCGGGCACCGCGTTCCGTACGGCGACCGAGATCGAGCAGGGGCAGCAGGCCACCGCGAGCGGCTCCACGGGTGACTACCTGTACTGGTCGTTCGCGGCCGACGCGGGCCTGCGCCCGAAGGTCGCCGCGACGGTGAAGCTCCCCGAGTCGCACACTGCCGAGACCTGGCAGATCGACGTGTACGACGGGCTGCGCCGCCGCCAGTCCTGCCAGTACGGCAACCAGACCCGCACCGCCGCCGAGGGCGCCGCCTCCGTCGAGCTGGCCTGTGTCCTGCGCACGGTCCGTTCCTGGTCGGAGCCGTGGGCCAACGACCCGCTGCCGGGGACGTACTACATCCGGCTGACGGCGGTGAACCTCGCCTCGTCCGACCTGGGCCAGCCGGTGAACGCCGAGGTCCGCGTCGACTCCAAGGACATCGGCGGCTCGGCCGCCGTGGACGGCTCGCTGGCCGAGCCGCTCGTGCCGGGCGTCGCGATGAAGCCGAAGACGGACGAGGCGGACGAGGACTCCTCGCCCAAGGCCGCCGTGCTGTCCGGCATCGAGCCCGACGGCGGCTGGTCCTCCGGCTGGTGGTCCGACCGCTGGGTGTGGACCGCGGTGGGCGGTGCGCTGGCCGCGCTCGCGGGTGTCGGCGGGTACGCGCTGACACGCGGCGTTGGACGACCCGGTCGGATGCCGCCGAACGTGTGATTCCCGGCCTGAGCCGAAGGAAGGCCCGCCGCAGTCGCGGCGGGCCTTCCTCCTTCCCGGGGCTTCTCAGGCTTCTCAGGCCTCGCGCAGCATCTTGGCCAGCGTGCCGTCGCCGGTCACGGTGATGCGCGCGGCCCGCACAGCGTCCAGGACGCCCAAATCCCCCCGGCTGACGGCCGTACAGGTGTCCGTGTCCATGTCGAGCCGGGCGTCGGGGTCGCCGGGCGCGGGACCGTCGCCGTACACCGGACCCTCCTCGGCGCCGACAACGAGGTGGAAGACCCCCTCCTCCAGGCGGACTTCCACGACTCCCTCCCCCTCGATCGCCCGCAGCAGCGGCAGCGCGAACCAGTGCGCGCGTACGGCGTCGGTGGGCCGCCGCTCGCCCAGTTCCGGCTGCCCCCACTCCCCCAGCGCCTGGAGCACGGGCAGCAACTTCCGCCCTCGCCCGGTGAGTTCGTACACATAGGCCGCACCGGGCGGCGGCAGCCGGCGCCGGGTCGTGAGCCCGTCGCGTTCCATGTCCTTCAACCGCGAGGCGAGTACGTCCGTGCTCACGCCCGGCAGGTCCGCGTGCAGGTCCGTGTAGCGGCGCGGACCCGCGAGCAGCTCACGGACGATCAGCAGGGTCCACCGGTCGCCGACGACGTCGAGTGCGCGGGCGGCGGAGCAGTACTGGTCGTAGCTTCGGCGAGGTGACATGCGACGCAGTCTAGACACGTTGTTGGACTTTCCAAGCTCCCACTTGGTAAAACCAAGCAACACGAGTTTCCGGAGGGGCGCAATGGAGTTCCGGCAGTCGAACAAGCTCAGCGAGGTCTGTTACGAGATCCGCGGCCCGGTGATCGAGCACGCCAACGCGCTGGAGGAGGCGGGCCACAGCGTGCTGCGCCTGAACACCGGCAACCCCGCGCTGTTCGGTTTCGAGGCGCCGGAGGAGATCCTCCAGGACATGATCCGGATGCTCCCGCAGGCGCACGGCTACACCGACTCGCGCGGCATCCTCTCCGCCCGTCGGGCCGTCGCCCAGCGCTACCAGACCCTGGGCCTGGAGGTCGGTGTCGACGACGTGTTCCTCGGCAACGGCGTCTCGGAGCTGGTGTCTATGGCCGTCCAGGCGCTCCTCGAGGACGGCGACGAAGTCCTCATCCCCGCACCGGACTTCCCCCTGTGGACCGCGGTCACCACGCTCGCCGGCGGCAAGGCGGTCCACTACCTGTGCGACGAACAGGCCGACTGGTACCCGGACCTGGACGACATGGCGTCGAAGATCACCGACCGGACCAAGGCCGTCGTCATCATCAACCCCAACAACCCCACCGGCGCGGTCTACCCGAAGGAGATCGTCGAGGGCATCCTCGACCTCGCCCGCCGCCACGGACTGATGGTCTTCGCCGACGAGATCTACGACCAGATCCTCTACGACGACGCCGTGCACCACTCGGCCGCCGCGCTCGCCCCCGATCTGGTCGTCCTCACCTTCTGCGGCCTGTCGAAGACATACCGCGTGGCGGGCTTCCGCTCGGGCTGGCTGGTGGTCACCGGCCCGAAGCAGCACGCCCGGAACTATCTGGAGGGCCTCACGATGCTGGCCTCCATGCGGCTGTGCGCCAACGCGCCCGCGCAGTACGCCATCCAGGCCGCGCTCGGCGGCCGTCAGTCCATCCATGAACTCACCGCTCCCGGCGGCCGGTTGCACGAGCAGCGGAACATGGCCTGGGAGAAGCTGAACGAGATCCCCGGGGTGTCCTGCGTGAAGCCGAAGGGCGCGCTGTACGCGTTCCCGCGCATCGACCCCAAGGTGCACCGCATCCACGACGACGAGAAGTTCGTCCTGGACCTGCTCCTGCGGGAGAAGATCCAGGTCGTCCAGGGCACGGGCTTCAACTGGCCCGCACCCGACCACTTCCGCATCCTCACCCTCCCGTACGCGGACGATCTGGAAGCGGCGATCGGACGGATCGGGCGGTTCCTGAGCGGGTATCGTCAGTAGGCCTCGCACGCACCACCGGGTCAGGGGCGCGCCCTGGACCGGCTGACCGGAGTCGTCCAGCCCGTGACCCCGCTCGTCGTCGCGGTCGGAGAACTCGCGCAGACGGTGCGCGGAGCCCTGGGGCATTGAGGCAGGCGGGACAAGACCAGGGGCGGAACGACGAAGCGGCCGTATGGCCCAGCCCGTCCTGCGAGTCGGCGCGACCGTGTGCCACGGTGCCGACAGGCGAGCGGGAAGGGCGCGCACGTGACTGACCTCTTTATCGTCCGGCACGGTGAGACCGAATGGTCGCGGTCCGGACGGCACACAGGCTGGACGGACGTCCCGCTCACCGAGCGCGGACGGGACGAGGCGCGCAGGCTGGTCCCGCTGGTCCGCTCGCACCGCATCGGCGCCGCCTTCGTCAGCCCCCTGCAACGCGCCCGGGAGACGGCCCAGCTCATCGGCGTGGACGACTGCCGAGTCGACTCCGACCTGCGCGAATGGGACTACGGCGGGTACGAGGGGATCACGACCGCCGAGATCCAGCGCACCCGCCCCGGCTGGTTCCTGTTCACGGACGGAGTCGCGCCGGGGCCGCCGCAGCATCCCGGGGAGACCCCCGAGCAGGTCGGCGAGCGGGCCGACCGGATGCTGGCCAAGGTGGACGCGGCCATGGCCAACACCGAAGGCATCGTCCTGCTGGTCGCGCACGGCCACTTCCTGCGCGTCCTGACCGCGCGCCGACTCGGCCTGCCGCCCTCGCAGGGCGCGCTGTTCCAGCTGGCCACGGGCACGGTGTGCCGGCTGAGCACGGAGCACATGCGCCCGGTGATCGCGGGCTGGAACATCCGGCCGTCGCCCTAGCCGAGCGCCCCCGTTGTCGGACCCGGGTCGTACGCTTCGAACGAGCCGGACGGGTACGACAACGGGGAGGAGCACGCCGTGACACGACCGCCGACCGCCGCGCAGCGGCGTGTCATCGACGCCGCCGACCCGGTCACCGGGCGGCTGCGGGGTACGGAGGCGCAGCTCGCGGCGCTGGTGAAGCGCGGGCTCGCCTTCCGGCACCCGCGCCCTCCGCACGACCACTTCCTGACTCCGGCGGGGCATCGGGTACGGGAGTCGGCGCCTCAGGAGCCTGCCGAGCCGGCCCCGGCCCAGGCTTCGGCGGCGGGTGGGGGCTTCGCGGCGCGCGTCGGGGGCGAGGAGGAGGCGGAAGCATCGGGCCCGGCCCGGGTGCGAGAGGTGCACAGCGCCTGGCAGGGGCTGCTGGAGCTGCGCCGGATGACCAATCCGGACGGGGCCACGGACCGGCCGTGCGGGTGGGAGCGTACGCATCTGGTGCGGGCCGCCGCGCTCGCCCTGGAGGCGGCCGGGCACCGGCCCGCGGGGAAGGACGGCGACGGCTACCGGGTGCGTGCGACCCCGCAGCCCGAGGCGGTCGCCGTGTACGTGCCCGACGGCGAGACCCTGCGGGCGTGCGCGGCCACGTTGGAGCGGGCGGGCTGGCAAGCCGGGGAGTACACGGAGCCTCGGACGAGGGCGCGCCATCTGCTGGCCTCGCCGCGCCGGGCGTGAACGGGGCATGCCAGGATCGGAGGGAATCGGTGCGTCGTACACGAGACGTCGTACACGAGAAGGCATGGGCGAGAAGCCGTACAGGAGAAGAGGACATCGTGAGCAAGCCGTTTTCCGTCCGGGTCACCGTGCGCGGATACGAGACCGATGTGCAGGGCCACCTCAACCAGGCGGTGTACCTCAACTACGCCGAGCACGCCCGCTGGTCGCTGCTCCAGGCGGCCGGGGTGAGCCAGGCCCGGCTCGTCGGCGGGGGCGTGGGCCCGGTGACACTGGAGACGACGATCCGTTACCGGCATGAGCTGCTCGCGGGCGACGAGGTCGAGGTGACCTGCGCGTTCGAGTGGGGCGAGGGCAAGACGTTCCGGATCGAGCAGGAGGTGCGCAAGACGGACGGCACGGTGGCCGCCGAGATCACCGCGGTCGGCGGGATCCTGGACCTCGAGCGGCGCAAGCTGGTCGCGGACCCACGGGAGATCTTCAAGGAACTGGCCACGGACCTGCCCCTGTTCGGACTCTAGACGCCCCCTCCCCGCCTACGCGTCGAGCAACTCCGGCTGGCGCTCGGCGTCGTAGGCCGCGCGGGCCTCGGCGACGTACACGCGGTTGCGCTCCGCCCAGTCGGTCAGTCGCTGGAGCGTCTCGTGCAACTCCAGGGCCACCGGGGTGAGTTCGTACTCGACCTTCGGCGGCACGGTCGGATGCACGGTGCGCGTCACCAGGCCGTCGCGCTCCAGGTTCCGCAGGGTGAGCGTGAGCATACGGCGACTGATGCCCTCGATGCCGCGCTCCAACTCCGTGAAGCGGATGGGCCCGTGCGCGGCCGCGACCAGGATCTGGACGCTCCATTTTCCGGCGACCCTGTCAAGAACTTCCCGGACCGGGCACGCGTGCGCGTTCACGACCTGGGTGGTAACACCCGTGTTCCCCTGGGACATCGAACTGCCTCCTTATGCCTCCGCCCATGGTCACCCACGATGTTCCCCGTTACAAGTCGTGCACCTGGTGCACGTACGGTTCCTACGGAGAATGCGGAGGCCTTCAGGCCATGTCGACCACCACCCAGTCACCGACCGGGGCGGCGCCGTATCGAACGTACTCCCGTCGGGCGTCCCTCGTCGTGCTGTGCGCGGGAACGCTGATGACGATCCTGGACGGCAACATCGTCACCGTGGCGATGCCCGCCATCCAGCGCGACCTGGGCTTCAGCGGATCAGGGCTCGCCTGGGTCGTCAACGCCTATCTCATCCCCTTCGGCGGGCTGCTCCTGCTGGTAGGCCGGCTCGGGGACCTGGTGGGCCGTAAGCGGATGTTCACGGCGGGCCTCGCCGTGTTCACCGTGGCCTCGGTGCTCGCGGGGGTGGCCACCAGTCAGGGCGTGCTGATCGCGGCGCGCGCCCTGCAGGGCGCGGGCGGGGCGATGGCGTCGGCCGTGGTGCTCGGCATGCTGGTCTCCCTGTTCCCCGAGCCGCGTGAACAGGCCCGCGCCATTGCGGTGTTCAGCGCGGTCGGCGCAGCGGGAGGGGCCCTCGGCACGTTTCTGGGCGGGGCACTGACCCAGGCCCTGAGCTGGCACTGGATCTTCTTGATCAACCTGCCGATCGGCATCGCGGCGTGGCTGGCGGCGGTGCGGGTCCTGGCGCCCGAGCGTGGCGCCGGGCTCGGCAGGGGCGCCGACTATCCGGGGGCCGCGCTCGTCACCGGTGCGCTGATGCTGACCGTGTACGTCATCGTCGGCTCCGGCGACCGCGAACTCACCACCTCGCTGCCGCTCGCGGGCCTCGCCCTCGCCCTGTTCGCCGGGTTCACCGTCCGCCAGGCGCGGGCCGCGCGCCCGCTGCTGCGGCTGCGGCTGTTCCGCTCCCGGCTGCTGTCCGGCGCGAACGCCGTGCAGATCATCATGATCGGGACGATGTACGGCTTCCAGTTCATCGGCGCGCTGTATCTGCAACGGGTGCTCGGCTACGGCGAGTTGGCGACCGGTACGGCCTTCCTGCCGGCGCCGGTCGCGATCGGGGTGCTGATGCTGGGCCTGTCGGCGCGGACCATCGGGCGGTTCGGGCCGTACCGCGTCCTGCTGGCCGGGCTGGTCCTGATCGTCGCCGGGATGGCCCTGCTGAGCCGTGCACCGGCCGACGGCTCGTACGTCACCGACGTGCTGCCGCCGCTGCTCCTGCTGGCCACCGGGTTCGCCGCCGCGATGCCCGCGCTGACCGGGCTCGCCATGACGGGGGCACGGGAAGAGGACGCGGGACTGGCCTCCGGGCTGTTCAACACCACGCAGGTGGTGGGCGGTTCACTGGGCCTGGCCGTACTGACGACCCTGGCGGCGAGCCGTACCGGCGGACTGCTCGACGGGGGCGCGGAGCTGATCCCGGCCACGGCGGAGGGCTACCGGCTCGCTTTCCGCGTGGCGACGGGGCTCGCCGTGGGCGCCCTGGCGCTGGCGGCGGTGGTGCTGCGGCCGGGGAGGCGGGACTGACCCCGGCCGCAGGCCCACGAACTCGCTGTCGGCGAGCGGAAGTTGCACAACCGGTTCGCCGAGGGCATCGGCCCCTCCTCAGGTCCCGGCCGGGTCCGGTACCGGCTCTCCTCCGGTCGGTTAACACGTCGGCTCTGACGTGGGTTTCTTGGAGGTGGTGCTCGCGGTCGTGCGGGACCGGTGGGGACGGTGACCGTCCGGGGCGCGTGCGCGTCCACGCACGCGCCCCGGAGACGGCCGCCATGGACCCCGCTCGGGTCCACGGCTACCGGCCGGGAGCCGTCCCTCCCGGCCGGAGATCAAAAGCCGTACGGCGAAGAGGAGTTACTGCGCGGTGATCCGCGCGAGCCGCTGGGCTTCCGCCCGCGTGGAGCGGGCGATGGCGTCCTCGTCGACGTGCAGCAGGTGGCTGTCCTGGACGATCTGACGGCCGTTCACGAACGAGGCCGTCACCGGTGCCGCCGCGCCGAGGACCAGGGCGGTCACCGGGTCGGCGATGGAGGCGTGGGCGAGGGTGTCCAGCTTCCACAGCACCAGGTCGGCCAGCTTGCCCGGCTCCAGGGAGCCGATCTCGGCGGCGCGGCCGAGGACTTGGGCGCCGCCGTACGTCCCGAGGCGCAGCGCCTGGCGGGCGTTCAGGGCAGCCTCGCGGCGGGCGCCGAGGCGGTTGATGAGGAGGGCGTTGCGCAGTTCGGTGTGCAGTTCGCCGGACTCGTTGGAGGCGGTGCCGTCGACGCCGAGGCCGACCGGGACGCCGGCTTCGAGCATGTCGGGGACGCGGGCGATCCCGGCTGCCAGGCGGGCGTTGGAGGAGGGACAGTGGGCGACACCGGTCTTCGTACGGGCGAAGGCGGCGATGTCGGAGTCGTTCATGTGGACGCAGTGCGCCATCCACACGTCCTCGCCCAGCCAGCCCGTCGACTCGAAGTAGTCGGTCGGGCCCATGCCGAACAGCTCGTGGCAGAACTTCTCCTCCTCGACCGTCTCCGAACCGTGGGTGTGCAGGCGTACGCCGAGACGGCGGGCCAACTCGGCGCCTTCACACAGGAGTTCGGTGGAGACGGAAAACGGTGAGCAGGGCGCGACGGCGACCTGGGTCATCGCGTCGAAGGACGAGTCGTGGTGTTCCTTGACGGTCGCCTCGGTGGCGGCGAGGGCGCCTTCGAGGGTCTCCACGGCGAAGTCCGGGGGCAGACCGCCGTCCTTCTCGCTGCGGTCCATGGAACCGCGGGCGAGGGTGAAGCGGACGCCCGTCTCGCGGGCGGCGCGGATGATGGCGCCGGACAGGTCGCCGGAGTCCTTCGGGAAGACGTAATGGTGGTCCATGGCGGTGGTGACTCCGCCGCGGGCCATCATCGCGAGGGATCCCTGCGCGGCGGCGTACACCATCGGCTCGTCGATGCGCGCCCAGGTCGGATAGAGCGCAACGAGCCAGTTGAAGAGGTTGTGGTCGGTGGCCAGACCGCGGGTGATCCACTGGTAGAAGTGGTGGTGGGTGTTGACCAGGCCGGGGGTGACCAGGTGCCCGCCGGCGTCGATGCGGCGTACGACGTTCTCCAGGCCTTCGGGGGCCTTGCCCGCGCCGAGCGCCTCGATGCGGTTGCCGGCGATGACGACGTGTCCGCTCGCGTACTCGGTGTCGTCCGCGTCGACCGTCGCGATCGCGGCGTTCTCGATGACGGTGCGCTGGGCTGCTGCCATGATTCGTCCTTTTCGCTCAGTGGACTCGGGGAGCGGGCACGGCAGGACCCTGGGAGTTTGAGTGCCGCGGCCGGGGCGCGGGGATCGCCGGCCGCGGGTGCCGAGATGAAGTTGCCAGGACTACAGGTTCGTGAGGTCCACCGGGATCCGCGCCTCGCAGCCGTCCCGCAGGATGGTGCCCTCGATCAGGCCGTAGGGCCGGTCGGCGGCGAAGTACACCTCATTGTCGTTCTTCAGCCCGAAGGGCTCCAGGTCGACCAGGAAGTGGTGCTTGTTCGGCAGCGAGAAGCGGACCTCGTCGATCTCACCGCGGTGGTCGATGATGCGCGAGCCCATCTGGTACAGCGTCTGCTGGAGCGAGAGGGAGTACGTCTCGGCGAAGGCCTGGAGCATGTGCTTCTTCGCCTGGTCGTACGACTCCTCCCAGTCGGGCATCTCCTGCTCGTCGTCGGTCCAGTTGAACCGCCAGCAGCCGGAGACCTGGGTGGCCAGGATGCGGTCGTACGCCTCCGGGAGCGTCGTGTACCTGTCCTTGACGTAGCCCCAGAACTCGGAGTCGGTCGAGTTCATCACGACGAGGTCCTTGAGCCCGGAGACGACCTCCCACGACGTGCCGTCGTAGGTGATCTGCGTCAACCGGGTCTCCTGGCCCTTGCGGACGAACGAGTGCTTCTTGTCGCCGGAGGTCTCGATCCGCTCCCAGGCGTATTCCTCGATGCGGATGCGGGCCCGGTGGATCGGCTCCTGCGAGGTGACGAAGTGGCGGGCGAGGTGGATACCGAACTGCTCGGCCGACTCGATGCCGTACTCCTTGGCGAACGCGTACACCGTGTTCTTGGTGGTGTCGGTCGGCAGGACGTGGGCGTTGGAGCCGGAGTAGTGGACCTCTTCCATGTCGCCGGAGAGCGACACGGACACGTTGAGGTCCTTGATGTGATGGGTGGCGCCGTCCCGCGTGATCTTTACGACTCGGTTCTCGGCCTTGCCGTACTGGTTCTGTCCCAGCATCACAGGTCGGGCAGGGCGGGAATTGACGGTCATTGAGCTAGCTCCCTCGGTAAACGGAGTAGCCGAACGGGTTGAGCAGCAGCGGTACGTGATAGTGCTCCCCGGCCTTCACGGCGAAGGTGATCGCCACCTCGGGGAAGAACACGGCACCGCTGTCCCGATTCGCGGGGGCGTCCTGCTGCGCATCGGCTTGCTTGTTCTCGAAACGCTCGAAATACGCCTCCACGGCGAAGTCGAGCCGTACGTGGGTGGTTCCTTCCGGCAGGGCCGGCAGGTCCTTGCACCGCCCGTCCACGTCGGTCGCAGAGCCGCCGAGCGCCTGCCAGCCGGCTTCCCGTCCGCCGCGAGCGGAGAGCTGGACGGCGACGCCGCCGGCGGGGCGGCCGATGCTCGTGTCCAGGATGTGCGTGGACACGGAGGCGGTGGTGCTGGTGCTCATGGTGTCAGGCGTCCTCTTCGACGAGTCGGCCGAGCCGGATCCGGTTGATCTTGCCCAGCTCGGTGCGGACGATCTCCCGTTCCTGCTCGGGCGAGTTCCCGATCCGCTCCTTGACCGCGTCCCGCATCTGCTCACCGGTTCTGCCGGTGGCGCAGATCAGGAAGACATGGCCGAACCTGTCCTGGTAGGCCAGGTTCAGTTCCAGCATCTCCGCCTTGAGATCGTCGGAGGCGCCGGCCATGCCGCGCTGCTCCCGGGCCGAGGTCGGATCGCCCTGCTTCGGGCGGCCGATCGGCGGGTGTCCGGCCATGGCTTCGGCCAGATCCTCACCGGTCAGCTCGGCCATGGCTGCGTCGCCGGCGATGTAGAGGTCGTCCGCGGTGGCGTAGGGGCGGCCGGTGAGCAGCCGGCGCGCCCATGCCGTGGAGGCGCACGCCTCGTGGAGTGCGGCGAGGGCCGCGTGCTCCGTAAGGTCGTTGAACCGGGCCAGGCCCGGGGGCGTGGAAGTCGAAGTCACGGGGGCCTCCGTGGCCGCGAGCGGCCTTGGGTGCTGAACGGGCTGCGGCCAGCTAACGCCCTCCGGAACACAACGTCAACACTTTGTTGAAAATTCCGGGTTGCAGAGCCGCCTCAGCTACGCGATCTTCCCGGGTCAGGCCTCTTTCTCACGGTTGAGGTAGTTGTAGACCGTGAAGCGGCTGACGCCCAGGGCGCCGGCCACGGTCTCCACGCCGTGCCGTACGGAGAAGGCGCCGCGCGCCTCCAGTATGCGTACGACCTCCTGCTTGGCCTTGCGGTCCAGCTCGGCCAGCGGCTTGCCCCGCTTGCGCTCCATGGCGGCCAGGATGTGGTCGAGGGAGTCGGCGAGCTGAGGCAGGCGTACGGCGACGACGTCGGCGCCCTCCCAGGCGAGCACGACGTCGTCGGGACCGGCCTCGTCCGGGGGCAGCATCTCCCCGCCCATGGCGTCGACCAATGGCTTCACGGCCGCGATGAAAGGCTCGTCCCCGGTCAATTGTCGCCCTTCCCGATCACGTTGACCTGCAGCGAGATCCGGGTGGCGCCGGCCTCCAGCGACTTGCGCAGCAGGGCGTCGACGGCGCTGAGCACGGTGTCGGCGCCACCCTCCGCCGTGTTGCCGAACGGGCCGACGTCCACCGCGTCCAGCTCGGCCGCCTCGATGACCTCGCGGGCCGCCAGCGCGTGCGCCGGGGCCTCGTCGAGATCGAAGGGTTCCGTCGTGAACTCCACTCGCAATCGCACTGCGCCCCCATGGCATCGCTCGCCCCGGTCACTCCGGGAGGACCTTAACAGCCACGAAAAGGGCGAGCCCGCCGAGGAAGAGAGCGCAGCGGCGTGCGACGCCGACACCCCGCACCGGCCCAGCGCCACACACGGCCTCGCCCCCCGACCCCCTTGACAACTCCCCGACCAGACCTGCAGTCTTCCATTAAGCAGAAATCAACTTCCGCAATACGGAAATGCGAGAACGGAAGGAGCGCGGCCCAGATGGGATTCGCAGACCAGCGCTTCAACGTCAACCTGTCGATCCTCTTCACGGAACTCCCGCTCCTGGAGCGCCCCGCGGCCGCCGCCGCGGCGGGCTTCTCCGCGGTCGAGCTGTGGTGGCCCTGGGTCGACTCCCCCACCCCCGAACAGTCCGAACTCGACGCCCTCAAGAAGGCGATCGAGGACGCGGGCGTGCAGCTCACGGGCCTGAACTTCTACGCCGGACAGCTCCCGGGCCCCGACCGCGGCGCCCTGTCGCTGCCCGGTGAGGAGTCGGACCGGTTCCGCGCCAACATCGACGTGGCCGCCGACTTCGCCGCCGCGCTGGGCTGCAAGGCGCTCAACGCCCTGTACGGCAACCGCGTCGACGGCGTCGACCCGGCCGAGCAGGACGCGCTGGCCCTGGAGAACCTCGTCCTCGCGGCCCGCGCCGCCGACCGGATCGGCGCGATCCTGCTGATCGAGGCCCTGAACAAGCCGGAGTCACCGCTGTATCCGCTGGTGTCGGCGCCGGCCGCGATCGAGGTCGTGGACAAGGTCAACGCGGCCACGGGTCTCGGGAACGCGAAGTTCCTGATGGACCTGTACCACCTGTCGATGAACGGCGAGGACCTGCCCTCGGTCATCGAGCACTACGCGCCGAAGACCGGCCATGTGCAGATCGCCGACAACCCCGGCCGCGGCGCCCCCGGCACCGGTTCGCTCCCCCTGAAGGAGCTGCTCGACCAGCTGGCGAAGGCCGGTTACGACGGCTGGGTCGGCCTGGAGTACAAGCCGGGCGACCAGCCGAGTTCCGAGGCCTTCGAGTGGCTCCCGCGCGAGTCCCGCTGAACACCCCGACTTCGCACCGCAGTCAGAGAGGCACCCATGAGCAACACTCTCCCCAAGATCGCATGGATCGGCCTCGGCATCATGGGCTCCCCCATGTCCGAGAACCTGATCAAGGCGGGTTACGACGTCACGGGCTACACCCTGGAGCAGGACAAGCTGGACCGGCTGACCGCCGCCGGCGGCACCGCGGCCGGCTCGATCGCCGAGGCCGTGCGGGACGCCGACGTGGTCATCACGATGGTGCCCGCCTCCCCGCAGGTCGAGGCCATCTCCTACGGCCCGGACGGCATCCTGGACAACGCGCGGTCCGGCGCCCTGCTGATCGACATGTCCTCGATCACCCCGCAGACCTCGATCGACCTGGCGAAGGCCGCCGGCGAGAAGGGCATCCGCGTCCTCGACGCCCCGGTGTCCGGCGGTGAGGCCGGTGCCGTCGAGGCGGTGCTGTCGATCATGGTCGGCGGTGAGCAGGCCGACTTCGACACCGCCGAGCCGATCTTCGAGGCGCTCGGCAAGACCATCGTGCTGTGCGGTCCGCACGGCTCCGGTCAGACCGTGAAGGCGGCCAACCAGCTGATCGTCGCCGTGAACATCCAGGCGTGCGCCGAGGCCGTGGTCTTCCTGGAGAAGTCCGGCGTGGACCTGACGGCGGCGCTGGACGTCCTCAATGGCGGCCTGGCGGGCTCCACCGTGCTGACGCGGAAGAAGGACAACTTCCTGAACCGCGACTTCAAGCCGGGCTTCCGCATCGACCTGCACCACAAGGACATGGGCATCGTCACGGACGCCGCCCGCAATGTCGGCGCCGCGCTGCCCGTCGGCGCCGTGGTCGCCCAGCTGGTCGCCAGCCTGCGTGCGCAGGGCGACGGCGGCCTGGACCACTCCGCCCTGCTGCGGGCCGTGGAGCGCCTCTCCGGCGCCCAGGTCTGACGCACCCCGACTTCCGGGCGGCACCGGCGCCGACAACTGTCCTGTCGCGCCCAGGCGCCGGCGCCGCCCGGAACCAACCGAGCGAACTGAACCCACGAACGGCGTGCGGAGTCGGACGGGAGGTCCTGACTCCGTGCGCGCAGCCCGCAGCCGAGCGGCCCGGATGAGGGGTGGCCGAACGGCAGGGTGGGCCGGGCGAGGACCGCGGCGCCTCGCGAGCCAGTGCGGTGGTGAAGGACCCGGGTTCCCCTTCCCGACCTGAGGGGAGGGCGTTCCCGGCCCGTCGCGACCGCCGCGGTCCCAGCCCCACGGCTCCCACAGGGAGCCCCTCACCTCCCACCGTCTCCGTCCGGCGGCGCGAACGTACCGTCGCGCCCGGTCTCGCGCCGTCGGACGGCCAGCCTCCTCCGGAGTGCGGAACCAGCCGCTCCGCAGGAGGCTTTAGTCATGACGCAGCCATCGCCCCAGTTCCCGCACCTCGTGGTGCACGCCCCCGCCCTGGACGGGTCCCGGCGGGTCACCGAGGGTGACGTGACCCTGGGGATCGCCTCCCACCTGGACGACGTCGTCGAGATCCTGCGCATGGCCGACCTGGACCGGATCGAGGTCGAGGAGAGCGATCTCATCGAGTGGCAGGGCGGCGGCCCGGACGAGTGGCCGGGCCTGTCGGAACACCTCGAGGACTGACCTGGCACCCGGCAGACGCAACGCAGAAAGCAGAAAACAGAGGGCGGCCCCATCTCCTGGACGGGGCCGCCCTCACTTGCACCCTCGTGTCAGACCTTGAGCGTCTTGATCGACGTCGGCGCATGCGCCGGCTCCGTCGCGACTTCCTCGAACTCGACCACGTTGCTGATGTCATTCGTCGTGGACATCGAGATGTTCGTGACCCGCTCCAGGATCGCCTCGACGACCACCGGCACCTGGTGCTCCGCGGCGAGCTTCTTGGCCAGTTCGAAGGCCGCGCCCAGTTCGTTCGGGTCGGTCACGCGGATCGCCTTGCAGCCGAGGCCCTCGGCGACCTTGACGTGGTCGACGCCGTAGACGCCCAGTTCCGGCGAGTTGATGTTCTCAAACTCCAGATTGACCTGGAAGTCGATGTCGAACGCCCGCTGCGCCTGGCGGATCAGGCCCAGGTAGGAGTTGTTCACGAGGACATGGACGTACGGGATCTTGTGCTGGGCGCCGACGGCCAGTTCCTCGAGCATGAACTGGAAGTCGTAGTCGCCGGAGAGGGCGACGACCGAGGCCTCCGGGTCGGCCTTCGCCACGCCCAGCGCCGCCGGGATCGTCCAGCCGAGCGGGCCTGCCTGGCCGCAGTTGATCCAGTGCCGCGGCCTGAAGACGTGCAGCATCTGGGCGCCGGCGATCTGCGAGAGGCCGATGGTGGAGATGTACCGAGTCTCCGGGCCGAAGGCCTTGTTCATCTCCTCGTAGACACGCTGCGGTTTGATCGGGACGTTGTCGAAGTGCGTACGGCGCTGGAGCGTGGCCCTCTTCTCCTGCGCGGACGCCGCCCAGGCGCCGCGGTCGGGGAGCCTGCCCGCCGCCTTCAGCTCCTTGGCCACCTCGATGAACAGCTGCAGCGCGGCCTTCGCGTCGGAGGCGATGCCGTAGTCGGGGGCGAAGATCTTGCCGAGCTGGGTGGGCTCGATGTCGACGTGGACGAACTTGCGGCCGGCCGTGTAGACGTCGAGCTTGCCGGTGTGGCGGTTGGCCCAGCGGTTGCCGATGCCGAGGACGAAGTCGGACTCCAGGAAGGTCGCGTTGCCGTAGCGGTGCGAGGTCTGCAGGCCGACCATGCCCGCGTTCAGCTCGTGGTCGTCGGGGAGCACGCCCCAGCCCATGAGGGTCGGGACGACCGGGATGCCGGTCAACTCGGCGAACTCGACGAGGAGTTCGGCCGCGTCCGCGATGATGACACCGCCGCCCGCGACGATCAGTGGCCGCTCGGACGCGTTGAGCAGCCCGATCGCCTTCTCGATCTGCGGGCGGGTCGCGGCGGGCTTGTAGACGGGGAGCGGCTCGTACGTCTCCGGGTCGAACTCGATCTCGGTGAGCTGGACGTCGATCGGCAGATCGATCAGGACCGGGCCTGGACGCCCCGAGCGCATCAGATGGAAGGCCTGCTGGAAGACACCGGGGACCTGCGCCGCCTCCAGGACCGTGACCGCCATCTTCGTGACCGGCTTGGCGATCGAGGCGATGTCGACGGCCTGGAAGTCCTCCTTGTGGATCACCGCGGTCGGGGCCTGGCCGGTGATGCAGAGGATCGGGATGGAGTCGCCGGTGGCCGAGTACAGCCCCGTGATCATGTCGGTGCCGGCCGGTCCTGAGGTGCCGATGCAGACGCCGATGTTGCCGGGGTGGGTACGGGTGTAGCCCTCGGCCATGTGCGAGGCGCCCTCGACATGGCGGGCGAGGGTGTGGGTGATGCCGCCGGAGGCCTTGAGCGCCGCGTAGAAGGGGTTGATCGCCGCGCCCGGCACACCGAACGCGTCCGAGACGCCCTCGCGCTTGAGGATCTCAACTGCCGCGCGGGCAGCGGTCATACGAGCCATCGAGTACTCCTGCTTCGGCTGTCGGATGCGTACTTCCGTCGCGCCCCGCGGTAAGCACTTCCGTATTGCGGAATTTAGTTTCTACTATCTGGAATCAATGTAGGCGGGTGACCAAAGGCCGTCAAGAGACGGACAACCCGGGCCCGACAGGAGCACGATGGGACCGCTGTCCCGATGAGACGCCCTGAGGAAACGCCTTGGAGAGGACCATGTCCGACAGCGTGCCGGTGTGCTGTCCGGCCTGCCGTCGCGAGCACGTCTACGCCGCGCCGTCGTACCCCTGCGCGTGCGGTGCCCCGGTCGCCCCGGTGCTGGACCGGCGGGCCGCGCCGGACGTGCTCGCGCAGCGCAGCTGGGACGAGGACTGGGTGACCGTGTGCTGCGCGTCCTGCGGCCGCCGGGACGAGTGGCCGCACCCGGAGCTGGGCTGCCCGTGCGGAACGGTGCTGCGCATCCCGGTCGCCGGGGTGGCCTCGGCGCCGGATCCGGGCTCCGGGCCCGCCGAGGAGGCACAGCCGCGCCGGGCCTTCCAGCCCGTGACGATCCGCACCGCGCGCGACGCGGTCACCACCGCCGCCTTGTATCTGCGCTGGCTGGGCTACCAGGACATCCGCCGCGCCGACCAGCGGCCCCCGTCCGGCATAGGCCTCGCCGCGCGCGGTCTGGTGGCCCAGGTCGACCCGACGGTCCGCCCCGCCTCGCTGCGTGACGTGGAGTGCCTGTGGCTGACTGCGATGACGGAGTCCGCGGAGTGCGTCTACTTCTCCCTCGCCGGGTACACCGAAGAGGCCCGCACCCGCGCCGACTCCCTCGGCGTCCCCCTGTTCGTCCTGGACCTCACGGGCACCCCACAACCGGTGAACAGCCCGGCCGACGAACTGAACGCGCCTGGCGCCTGACCGGCACCCGTCGCGCACCGCGCAGCCGACCGGAGGCCCGAGCCGCACACGGAGCCCCGACCGACCACAGCGGCGGTCACGGCCGCGGAAGGCCGCCTCGCACGAACGCGCTGCCATACCTGACAGCCGCCCCGCCAGGCCGCATCGTCGACACCGTCCCACGCCAGAAGCGGGCCGGCGCACCGCGAAACGCCGCACCGCACGACGCCCGGGCACGGCAACGTGCCGGGCCCCGGCCGCGTCGGCGGCCGGGGCCCGGAAGGCGTCGCGAAGGCCCGGAGGGCTACGCCCCGTACCGCTCCCGCAGTTCGATCTTGCGTACCTTGCCGGACACCGTCATCGGGAACGCGTCCAGGATCTGCAGTCGGCTCGGCACCTTGTAGTGCGCGAGGCGTCCCTCGCAGTAGGCGCGCAGTTCCACCAGCGTCAGCGGATCGGCCGCGTCGTGCGGGACGACACAGGCCAGCACCTCCTCGCCGTACGTCTCGTGCGGCACCCCGACAATCTGTACGTCCCTGATCTTCGGGTGGGCGTAGAGGAACTCCTCGATCTCGCGCGGGTAGATGTTCTCGCCGCCCCGGATGATCATGTCCTTGATCCGGCCGACGATCTCCACATACCCGTCCTCGCGCATCAGCGCCAGGTCGCCGGTGTGCATCCAGCGGCCGGGGTCGATGGCCTCGGCGGTCCTCTCGGGCTCGTTCCAGTAGCCGAGCATCACGCTGTAGCCGCGGGTGCACAACTCGCCCGCCGAGCCCCGGGGTTGGGTCACGCCGGTCACCGGGTCGACGACCTTCACCTCCAGGTGCGGCAGCACCCGGCCGACCGTGCCCGTGCGGTGCTCCAGGTCGTCGTCGATACGGGTCTGCAGGGAGACCGGGGAGGTCTCGGTCATGCCGTAGCAGATGGACACCTCGGCCATGTGCATCTCCGCGACGACCCGCTTCATCACCTCGACCGGACAGGGCGAGCCCGCCATGATCCCGGTGCGCAGGGTGGAGAGGTCGTACGTCGCGAAGTCGGGCAGGTTCAACTCCGCTATGAACATGGTCGGGACGCCGTACAGGGACGTGCACCGCTCCTGCTGGACCGCCGCCAGCGTCGCCGCCGGTTCGAAGGACGGCGCCGGGATGACCATGCACGCGCCGTGCGAGGTCGCCGCCAGGTTGCCCATCACCATGCCGAAGCAGTGGTAGAAGGGCACCGGGATGCAGATCCGGTCCTGCTCGCTGTAGGCGATCGACTCGCCCACGAAATAACCGTTGTTGAGGATGTTGTGGTGGGAGAGGGTCGCCCCCTTCGGGAAGCCCGTTGTCCCCGAGGTGTACTGGATGTTGATGGGGTCGTCGCACGACAACTCGGCCTGACGCGCATCGAGTTCAGCGCGCCGCTCCGCCCCTCCGCGCCGGGAGAACGCCTCCCAGCTCGCGTCCCCCATGTACACCGTCTCCCGCAACTGCGGGCACCGGCCCCGCACTTGCTCGACCATCGCCCGGTAGTCGCTCGTCTTGTGGCTGAGCGAGGCGAACAGCAGCGAGATCCCGGCCTGGCTGAGGACGTACTCCACCTCGTGGGTCCGGTACGCCGGATTGATGTTCACCATGATCGCGCCGATCCGGGCGGTGGCGTACTGCACCAGCACCCACTCGGCGCAGTTGACCGCCCAGATGCCCACCCGGTCGCCCTTGGCGACCCCGCTCGCCAGGAGCGCGTACGCCAAGTCGTCGACGTCGGCGGAGAATTCGGCGTACGTCCAGCGCCGCCCGGAGGGCACGTCGACCAGGGCCTCGCGCTCCGGCCAGGCCGCGACCGCCCGGTCCAGGCTGGCCCCGATGGTGTCGCCGAGCAGCGTCGTGGCGCTCGTGCCGTGCGTGTACGACGACTCGCTCACCGGAAGTCCTCCTCGCGGTACTCGTCCGCCGAGCCCCCGGCCGTCGCCTCGCGCAGCTCGATGCGGCGGATCTTGCCGGAGACGGTCTTGGGCAGTTCGCCGAACTCCAGGCGGCGGATGCGCTTGTACGGCGCGAGGACCTCGCGGGAGTGCTCGAAGAGGACCTTCGCGGTGTCCGGTCCCGGCTCCCAGCCCTCGGCGAGGACGATGTACGCCTTGGGCACGGCCAGGCGCACCTCGTCCGGCGCGGGCACGACCGCCGCCTCGGCCACCGCCTCGTGCTCCAGCAGCGCGCTCTCCAGCTCGAAGGGGCTGATCTTGTAGTCGGAGGCCTTGAAGACGTCGTCGGAGCGGCCGACGTAGGTGATGTAGCCGTCCTCATCCCGGGAGCCGATGTCGCCGGTGCGGTAGTAGCCGCCCGCCATCGCCTCGGCCGTACGGTCGGCGTCGCCGTGGTAGCCGGTCATGAGGCCCACCGGGCGGTCCGACAGGTCGAGCGCGATCTCGCCCTCGCTCACCCCGGGGGCGCCGGAGACGGGGTCGAGGAGTTCGACGCGGTAGCCGGGGCTGGGCCGGCCCATGGAGCCGGTCTTCAGGGCCTGGCCGGGGCTGTTGGAGACCTGCACGGCGGTCTCGGTCTGCCCGAACCCGTCCCGGATGGTGACGCCCCAGGAGCGGCGGACCTGCTCGATGACCTCGGGGTTCAGCGGCTCGCCCGCGGCGACGGCCTCGCGGGGTGGGGTGCGCAGCTGGGTGAGGTCGGCCTGGATGAGCATGCGCCACACGGTCGGCGGGGCGCAGAAGGTGGTGACCTGCGCCCGGTCCATCTCGGCCATCAGCCGGGTCGCGTCGAAGCGTGTGTAGTTGTGGATGAAGACGGTCGCCTCCGCGTTCCACGGGGCGAACAGATTGGACCAGGCGTGCTTGGCCCACCCCGGTGAGGAGATGTTGAGGTGCACGTCGCCGGGCTTCAGGCCGATCCAGTACATGGTGGCCAGATGGCCGACCGGGTACGAGAGGTGCGTGTGCTCGACCAGCTTGGGGCGGGCGGTGGTGCCCGAGGTGAAGTACAGCATCAGCGGGTCGTCGGACCGGGTGGGGCCGTCCGGCGTGAACTCGGCGGAGGCGGCGTACGCGTCCTCGTACGCCTGCCAGCCCTTGAGGGCGCCGCCCACCGCGATGCGCGTGTAGTCGCCGGGCACTTCGTCGAACTTGCCGGTGTCGGCCGCGCGCACGAGCACATGCCGCACCTGGCCGCGTTCGACGCGGTCGCGCAGGTCGGCGGGGCCCAGCAGCGGGGTGGCCGGGATGACGACGGCACGCAGCTTCATCGCGGCGAGCATGGCCTCCCACAGCTCGGCCTGGTTGCCGAGCATGACCAGGATGCGGTCCTCGGCGCCCACACCGCGCTCGCGCAGCCAGTTCGCGACGCGGTCGGAGCGGTCGGACAGCTCGGCGAAGGACAGCCTGGTCTCGGTGCCGTGCTCCTCGACGATGTGCAGGGCGGTGCGGTCGTTGCCGTCCGCGATGACGTCGAACCAGTCCAGGGCCCAGTTGAACTGCTCGGGTCGCGGCCAGCTGAAGCCCTCGCAGGCCGTGGCGTAGTCCTCGCGGTGCTCCAACAGGAAGTCCCGTGCCGTGCGGAACACCTCCGTGGCCGTCGTCATATGCCCACCTCTCCTTTTTGGTCGTTCGCCCCCGGGTCGCTCCCTGACCGTTTCGCCCCTACGGCTCACTCCCTGGTGCCGGACCATTGCCGGGCGGCTCTCTGGCATCGTGTAATCCGTGACTCAGGTCTCACTACCCCCGTACGGGGGTGTGGACAGCACAAAGGCCGCGACGAAGGGGCGAACAGGTGGCAGGAGACGGCACGGGGGTGGTGGAGATCCAGGGCGCGCTGGCCCGGCTGCGGCGTGCGACGGGGCTTCCGGTGGCCTTCGGCGGCCTGGTCGAGCCCGGACGGCCGCGGGTGCGCATCAGCGAGCTGAGCGGCACGGCCACCGTGGCCCTGCGCTCGCTCGCGGTGACCTCGGGCAACGGCCTGGGCGGCAAGGCGGTGGCGCTGGCCCGGCCGTGCGCGGTGACGGACTACTCGTCGTCGCGGCAGATCAGCCACGAGTACGACGTGCCGGTGGCCGTGGAGGGCCTGCGCTCGGTGCTCGCCGTTCCGGTGGTGGTACGGCGCCGGGTGCGGGGCGTGTTGTACGGCGCCCTACGCGCGGCCCAGCCGCTGGGCGACCGCACATTGAGCGCGGCGGTGGCGGTGGCGCGGGACGTGGAGCAGACGCTGGTGGTCCGGGACAAGGCGCAGGAGCTGCTGGCGGCGGCCCGCCCGGAGCCGGTCGCCGACGCGGCCGCCGGTGCCTCCTGGGAGCAGGTGCGGGAGGCCCACGCGGCGCTGCGGGCCCTGGCGCCGAGGATCTCGGACCCCGCGCTGCGGGCCGAACTCCTCGCCGCCTGCGGCCTGTTGACTGCTACGGAACCGGTGCGTGCCGCGAGTCTGGCGCCGCGCGAGCTGGACGTCCTGGCCTGTGTGGCGGCGGGTGCGACCAATGCGGCGGTGGCCGAACGCCTGGGTCTGCGCCCCGAGACGGTCAAGGGCTATCTGCGCTCGGCCATGCGCCGGTTGGGCGCCCACACGCGCGGGGAAGCGGTGGCGACGGCTCGTCGGGCGGGGCTACTGCCGTAGTCGTAAGGAACCTTGTCCATTCATCAGGACCAACCCGCGAATATCCTTGTGCGGGGCACCTGTTATTTCGCTCACCATGTCTTCCGTCCGAATTTCAAGGATCATTGCCTAGAATTTGGTCCGGACACGACACGAGGGGAGCGGTGACCGTGCGACGGGACTTCCAGGAGCCTGCTCGATGCCGCCCCGACCTGGTCATCGGCCGGGAGGACCTGTTCACGGACGCCCGTGAGCAGCTCACCTCGGGCGGCAGTGTGCTGCTCCACGGCCCCGCCGGAATAGGGAAATCGACCGTCCTGCGGGCATTGGCCGCCGAATACACCGGCGCCGCCCGCACCGTGTTGCGGTGTTCGGCCACCGAGTCCGAATCGCATCTGCCCTTCCTCGCACTGGCCGACCTGCTCGGCCTGGCCCTCGACCAGGTCTCGGGACGGCTGCCCACGGCCCAGCGCACCGCCCTGGAGTCGGCGCTCACCGGCCGCGGCGAGTCCTCCCTCCAGCGCGACGGCCTTGCGCTGCGCCTCGCAGTGCTGTCCGCGCTGCGCGCGCTCGCCGCCGAGGGCACCGTCCTGATCGTCGCCGACGACCTGCAGTGGCTGGACCCGGCCAGCGCGGAACTCCTCGGCTTCGCCGCCCGCCGCCTGGGCGGCACGCCGGTCCAACTGCTGTGCGCGGTACGGACCGAGGGCTCCGAGGGCCAGGAGTACGACCGCCATCTACGCGCGTCCCCGCCGGACACCGTCGCCCTGCGCCTCGGCCCGCTCTCCCGCGCCCAGGTGTCGGCCCTGCTCGACGACCGCGGCCACACCGGCCTGACGCGCTCCACGGTCCGCGAGATACACCGCACCAGTGGCGGAAACCCGCTGTTCGCCCTGGAGTTGGGCCGTGCGCTGGCCGAGAGCTCCACCCCACCCCGGCCCGGCGAGCCGCTGCCGGTGCCGACCTCGCTGCGCGCGCTGGTGCTCAGCCGGCTCGACATGCTGTCGGTAGAGGCCCGCCGCACCCTGCTGGTGGCCAGCGCGGGCGCGCGTCCCACCCCCGCGCTGCTGCTGGCGGCGGGCCGCGAGAACGTCGAGGCCGAGTGCGCCCAGGCAGCCGAACTCGGGCTGCTGGCAACAGACATCGAGGGTCCGGCCGGTCCCACCATCCGGTTCGCGCACCCGCTGATCTCAGCCGCGCTGTACGCCGAGGCTCCCGCGCACGAGCGGCGCGCCGCGCACGCCGCGCTGTCCACGGCGGCCTCCGACCCGATCGAGCGGGCCCGCCACCTCGCCCTGGCGACCACCGGCACCGACCCGGAGGCCGCCGCCCGCCTCGCCGAGGCCGCCGCGCAGGCCCGGGACCGCGGGGCGCCGTCCGTGGCCGCCCAACTCGGTCTGCTCGCCGCCCGGCACACTCCCTCAGGCACCGTGCCCGGCCCGAACGAACGCCGGTTGCAGGCCGCGGAGGACGCGATCACGGCGGGCGAGATCGACCTCGCACGAGACATCGCCCGCGAGGTGCTGACCCGGGCCACCGTGCCCGCGGACCGGGTGCGGGCCTGGATCATCGTGATCGACACGGCGGGCCACACCATGACGGAGGTGGACGCCGTGTTCCCGCAGGCTTTGGCCGACGCGGGCGACGACCCCCGGCTGCTGGCCCTGGTCCACTACCAACTGGCCTGGCGCGGACTGATCGTGGAGGGCGACTTCACCGAGGCCCGCGAGGCGGCCGCGCACGCCGCGGAGCTGGCCGCGCGCGGCGGCGACCGGCGCACCGAGCTGCTCTCCCTGGCCTTCCAGGCGCAGACCGAGACCTTGATGGGCCATCCGAACGCCCCGGCCACCATCAAGCGCGCCCTGAAGGAGCCTCAGGACCCGCTGGTGGCCTGCCATCACAACGGGGCGGGCAGCGCCAGGTTCCGCTGGCTGCTGATGAGCGACCAGCTCGCCGAGGCCCGCGCGACGGTCACCGCGCTGCTGCGCGAGGTGCGGCGGCGCGGCTCGGTGGAGAGCGAGGTGCACTTCCTGCGCAGCCTCGCCGAGGTCGAACTGCGCGCCGGGCACTGCGGACGCGCGCTCGACCTGGCCCGCGACAGCCTGCGGCTGGCCCGCGACAGCGGGATCGGCGAGACGGCCTGCGCCATGATCGCCTCGATCGCCGAAGCCTCCGGCGGGGACGTGGACCGGGCACTCGCGCTGGCCCGGGAGGCGGTGGAGCACGCCGAGGAGGACGGCGACCAGATGTACCTCTCGCGGGCTCTGGGCGCGCTGGGACAGGCCCAGTTCGTGGCCGGGGACCCGGCGGGCACGGTCCGCTCACTGCGCCGGGTGCGCGAGCTGGAGGTGAGTCTGGGCGTCCACGACCCGGCGCGCGGGCGCTGGCAGGGCGACCTCGCCGAGGCGCTGGTGCTGATCGACGAGGTCGCCGAGGCGCAGGACGTCATCGACGTCACCCGCGAGCACGCGCTGCGGCTCGGCCGGGACAGCGTGCTCGCCGTACTGGACCGGGCCGAGGCGCTGGTGCGGGCGGCGCAGGGCGACCAGGAGACCGCGGTCTCCCAGCTGACGTCCGCTCAGGACCGGCTCGCCAAGCTGGGATTCGGCATGGAGGAGGCGCGGGCCGCCTTCGCGCTCGCGCGGCTGCGCCCCCGGGGCCAGGCGTCGTACGACGAGGCCACCCGGCTGTTCCGGCGCTGCAGTGCGCTGCCCTGGCTACGCCAGGTGGACGAGGCCGGCACGGCGCCCAAGCCGCGGCCCGCGGCCGCTCCCCCGGCGCTCGACGGTCTGGAGGGTCTGGCCTCGATGGAGCGTCAGGTCGCCGCGCTCGTCATGGAGGGCGCCACCAACCGGGAGATCGCCGCACGCCTGTTCATCAGCGTGAAGACGGTCGAGGCCACCCTGACGCGGGTCTACCGGAAGCTGGGGATCCGCTCGCGGGTGGATATCGTCCGACTGGCGGCGGGGCGTCGCGCGAAGTGAGAACGTGGCCGGTTAACTGACCCGACCGAGGGTTTTCCCTGCCCTGTGCCCCTAGGGAGTTCCCTCATAGGGAGTCAGGGGACCCGGGTCCTAGCTTAGGGGCGTGCCGCTCGCCCGGGCATACGGGGGTCGGTCCCGCGACCCCCGTGCAAACCCCCCACACCCGTGCGAACCCCCCACCGGCAATTCCCACGAGGAGACTCATGTTCGGGCTCACCCGTGCCAGAAAGACCGCAGCCACGGTGGTGGCGGCCGCTGCCGCCGCCGCGAGCGCGCTGATCGCCGCCCCCTCGGCGGTCGCCGCCCCGGAGCCCATCGTCGGCGGCAGCACGACCACGACCACCTCGTACCCGTTCATGATGCAGATCACGGACGCGTCCCAGAACCAGTTCTGCGGCGGCACCCTGGTGGCGCCGAAGAAGGTCGTGACGGCGGCGCACTGCATGGTCGGCGAGACCACCGGCAGCGTCCGTGTGGTCGGCGGCCGGACCTACCTCAACGGCACCAACGGCACGGTCAGCCGGGTCAGCAAGATCTGGATCAACCCCAGCTACACGGACGCCAACAACGGTGACGACGTGGCCGTACTGACCCTCTCGACCTCGATGCCGTACACGACGGCGTCGTACGTCTCCTCCTCCCAGACGAGCGTGTACGCGGCCGGCACGACGGCCCGCATCCTCGGCTGGGGCACCACCTCGGAGAGCGGCAGCTCCTCCAACCAGCTGCGGACCGCGACCGTACCGATCGTGTCCGACTCCGGCTGCCGCAGCTCCTACGGTTCGGACTTCGTCCAGTCCGACATGGTTTGCGCCGGATACTCGTCCGGCGGCGTAGACACCTGCCAGGGCGACAGCGGCGGTCCCCTGCTCATCGGGGGCGTCCTGGCAGGGATCACTTCCTGGGGGGAGGGGTGCGCGGAGGCCGGTTACCCGGGTGTCTACACCCGGCTGACCACCTTCTCGAACCTGGTGACCACACAGGTCAACTCATAGCCCGGAAGAACTCCTGAGCACCCCCTCAGGCAGAGCCAGGGGGGCGCTGCGAGCCTCCACGAGCGGCCCGCAACGCCCCCCTATCCAACGTCTACGGATGTACGACGGGCCCGAACCGGATGTCGTACGCGGCTCCCGGATGCAGCACCGCGAGCATGCGCTCGCCCTCCTCCGCCACCTCCGCGCACCGATCCCTGGTCAGCCCGCCGAACACCTCGATGACCATTGCGTCCTCCGCCAGTTTCCACACACCCGCCAGGAAACCGTCGACGAGGAGGGCGCGGTGGGCCTGGTTGCCCTGCCAGGTACGGCCCCAGTACTCGGGCGGTACGACGCGCGTGCGGTCGGCGTGGGAGAGGAGCAGGTTGTCGAACTCGGGCAGGAAGCGGGGCGGGGCCGGGGTGTCCGGGTCGGGGCGCGGGGCGTCGGGGAGGTCGAAGAGTTCGGTGCCGTCGGGGGCGCGGAAGGTGACCAGGCGGGGGCGCAGCCGCTCGAAGGCGTCCCGGAGGCGGGTGAGTCCGGCCCAGGTCTGCATGTCCTTCACGGAGGCCGGGCCGAAGGCGGCGAGATAGCGCAGCACCGTGGCGTCCGGCGCCGGGGCGGGCTCGGCGCTCCGGCCCAGCCAGTGCTCGGCGGTGGTCAGGGCGACCTGCCCGCTGCGGCCCCACAGCCCGCGCGGGGTGACCTGGACGAGTGGCAGCTTGCAGCGGGCGGCGACGGCGAGCGACTGCGGGTCGGCGTCTGGCCACTCGGCGAGCAGGGCCTCGCGCAGCTGCCGCATGGTGCGCGGCTCGGCCTCGACCAGCTCACGGGCGAGTGCGGCGAGCCGGTCCAGGTCGACGCCGGCGAGCCCCGCGCGGAAGTTGGTCAGCTCGCGGTCCCTGGCCGGCTGGACGAGCGGGCGCAGGGTGAGACAGTCGTCGGCGGTGTGGGTGTGGATGGTCGAGCGCAGGGTGACGATGCGGACGGCCTCGCGGTCGGCCATGAGCCGGGACAGCTCCTCGGGGGCGAAGCCGTCGAGCCGGGCGGCCAGGGCGTAGTACGGGGGTTTGACGTTCTGCGCCTGGAGTCCGAGGAGGTGCGCAAGGGCGGCGCCGGCGGAGAGGGGCGAGCGGCGCAGGAGAAGCTGCCGGTCGAGGGTGGCGCGGTTCAGCGCGCGGGTGCCGATCATGCGGGGGCCGTTCAAGGGGGCCGTCGCCTTGGTGGTGCTCCGCTTCGTGGTGCTCGTACTCCGCTTCGTCATGCTCCGCACGCTAGTCGGGCTTGCGGACACCTTCGGTCCGCAATTCTCACCGATTCCCGCCCGGCAACCCGGATCCGACGCCGTATGCCCCGTATATCCTGCTCGGTGATCACGCCGGTAGCACGACACGCCTGCGCGGTGGTCACGTCGGCGCAGGCCCGACAGAGAGGCAGCCCGCGATGCCCGAGCGACGCGACCGCCACGCCTCCAGGGTCTCCCGCAAGTCCGTCTGGCGCCGGGCCCAGCCCCCGGCGCAGCCGCCCGCGCCCGCGCCGCCCGCAGAGTCCACCGCGCCCCGGGCCGCGGAAGCGGCCGAGACGGGCAGCATCGTGCAGGCGGCGCTGTACCGCGACGGGGTGCGTGTCGCCGCGCCGGCCACGCTCGCCGACACCTTCCGCGAACTGCGCCGGCAGCGCTCCGGCATGGCGTGGATCGGGCTCGCCCGGCCCACGGAGGACGAACTCCTCTCCCTGGCCGACGAGTTCGATCTGCATCCGCTCGCGGTCGAGGACGCGATGGAGGCCCATCAGCGGCCGAAGCTGGAACGGTACGGCGAGACACTCTTCGTCGTCCTGCGCGCCGCCCGCTATCTCGACGCGCCCGAGGAGGTCGACTTCGGCGAGCTGCACGTCTTCGTCGGCCCGGACTTCGTGATCACGGTTCGACACGGCGGGGCCCCCGATCTCTCGGCGGTCCGGGGCCGTATGGAGGACTCCCCCGATCTACTCAAACTCGGCCCGGAAGCGGTGCTGTACGCGATCCTCGACTCGGTGGTCGACGGTTACGCGCCCGTCGTCTCCGGCGTCCAGAACGACATCGACGAGATCGAGACCGAGGTCTTCCGCGGCGACCCCGAGGTCTCCCGCCGTATCTACGAACTCTCCCGCGAGATGGTCGAGTTCCAGCGCGCGACGCGTCCGCTGGTCGGCATGCTGCACGCTCTGATCGCCGGTTTCGCCAAGTACGAGACCGACGAGGAACTCCAGCGCTATCTCCGCGACGTCGCCGACCACGTCACGCACACCAGCGAACGCGTCGACGGCTTCCGCCAGGCCCTCACGGAGATCCTCACGGTGAACGCGACGCTGGTGACGCAGCAGCAGAACGCGGAGATGCGGGCGCTCGCGGAGGCGGGCTTCGAACAGAACGAGGAGATCAAGAAGATCTCGTCCTGGGCGGCCATCCTGTTCGCCCCGACCCTCGTCGGCACGATCTACGGCATGAACTTCCAGAACATGCCGGAGTTGCACTGGGGCTTCGGGTACCCCTTCGCGATCGGGCTGATGGGGATCGTCTGTCTCAGTCTGTACCTGATCTTCAAGCGGCGGGACTGGCTCTAGATTCCTCGCACCTCGCTCAGCCCTCCCTCATTCTTTGCTCTCGCATCGATCAGGAATCGGGCCGAAGGGGGCCCTGGGGAGAGGTGATGCACGTGATCTCCTCGCCCTACTCCCGGCGGGCACCTGGCCAGGCTTTTGGCACGTGGGGAGAGCTGAGGAGAAACCGGGGAGAAACGGCTGGCCTCCAGCGGCGCGTGCTGGTACCGCGCCGCGCAGCCGGTCAGCGCCATCGACGCCGTGATCGCCGTACCCATCGCCGGGAATCGGCGTCTACGGCATGAACTCCGACCTCGGTCTTCCGGGTCTTCCGCGACAAGGGCCGGCTGTAGGCGACCGGCGGCGGAAGCGCCGCACGCGTCCTCGCGCCGTGGCATGACCGCCGACACCCGGATAGTCACCAGCGCCTTTAGACCTCAATGTGCGAGCCCATGATGACTGTCCGGTCTCGGGGCAGGCCGAAGTATTCAGCGGCGTCGGCGGTGATGTAGGAGGTGGCGATGAAGAGCCGCTTGCGCCAGGGCGCCATGGTCCGTGCCGTCCCGCGCCGGAGCTCGATCTTCGACAGGAAGTAGGACGCCTGATCCAGCTGGAGCTGTCCCTCGGTCGTGGCCGGGTCGAGCATCGCGAGCGCGGAAGGCACGTCCGGTGTCTCCATGTAGCCGAACCGGGCGGTGACGTGGATGATCCTGTCGTCGGCGTAACCGAGGGGATCCACGGTCATCCGCTCGTCGGCCGGGAAGCGGGGCACGGGCTCGGTCTGGAGGGAGAGGATCACGACCTGCTCGTGGAGCACATGGTTGTGCTCGACGTTGGCCCGCATGGCCAATGGGGCGGTCTGCTTGCCACGGTTGAGGAAGACGGCCGTACCAGGCACACGGAGCGTCGGTGCTTCCCCGGTGCGCAACTGATCGATGAATTCGGGCAGCGGCCCTTCGTGCCGTGCTCGTTCCGTGGTGACGATCGCGCGGCCGCGTTGCCAGGTGGTCATGACGGTGAAGGCGGTGAGGCCGATCAGGAGCGGCAACCACGCACCGTGAACGAACTTGGTCATGTTGGCCGCGACGAACAGCAGGTCCACGAACAGCAGCACACTCGCGCCGATGCAGACCAGCCACAGCGGCGTACCCCACTTCGCCCGGGCGACGTAGAAGAACAGCAGGGTGGTGATGGTGATGGTCCCGGTCACCGCCATACCGAACGCGAAGGCCAGCGCCGCGGAGCTGCGGAAGGCGAAGACCAGGGTGAGGACCGAGACCATCAGCAGCCAGTTGATCCACGGTACGTAGATCTGGCCGATGGTGGACTCGGAGGTGTGCGCGATCCGCAGCCTGGGCAAGTAGCCGAGCTGAGCCGCCTGGGAAGCGACCGAGTACGCCCCGGTGATCACCGCCTGGGAAGCGATCACGGTGGCTGCCGTGGCCAGCACGATCATGGGCCATCGGGCCCAGCCGGGTGCCAGCAGGAAGAACGGGCTGCTGACGTTGGCCGGGTCGGCCAAGACCAGGGCGCCCTGGCCCAGGTAGCTGAGCATGCACGCGGGGAAGACGAGGATCAGCCAGGCGCGGGTGATCGATCTGCGGCCGAAGTGCCCCATGTCGGCGTACAGCGCCTCGGCGCCGGTGACCGCGAGCACGACCGCGGCCAGGGCGAAGAACGCGGTGCCGAAATGACCGAACAGGAAGTCCAGCGCGTACGTCGGTGACAGCGCCTTGAGGATCTCCGGGTGGTCGACGATACCGGCCACCCCGCACGCGCCGATCGCCACGAACCAGCCGATCATCACCGGCCCGAACACCCTGCCCACCGCCGCGGTTCCCCTGCGTTGTACCAGGAACAGCACCACGATGATCACCGCCGTGATCGGTACTACGAGGTCCTCCAGCGACGGCTCGACGACCTTGAGCCCCTCGACCGCGGACAGGACCGAGATGGCTGGGGTGATCATGCTGTCACCGAAGAACAGCGAGGCGCCGAAGATGCCCAGGGCCGCCAGAACCACGGCGGCCCGCCGACCCTGCTGTGCGCCCCACCGTCGCAGCAGCGTGATCAGGGCCATGATGCCGCCCTCGCCGTCATTGTCGGCGCGCATCGCCAGCAGGACGTAGGTGACCATCACGATGATCACCACCGACCAGAACACGAGAGACACCACCCCGTACACGTTCGCAGTGCTGACCGGGACGGGATGCGGGTCGTCCGGGTTGAACACGGTCTGCAGGGTGTAGATCGGGCTGGTCCCGATGTCGCCGAACACCACACCAAGGGCACCGATCACGACCGCGAGGCGCACCGAGTCCCGCGCGCTCGGCTCCTCTGCCGACGCCAATCGCGATACGGAACCGTCTTCCGGCCCGGTCACATGCTGACGATCGGTCACGGCAAGCCTCCTCGCCCGGGGTCGGCGCGCCGCAGGACCGGCGCGACGTGCGGGACGAACCGATCCCATCACGCAAACATCGACATGGCCAGTCGCACACACTGTGTCAGGATTCGGCCCGCGCCTGGCGAAAGACCGCTGGTAAGGGGTCCGCCAACGGAGGATGCCGGACGGTCTCGGCGAAGACGGTCCTGGACTTCCGCAGCTCGCTACGTCCGAAGGCCGTAGCGTGCTCGGGCACAGACCCACGTCGCGGCTGCGGATGTCGTTCACGGACTCGCGGCGGACGAGCAGGCAGCCACAGCCGCCGTCCACGGCGACACAGGTGTGTTCGCCGTTCTGGCTGTCCCTGCAGACCGTGAAGCCGGTGCAGACTTCGCAATCCACAGCGATCCCACGAGCCCCTCACCCACGCAAGACCATCGCGTCACCAACGTCCGGGCACTGGCCCAGCAACAGGTCCGTCGCCTTGCGGTAGTCGGTGAGCGCCGCTTGTTTGCCTCCGGTGCGGCCGTCGTTCTCCAGGGCGCGACCGACCAGTTCCTGGTACTCGGCGAAGCCGTCGGTCTGCGAATCCACGGTCTTCTCGTCGGTGCGGTCCCCCTGTGCGGCGACAGCCAGGGCGCGCAGGTCGTGGCCGATCTCGCGCCGGGCGTCACCGTAGAAGCCGACGGCCTTCTCGTACGGCGTCTTGAGGCGTCCTTCGCCTCCGTCGCCACTGGACAGCAGGATGTTGGCGACCTGCGCGTCCATGTCGTTGAGGGCGAGGTTGAGGCCCGCGGCGCTCGTGGTGCGCGGCGCGTCCCGTTTCGCGACGGCGTTGGAGGTGCGGTTGGCGGCGAGCCCGGCGATCAGCAGGAGCACCGCCAGGGCGGTGACGAGCGAGACCGTGGCCGCACGCAGGAGGCGCAGCCGCGCGGGCACGGTGGCCCAGTAGCGGCGGCGCAGAGCGGCCCGCGCAGCCACGGTCTCGTGCCGGAGACGGCGTCCCGGCCGCGGCCCCCCTCCTGGCTGCGGACCGGGACTCGTCCCGAGGGGAACAACGGGTCCGTGCGGTGGCTGGGCGGCGGCCCTCACCGTCGCCTCAGCAGGGCTCGCATTTCCGGCCGTGATGGTCAGGAGCCCTCCAACGTCACACCACGGACGATCGTCCGTCCCCCGTGGCGCTCAGTCTGCGACCGGAATCGACCACGAGCGATGCGCGTTGATGACCTCCTGATGGCCTCCTGATGGCTTCCCAGCCCTGTTTGGCGAGACCTTGACGACGTCGCGGGCCGACGCGTCAGAGAGGCGCAAATACCGCGCCGAGCAGGGATGCCGGCGGATTCGGCGGGGATAGATTCGGTGGCGGCCGCCGGAGGGCGCGGACGTCGCTCGCAATGACGGCTCTCCTCCGGAAGCACCTTCCGAAACGCCCACGGCGGCCGAGCGCGCGGCGTTCCGTCGTCCCACTTCCGGCGTCCGTGCGCTGCCTTGCGGTGCCGGGGCCCCGGCACCGCACGGCCCGGCCGCCGCACTTCCCTGTCAGCCCGACCGGTCGTCGGCGTGCTCCGGTGCGCGGCGCCGGCCCCCAACCAGGCCCGAAGGACTCATGTCTTACGCCGCCCCCCAGCAGGCCCCGCCGTCCCGGCCCAAGCGCGCCATCCAGCCCGGCTCGAAGAGAGGAGCGAAGCGCCGGGCCCCGAGCGGGCTGTTCGAACCGGCCCAGCTCGCCCGGTCCTTCCCCGACGCACTGCGCAAACTGCACCCCCGCACACTGGTGAAGAACCCGGTGCTGTTCGTGGTCTCCGTCGGAGCCGTTCTGACCACGCTGTCCGCGCTGCTGCACCCGGCCGTCTTCACCTGGGTCATCAGCACCTGGCTGTGGCTGACGGTGGTCTTCGCCAACCTCGCCGAGGCCGTCGCCGAGGGCCGCGGCAAGGCACAGGCCGAGTCACTGCGCAAGGCCCGTACGGACACGGTCGCCCTGCGGCTGCTGGACTGGCGCTGGGGCACGAACCTGCGCACGGCCCGCACCGAGGCCGTCGCCGCGACGGAGCTGAAGCCGCTCGACGTCGTGCTGGTCGAGGCCGGTGAGACGATCCCGGCCGACGGGGACGTCGTCGACGGCGTGGCCGCTGTCGACGAGTCGGCGGTCACCGGAGAGTCCGCGCCGGTCATCCGGGAGGCCGGCGGCGACCGCAGCGGGGTCACCGGGGGCACGACGGTGCTGTCCGACCGGATCGTGGTCCGGGTGAGCGCCCGCCCCGGCCACAGCTTCCTGGACCGGATGATCGCCCTGGTTGAGGGTGCCTCCCGGCAGAAGACGCCGAACGAGATCGCCCTGAACATCCTGCTGGCCTCGCTCACGATCATCTTCCTGCTGGTCGTGGTCACGCTTCAGCCGATGGCCGAGTACGCCGATGCCGCCCAGTCCACGACCGTGCTCGTCGCACTGCTCGTCACGCTCATCCCGACCACCATCGGCGCACTGCTGTCCGCGATCGGCATCGCCGGCATGGACCGCCTCGTCCAGCGCAACGTCCTGGCCATGTCCGGACGGGCCGTCGAGGCGGCCGGCGACGTCAACACGCTGCTGCTGGACAAGACCGGCACCATCACGCTCGGCAACCGCGAGGCCGCCGCCTTCGTCCCGCTGCCCGGCATCGACGAGGGGCAGCTCGCGGACGCCGCCCAGCTCTCCTCCCTGGCCGACGAGACACCGGAAGGCCGCTCCGTCGTGGTCCTCGCCAAGAACCGGTACGGGCTGCGGGCCCCCGCCGAGGGCGAGTTGGCGAACGCCCGCTGGGTGGCCTTCACCGCGCAGACCCGGATGAGCGGCGTCGACCTGCGCTGGGACAACGGCGCCGTGTGCGCGATCCGCAAGGGCGCCGCCCAGCAGGTGATCGACTGGGTACAGATGTACGGCGGCCGAGTCCCGCCCGAGGCCCGGCACTTCGCCGACACGGTGGCCGCATCGGGCGGCACGCCGCTCCTGGTGGCCGTGCACGACTGGAACGGTCCCCGCGTGCTGGGCCTGATCCACCTCAAGGACGTCGTCAAGGACGGCATCCGCGAACGCTTCGCCGAGCTCCGCCGCATGGGCATCCGCACCGTCATGGTCACCGGCGACAACCCGCTCACCGCCCGCGCCATCGCTCAAGAGGCGGGCGTCGACGACTACTTGGCCGAGGCCACCCCGGAGGACAAACTCGCCCTGATCCAGCGCGAGCAGGAGGGCGGCAAGCTGGTCGCGATGACTGGTGACGGCACGAACGACGCCCCGGCCCTCGCCCAGGCGGACGTCGGCGTGGCGATGAACACCGGCACGTCGGCCGCCAAGGAGGCCGGCAACCTGGTCGACCTCGACTCCAACCCGACGAAGCTGATCGAGATCGTCGAGATCGGCAAGCAGCTCCTCATCACCCGGGGCGCGTTGACCACGTTCTCCATCACCAACGACATCGCCAAGTACTTCGCGATCCTCCCGGCGATGTTCGCCGGCGCCTACCCCGGCCTGGAGGCGCTCAACGTCATGGGCCTGCACAGCCCGACCTCCGCGATCACCTCGGCGATCATCTTCAACGCGCTGATCATCGTCGCGCTGATTCCGCTCGCGCTGCGCGGCGTGCGGTACACGCCGTCGTCGGCGCACGACCTGCTGCGCCGCAACCTCCTCCTGTACGGGCTCGGTGGGCTGGTGCTGCCCTTCGTGGGCATCAAGCTGATCGACCTGCTCATCTCGATGATGCCGGGCCTTGGCTGAACCGCGCCTGCTGTGGCCGGGACAGAGCCGTCAAGGATACGTATGCTCACGTCAGAGGGGCGTCAGAGAACGGGAGTCGGGCTTGCCCGGGGCCTGCGGTACGGCTTCCATGGGCGATGTGAACAGCGCCTGGCTCCTCTTCGACCGGCCGCCGAGTCCCGCTCGGCAGCTGAGTCGTACGCCGCGCTGCCCGGAAACGCCTGCGTCCTTCTGACGCGCTTTCCGTGACCCCAGGGGCGCCGTGATGCCACACGGCGCCCTTCCGCTTCTCATCACCGCACGTCCACCACCCCGCCGCCGGGGCCGCTCGACGTGCCCACAACCCCGGAATGGACCATGCCCGACTCCACCCTTTCGTCCCGCACCGTCCTCGTCACCGGCGCCACCTCCGGCATCGGTTACGAGACCGCCCGGCAACTCGCCGAACGCGGCGCCACCGTCCTGCTGCACGGCCGCACCGCCGAGGAGGCCCAGGCCGCAGCCGACCGCCTCGTCGCCACCGTCGGGATCGACGCGGCGCAACTGCGCACCTTCGCCGCCGACTTCGCGCACCTCCACGAGGTCGAGGCCATGGCGGACCGCGTCGTCCGCGACCACCCGCACCTCGACGTCCTCGTCAACAACGCGGGCATGGCCGCCCCCGAGCGGCACACCGTCACCGCCGACGGCAACGAGATCGCCTTCCAGGTCAACTTCCTCGCCCACTACCTGCTGACCTGCCTGCTCGAGCCGGCCCTCACTCGGCGCGGCCTTCGAACGGCTCACCCCCTGGGACCGCATGGTGTGGACCCTGCAGGCCGAGCCCCAGCCCGCGACCGTCCCCTTCGGCGTGACCGTACGCCGCCTGGAACCGGCCGACACCGACGCGCTGGAGGCCCTCGGCCCGGACGTCTCCTGGATCTCCGCCAGCTGGGGCGGCCCGCTCGGTCTCGCTTCCTCCGGACACGCCTGGGCCGCAGTCAGCCGCAGCGGTCACATCCTGGCCATCGCCTGCACCTTCTTCCTCGGCACCCAATACGAGGACGTGGCCGTCTACACCGTCCCCGACCGCCGCCGCCACCGACTCGGCCTCGCCTGCGTCACCGCCCTGTGCGCCGACATCGCCGTACGCGGCCACACCCCCACCTGGAACTGCTCCCTCCACAACCGCCCCAGCCGCCTGCTCGCCTGGACCGCCGGGTTCCGTCTGGTGCGCGAGTACGTCCACTACGCGGTCGGCAGCCCCGTAGCGCGCACTCCACTCAGCGCATGAAACAAAAGGCCAGCCAACCCCGAGGAAGGAGATCCCACGTGACCAGGACGCCCCTCATCAAGCTTCCGATCCTCGACTCGACGGCCGCCACGAGCTGACAATCGCCCGCTGAAGCGCAGGAAGATCGCGGTGTCGATGTCGACGTCGGTGTGCTCGGCCATGACCTGCATGCGGAAGCAG
The DNA here is from genome assembly GCF_042889305.1 of Streptomyces sp. NPDC002619. Classification (NCBI taxonomy): domain Bacteria; kingdom Bacillati; phylum Actinomycetota; class Actinomycetes; order Kitasatosporales; family Streptomycetaceae; genus Streptomyces; species Streptomyces sp. NPDC002619. The sequence continues at coordinate 331,360 of NZ_JBIAQV010000003.1, read as the reverse complement.
GCGGCGGCGGAAGCGACCGCGGGCTGTTCGCACGGAACCGTTCGCAGGCCGCGGCCATCATCCGCACCGCCCGTCCCGTGCACGCGATCGTGGCCCGCGCCTCGGCCCTGGCTGACCCTGCGGTGCTCCACTACGCCGCCTGACCGTTCTGCCGGGCGGCGTGCCGCGCGGGCCGGCGGGCGGAAAAGCCCGAGGGCGGGCAGTCGCTGGACCTCAACGGCGCCTACACCGCGGGAACCGTCGCCCAGACCCTCGACACCAAGGCCGGTGGCAACTACCTGGTGCAGTTCAAGATTGCCGGCAACCCCGAAGGCGACCTGGGCGTCAAACGCCTTCGAAGCCGACTCGCCGATCAGCCCGATCGCGAAGGGGTATCCGAAGCCCCAGAGCAGCTCCGGCATGTTCTGGAAGTTCATGCCGCAGATCGTGCCTACGAGGGTCGGGGCGAACAGGATGGCCGCCCAGGACGAGATCTTCGTCTGTCTCAGTCTGTACCTGATCTTCAAGCGGCGGGACTGGCTCTAGGTTCCCCGCCGGTGGACGGCGATGAGGGCAGCGTCGTCTCCGAGGCGTCCGCCGGTGTGGGTGAGCAGGTCGCGGTGGATGTGGTGGAGCAGAGTGTCGGGCGGCTGTCCGGCCCAGTGGGCGACGCGTTCCGCGAGCGGGTAGAAGGCACCGGCACGGTTGCGGGCCTCCACGACACCGTCGGTGTACAGCAGCAGCGTGTCGCCGGGGGCGAAGGACAGGACGTCGACCGTGACGTCACCGCACTCGGTGAGGCCGACTCCCAGCGGGGGCGCGGGGGCCAGTTCCGGGAGAGTCACGGACCGGCCGGGTCGGAGCAGCAGTGGTGCCAGGTGGCCGCAGCTGGTGACGCGGGCGACGGAGTCGACGTCGGGGATCTCCAGCAGGAGAGCGGTCACGAAACGCTCACCCGCCTCGGCCGTGGGCTCGAAGTCCGCGAGGTACCGACCGACGCTCTGCTCCAGGGAGGCCGCCAGTGCGGGCAGGGCGTCATGATGGTGCACTGCCTCGCGGAACGCGCCGAGCAGGAGTGCCGCCTCGCCGATGGCCGGCAGGCCCTTGCCCCGCACGTCGCCGATCACGAGCCAGGTGCTGTCCCGGCTGCGGGCGGCCGCGTACAGATCGCCGCCGATCTCGGCCTCTTCCTCGGCGGCCAGGTAGACGGACGCGAGCTGCAAGGTGCCGAGCCGGCCGGGCAACGGCCACAGCAGCACCCGCTGAGCCGCCTCGGCGACCGACCTCACCTGCGCCAGCTCACGGGCACGCCGGTCACGCAGCACGCAGAAGGTCACGATCAGCAGGGAGAGCACGCCCAGGGCGACCATCTGCACCAGCACGTTCCGTGTCAACAGAATGCCGGAGCGCCAGCCGATGAACCCCTGCGCCGCCACCGCCGCGGCTCCCACACCCGCCGTGGTCGCGGGGCCCGCGAACCAGGCGGTGACCGCGGGTGCGATGACGAGCAGCGGACCGAGGACGATGTCGGCCGGCGCGACGATGTCGGCCACCACGATCACGGCGATGAGTACGGCCGGAACCAGCAACAGCAGCCGCCCCGGCTGCCGCGACCATGCCAAACGTTGCTGCCAGGAGATCATGCTTCCCACCGTGCACCGCAGTGGGCCTACGCGCGATGTGACCGCGCCCGACCCGGTCCGGCCCGTGGCGGTGCCGAACCCGGCCAGGAGACGGCTGCCCGCCGGACAAGAGGCCCTGTTTCCGCCTGGCGGGGGCTGGGAACGGCGCGGGAGATTCCTCAGTGCACCGTCACGTTCACGGTCGACGAGTTCGTCGTCCCGTGCGACACCCGGAAGTGCTGGGTGCCCTTGGCCGTGGGCCGGTCAGTGAGCGAGAAGGCGTGTCCCTTCTTGATCGCGGTATGGGTGTGGAGCGTGTGCCAGGTGCCGTTCTCCCGTTGTTGCAGGATCACGGAGGCTCCCGCCCTGATGCCCGTGGTGTGCCCCGTGAACCGGACCTTCTCCCCGGCCTTCACGCTGGTCGGGTGGGCTTTGACCGTGATCGAGGCGGTCTTGTGGGTGGCGCTGTGTGTCATCGTGTGCTTCGGGCTGGGTGTCGTGCTCGCCGCGAAGGCCCCGGCCGAGCCTGCCGACACCAGCGCGACGGACACGGCAACGACGGACACCGCACGAGCACCGCGGCTGCGAAGACTGATACTCATGGCGACTCCCGGTCATAGAGGGAATATGACCAGCTTTGTCGCTGCCTCGATGCGCGCGACTCCAGATGGGTGTGAGAGCCCCCAGAGAATCCCCAAATCCTGGTAAGGACGCAGGCGGAGCGCCTCGGTCGGCCCGGAAATTCTTGCCGTTCTCTTGCCTGCCGTGCACGCTCAGGCGCCCGGCACGCGGTCCAGGTCCATGTCGGTGCCGGTCACCCAGTCCGGTTCCGACACCAGGAGACTGAGTTCCTCCGGACCGAGGTCGACGTCCACGGCATGCCGGAAGCCCGCCGACGCGGCGGCAGCCAAACCGGCGCTGCCGCCTCCTGGACGAGGTGTACGGCTCGGGTTACGTCCGGACCCTGGTGCTGCGCCTGGACGCACCCGCAAGGACCCCGAGCCCGTCGCACCGCACACCGCCGGCACCCTCCACCACATCCACGTGATCAGCGGGAAGCTGCGCACCGGCCCGATCACCGAACCGGTGGAGCTCACCGCCGGCGACTTCGCCCGTTTCCCCGGCGACATCCCCCATCTGCACGTCTGCCTGAGCGAGCGCGTGGTCGCACACATGGTCACCACGTTGCCGCAGGTGCGCCGGATCACGCCCACGGTCATCCAGGGACGACCCTCGACCTGACACGCTTGTGGCCCGACTCACACCAGCCACCAGCGAATTACTAGGACATCCTAGTAATCATTAGTAGGACGTCCTAATAACCGTTCCACTCCCGTCTTCCCGACCCGCTGTGAGGACACCACCCATGAGCGACCTGCACCGTCCCGTGCACCCCGTCCGGATCGTCACTGCCTCCGCCCTGTTCGACGGTCACGACGCGTCGATCAACATCATGCGGAGGATCTTCCAGTCGCAGGGCGCCGAGGTGATCCACCTCGGGCACAACCGCTCGGTGCAGGAGGTCGCGGACGCGGCGCTCGAGGAGGACGCGCACGGTGTCGCCGTGTCGTCCTACCAGGGCGGACACGTGGAGTACTTCGAGTACCTGGTCCAGTCGCTGCGCGAGCGGGGCGCGGAGCACATCCGCGTGGTGGGCGGGGGCGGCGGTGTGATCGTGCCCGAGGAGATCGCAAGGCTGCGCGCGAGTGGGGTGACCATCTTCTCCCCCGAGGACGGCCAGCGGATGGGCCTGGCGGGAATGGTCAACTCGGTCGTGAGGGACTGCGACTTCGACCTCTGGGACAGCGGGCCCGCCGACACCGCGGCCGTACTGGCAGGCGACCGGTTCGCGACGGCCCGTGCCCTCACCGGCGCCGAACTCGGCAAGCTGCCCGCGGAGTTCCTGGAGCAGGTGCGGCGCGCGGCGGCTGCACGGTCCGTGCCGGTGCTGGGCATCACGGGCACCGGCGGCTCCGGGAAGTCGTCACTGACCGACGAACTGGTGCGCCGGTTCCGTTTCGATCAGCAGAACAAGCTGCGGATCGCGGTCGTCGCGGTCGACCCGACCCGTCGCCGCGGCGGCGGTGCGCTGCTCGGCGACCGGATCCGGATGAACTCCCTGGACGGCGACCGGGTCTTCTTCCGCAGCCTCGCCACCCGCGGCAGCCACGAGCTGCCCGGCCATCTGGCCGACGTGATCGACGTGATCAAGGCCGCCGGGTTCGACCTGGTCATCGTGGAGACGCCGGGCATCGGCCAGGGCGACGCCGCGATCGTGCCGTTCGTCGACACCTCCCTGTATGTGATGACGCCGGAGTTCGGCGCCGCCTCGCAGTTGGAGAAGATCGACATGCTCGACTTCGCCGATGTGGTGGCGATCAACAAGTTCGAGCGGCGCGGCGCCAAGGACGCTCTGCGCGACGTAGGACGCCAACTGGTGCGCAACCGTGAGGCGTTCGGGTCGAGGCCCGAGGACATGCCGGTGTACGGCACCTCGGCGGCGACGTTCAACGACGACGGCGTGACCGCCCTCTACCAGCATCTCAGGACCGCCCTGGCCGAGAAGGGGCTGCCGCTGTCCGAGGGCGCGCTGGCGCCGGTCGACGTACGCCACTCCTCCGGTATCCGGCAGGTCGTGCCGGCCGACCGCGTCCGCTACCTCGCCGAGATCACCGAGACCGTCCGCGCGTACCACACCGAGACCGAGCAACTGGCCGAGGCGGCCCGGCGGGTGCAGCGCCTCGACGCGGTCCGGGACGAGCTCGTCGGGGCAGGTTCCGAGGCGGGGAACGTGGAGACCCTGCTTGAGGATGCCCGCAGGCGGCTGCCCCACGACGTCACCGAGCAGATCGCGAACTGGCCCGCCGTGGTGGAGTCGTACTCCGGCGACGAGCAGGTGGTGAGGATCCGGGACAAGGAGCTCCGCACCGCGCTCACCCGCGAGTCCCTGTCCGGCAACCGGATCCCGCGCGTCGCGCTGCCCGCGTTCGCCGACCACGGCGAGCTGGTGCGGTTCTGGCGCCGCGAGAACCTACCCGGCCACTTCCCCTTCACCGGCGGGGTGTTCCCCTTCAAGCGAGACGGCGAGGACCCGGCGCGGATGTTCGCCGGTGAGGGCGACCCGTTCCGCACCAACCGGCGCTTCAAGCTGCTCTCCGAGGGCCAGCCCGCCACCCGCCTGTCCACCGCCTTCGACTCGGTCACCCTGTACGGCCGTGACCCGGGCGAGCGCCCCGACATCTACGGCAAGGTCGGCACCTCCGGGGTGTCGGTGGCCACGCTCGCGGACATGAAGGCGCTCTACGACGGCTTCGACCTGGCGGCGCCCACGACCTCGGTGTCGATGACGATCAACGGCCCGGCACCCACCGTGCTGGCGTTCTTCCTCAACACGGTGATCGACCAGCAGACCGAGAAGTTCCGCGCCGCCGAGGGCCGCGACCCCTCGCCCGAGGAGGCCGCCGGGCTGCGCGCGCACGCGCTGGCGACCGTGCGCGGCACGGTGCAGGCCGACATCCTCAAGGAGGACCAGGGGCAGAACACCTGCCTGTTCTCGACCGAGTTCTCGCTGCGGATGATGGCCGACATCCAGGAGTGGTTCATCGCGCAGAAGGTCCGCAACTTCTACTCGGTGTCCATCTCCGGCTACCACATCGCCGAGGCGGGCGCGAACCCGATCAGCCAGCTCGCCTTCACCCTCGCCAACGGCTTCACCTACGTCGAGGCGTACCTGGCGCGCGGCATGCACATCGACGAGTTCGCCCCGAACCTGTCGTTCTTCTTCTCCAACGGCATGGACCCCGAGTACTCCGTGCTCGGCCGGGTCGCCCGCCGTATCTGGGCGGTCGCGATGAAGGAGAAGTACGGTGCGGGAGAGCGTTCGCAGAAGCTGAAGTACCACGTCCAGACCTCGGGCCGGTCCCTGCACGCGCAGGAGATGGACTTCAACGACATCCGCACCACCCTGCAGGCCCTCATCGCCATCTACGACAACGCCAACTCGCTGCACACCAACGCCTACGACGAGGCCGTGACGACCCCGTCGGAGGATTCGGTGCGCCGGGCGCTCGCGATCCAGCTCATCATCAACCGCGAGTGGGGCCTTGCGATGAACGAGAACCCGCTCCAGGGCTCCTTCGTCATCGACCACCTCACCGACCTGGTCGAGGAGGCCGTACTCGCCGAGTTCGACCGGATCAACGAGCGCGGCGGTGTGCTCGGCGCCATGGAGACCGGCTACCAGAGGGGCCGTATCCAGGACGAGTCGATGCTGTACGAGCAGCGCAAGCACGACGGTTCGCTGCCGATCATCGGCGTGAACACCTTCCGCCGACCCGGCGGCGACGGCGAGCACCACGAACTCGAACTCGCCCGCGCCACCGAGACGGAGAAGCAGTCCCAGCTGGAGCGCGTCCGCGACTTCCAGACCGCGCACCGCGACGCGGCCACGGAGGCGATCGAGCGGCTGAAGTCGGCGGCACTGGACGGGGCCAACGTCTTCGAGGTCCTGATGGACGCCGCCCGGGTCTGCTCGCTGCAGCAGGTCACCGAGGCGTTCTTCGAGGTGGGAGGCCAGTACCGGCGGAACGTGTGACCGGGCCCTGTCGGAACCTCGTCACGACGGATGTCTGAGGTCCCGCCAGGCCTGGGGCGACACCCCGTACGCGGCCTTGAAGGCGCGGCTGAAGTGGGACGGGGACCTGAAGCCCCAGCGGTGGGCCAGGGCCGCGATCGTTTCCGTCGTCGGAGGGACGCGGGAGAGTTCGCGGCGGCAGGCGTCCAGGCGTTCCGTGCGCACCCATTCGCCGAAGCCGACGCCGGCGCGGGCCAGGATCGTGTAGAGGTAGCGGACCGAGATGTGGTGGGCGCGGGCGACCGAGGCCGGGGACAGGTCCGGGTCGGCCAGATGGGTGCGCATGTGCTCGAGGATGCGGACGCCCAGCGCCTCGTAGAGCGGCCCCCTGGCCGACGCGGGCCGGTCCGACTCCGAGGCGATCACCGCGCGGACCAGCTCCATGCTGGGCGCGGCCAGCAGGTGCGCGGCGGTGGCGTCGAGGGTCGCGCGACTCTCGGCCAGGCGCCTGAGATAGCCGGTGGCCAGGGCCGGCACGCCCCCGTCCTGGCCCATGCCGCGGGCCACGGCCTGGCACAGGACGTCGTCGGGGAGGGCGACGTCCCGGACCGGGATGCGGAAGAAATGCATGTCGACGCCGTGGTCGAACAGGAGCGTGTACGGGCGCCGGGTGTCGTAGAAGGCGATGCTCCCGGGCCGCAGGACCGCGCTGCGGCCGTCCTGGACGACCGTGCTCTCGCCGGAGACCTGGAGGCTGATGAACAGCACGGGTTCGTCGTCGGCCCTGGCCAGCCTGGACGTCCGGTGCACGGTGGCCGGGTTGGCCCGCACCGTGCTCACCTGGAGCGAGCCGATGTCCGTGATCGTCACGTCGGCGTGGACCTGCTCCGCCGCCGAGGGCAGCACGAGTTCGACGGGTACGACGTGTTCCCGGATCGTCTGCCGCAGCGCGTCGGCACGGTCCGCGAGCGGTACGGTCTCGGTTCTCCAGTTCGTGGTGATCATGCCGGTCCTTCCCCCCTCGTACGACGGTCGCGGCCCCGCCTCGACTACCGGGTGAACCGCGACACGAACGCGAGCGCCGTCTCCGCCACCTCTCGCCAGCCGTTGTCGATCGTGAGCGCGTGTCCCCGGCCCGGTATCTCCTGGATCTCCGTCACCGCGTGCTCGTTGCCTGCCTGCTTCTTGTACGAGGCGTTCGCGATGGCCCAGGGCACCGTGTGGTCCTTCTCGCCGGAGATGACCAGGAGCGGGCCGCGTTCGGGCGAGAGGGTGTCCACCTTCACCTCGCTCCACGGATTGATGTTGGCCACCGCCGCCTGGAACAGCGGCTCACCGGGCGCCGGTACGGCGAACCGCTCGTACAGATCCTTGGCCTCCTCCTCGCTCACCGCGTTGGCGAAGGCGTACCGGAACTGCTCGTACGTCAGCGGCACCGCCCGGTGGTAGTTGGCGGGGTTGCCCAGCACCGCGCTCGCCGCGCGCAACGACGAGAACGGCAGCGGCAGGACGCCTCCACGACCGTCTCGACCGGCAGTCCCAGCCGCCCGGCGTCGATCATCAGGGCCTGCGAGGATCCCGTGCCGGACCAGCCGTAGGTCCGCGCGGACACCTCGTGCAGCACGCTGATGTCGTCCGGCCCCAACAGCTGCTGCCGACCTGCCAGTTCGACCCGCCCGGTGCCCCGCGTCTGGAGCGTGACGGAGACGATGGGCCGCTCCCGCAGCCGGCGCAGATGCTTCTCCGTACGGCGCACCCGGAACCCGGTGCCACGGGCGTCGACGAGATCCAGCGCACCGATGCGCCAGCCCTCCAGCCGCGCCCTGATCCCCGCCGCCGGACCCTCGTGGACGACATCGTTCGGCACCGACTGGTCCAGCGCGTGCTGAAAGGCGTCGACGCGTTCGTGCGGCGCGACGGTGTCGAGATCCACCAGCAGCACGGGCAACCCCCTGTCCTGACCCACGACCTCCAGGGTCACATGGTGCATCAACGCGCCGGTGACGAGGGCGTTCCGGCCGAGAAGCGTGCAGTGCCTAGCGGTCGTCGCGCGCCGCCCAGCCCGTCCAGCGCAGGACGGTGACCGCGACGACCGGGCCGGTCGGGGGGTGGTCGCGGTACTGGGGGTACTTGGCGCGCAGAAGGGCGAGGGCAGCGGACTGTTCCTCGCTCGCGGTCGGGTCCGCCGCGCTGGGTCGGTCGGCCGCTACGACCCGCGCGTCGCCGTCGGCCCGGACCCACCACAGCTGGTTCCAGTCCTCGTCGTACGCGTCCACCAGCAGGCACACGGACGGATGGGCGGCGATGTTGCGCAGCCGCTTCAGCCGGGTCGTCGTCTTCGGTTTGCGGTCCACCGCCGTGACGAGGCCGTCGGCACCCTGCCTCGCGAACACGACCGGCACCAGATGGGGGCGGCCCGTCGTATCCACCGTCGCCAACCGGGCTACGCGCGCCGCCGTGAACCGCCGCCGTGCCTCATCGGCCGTGATCTCCGGCATCTCGCACCTCCATCGGTCGCCACCCCCGGCTCTTCCATAGTGATACGGCGACGTCCGGAAGCCGCGCTCCTGCTGGACACGGCCTCCACACACTGCATCCATAAGGCGCGAACCGGCCGCTCCCGCGTACGCCCCCGCACGGACAGGCGCTGGGCCAAGTGAGTGAGCCAGGGGTTACCTTGCAGGTGACCGGAGTTGATTCCCTACGATCGTCTCGTGGTGAACTTCTCTCTCGAACGCACGGCGCCGCTCCCCGTCGGCGAGGCTTGGCGCCGGCTCACGGAGTGGCCCCGTCACGCCGACGTGGTCCCGCTGACCCGGATCACCGTGGTCACGCCCGCGCCGACCCGCGTGGGCACGCGCTTCGTGGTCCGTTCGGGATTCGGCCCCATCGCCTTGGTGGACCCGATGGAGGTCACGGTCTGGTGCCCGCCGACCGACACCGGGTCGGGCCTGTGCCGCCTGGAGAAGCGCGGCCGGTTCGTGCGGGGCTGGGCCGAGATCGAGGTCCGGCCGGGGCCCGGCGGCCGTGCCTGGGTGGTCTGGCGCGAGGAAGTGGATGTCCGCTTACTGCCCGGCGTCTTCGACGGCGTCCTGGAGGGGGCGGCACGTGCGGTCTTCGGACGGGCGGTAAACCGGTTGCTCCGCTGGGCGTGACGTCGACCGGTTGCCGCGGCGGGCGTCAGGCGCGTATGCCTCCGGCTGAGCAGCCGGGCCGCGGCCTCGGCGATCTCCTCCGGGGCGGCGTCCGGCCGAGCGGAGTCTGGGCGGTGAGGCGGTCGACGATGCCAGGGCCGACCGCGTCCCAGTCGTCGATCATCTCGGTGAGCGTGGTGCCGGGCACGACAGCGCTGACGCTGCTGCCCCGGGTCCATAGGTAGGCGCTACGGCGGCTGTCGGTGTCGGCGTCCAGGGCATGAACGTGGTGGGCGGCCAAGAGGTCGGTGCGTCCCGGCAGGGCCTGATGACCTGCCACGGCACGAGGGCCTGTCAGGAGACGCGAAGGCCCGACATGGACGCGGGTGAGGACCCGGTGTCATGGTGGATCGGTGTATGCGCGCCGGTGAGCGAGACGCCGCTGCCACCCCGGCGGGCTGCGACGATCTCCGCAGCGATGGACAGCGCAGTCTCCTCCGGGGTGCGGGCGCCGAGGTCGAGGCCGATCGGGGAGCGCAGGCGGGCCAGTTCGAGTTCGGTGACGCCGACCTCGCGCAGGCGCTCGTTGCGGTCCAGGTGGGTGCGGCGGGAGCCCATCGCGCCGACGTACGCGACCGGGAGGCGCAGGGCCAACTGGAGCAGGGGTACGTCGAACTTGGCGTCGTGGGTGAGGACGCACAGGACGGTACGGGCGTCGACGTCCGTACGGGCCAGGTACTCGTGGGGCCACTCGACGACGATCTCGTCGGCCTCGGGGAAGCGGGCCTTCGTCGCGAAGACGGGGCGGGCGTCGCACACCGTCACGTGGTGCCCCAGGAACTTGCCGACCCGCACCAGCGCCGACGCGAAGTCGATCGCGCCGAAGACGATCATCCGGGGCGGGGGGACGGAGGACTCGACCAGGACCGTGAGCGGCGCGCCGCAACGCGAGCCCTGTGCGCCGATCTCCAGGGTGCCCGTGCGGCCCGCGTCCAGGAAGGCACCGGCCTCGGCGGCGACCGTCCGGTCCAGTTCGGCGTGGGCGCCGAAGCCGCCTTCGTACGCGCCGTCGGGCCGTACCAGCAGGGCTCGGCCGGTCAGCTCGGCCGGGCCCGTGACGATCCGCGCGACCGCCGCCGCCTCCCCTCTCGCGGCGGCGGCCAGCGCGGACGCGACCACCGGCCGGACGGGAACGTCCACCCGTACCGGCGTGACGAGGACGTCGATGACGCCACCGCAGGTCAGTCCGACGGCGAAGGCGTCCTCGTCGCTGTAGCCGAAGCGCTCGAGGACGGTTTCGCCGTCCTGGAGCGCCTGCCGGCACAGCTCGTACACGGCGCCCTCCACACAGCCGCCGGAGACCGAGCCGATCGCCGTGCCGTCGGCGTCCACCGCGAGGGCGGCTCCGGGTCGGCGCGGGGCGCTTCCACCGACCGCCACGACGGTGGCCACGGCGAAGTCACGTCCCTGCTCGACCCACCGGTTCAGCTCGTCGGCGACGTCCAGCATCTCGGTCTCCTTGACAACGGTTGCGTGGAAGGGCGTTCGGGACGCGTCTAGTGCACGCCCAGCCAGCCCTCGATGGGGTTGAGCGCGAAGTACACCAGGAAGATCACCGTGAGGCCCCACATGAACGCCCCGATCTCACGGGCCTTGCCCTGGGCGGCCTTGATGGCGACGTACGAGATGACGCCGGCGGCCACGCCCGTGGTGATGGTGTAGGTGAACGGCATCAGGACGACCGTGAGGAACACCGGGATCGCGGTGGCCCGGTCGGCCCAGTCGACATGCCGGGCGTTCATCAGCATCATCGCGCCGATGACCACCAGGGCGGCCGACGCCACCTCCTGCGGCACGATCGCCGTCAGCGGGGTGAAGAACAGACAGGCCGCGAAGAGGGCGCCGGTGACGACCGAGGCGAGTCCGGTGCGGGCGCCCTCGCCGACGCCGGTCGCCGACTCGATGAACACGGTCTGGCCTGAGCCGCCCGCGACACCGCCGATCGCCCCGCCTGCGCCGTCGATGAACAGCGCCTTGGACAGGCCCGGCATCCGGCCCTTGTCGTCGGCCAGTTGGGCCTCGGTGCCGACGCCGATGATGGTCGCCATCGCGTCGAAGAACCCGGCGAGCACGAGGGTGAACACGATCATGCCGACGGTCATCGCGCCGACCTTGCCCCAGCCGCCGAACTCGACGTGCCCGAAGAGCGAGAAGTCGGGCATCGAGACCGCGCTGCCGTGCAGTTCGGGAGCGCCGGCGGCCCACTGCTTCGGGTCGATGGCCCCGGCGGCGTTGAGTATCGCGGCGACGATCGTGCCGCCGACGATGCCGATCAGGATGGCGCCGGGCATCCCGCGGGCCTGGAGCATGAAGATCAGGAGCAGCGTGCCGGCGAACAACAGCACGGGCCAGCCCGCGAGTTCGCCCGCCGGGCCCAGGGTCACCGGGGTCGCCTTGCCCTGGTGCACGAAGCCGGACTTGTAGAAGCCGATGAGGGCGATGAACAGACCGATGCCCATGGTGATGCCGTGCTTGAGCGCGAGCGGGATCGCGTTCATGATCATCTCGCGCAGACCGGTGACGACCAGGAGCATGATGACCACGCCGTACATCACACACATGCCCATGGCCTGCGGCCAGGTCATCTGCGGGGCGACCTGGGAGGACAGGACACCGGACACGGAGAGGCCGGCGGCGAGGGCGAGCGGCGCCTTGCCGGCGAAGCCCATCAGCAGCGTGGTGAGGGCCGCGGCGAACGCGGTTGCGGTGATCAGGGCCTTCTGGCCCAGCGTGTCCCCGGCCGCGTCCTTGCCGGACAGGATCAGGGCGTTGAGGAGGAGGATGTACGCCATCGCCATGAAGGTGGTGACGCCGCCGCGGACTTCTCTTGCGACGGTGGATCCTCGGTGGGATATGTGGAAGTACCTGTCGAGCCAGGACCTGCCGGCGGGGACGCGGGTTCCTTTGCCCGCGTCTTCGGATGTGGTCCTGGGCTCCAGTGACTGTTGGGTCATGGTGCCGTCTCCCAAGGTTCATAGGGGCTCCCGTACAACCGCCTTACCGGGCACGGGATTTGGGATGCGCACGACCCGGGGGACGGCCCAGGACGAACAGTTGGGGGCCTGGGGGACGTCGTCCCCCAGGAAAAAAATCACCGGTCGAAACCCCGGAGGGTCACGTTCCCGTCAGGTGTTCCGGGCGTACCGGAGTCCGATTCAGCTCGATCCCCGTCGCATTCCGAATGGCCGCCAGGACCGCCGGAGTTGACGACAGGGTCGGGGCCTCGCCGACGCCGCGCAGGCCGTACGGGGCGTGGTCGTCGGCCAGTTCGAGTACGTCGACGGGGATGGTCGGCGTGTCGAGGATGGTGGGGATCAGGTAGTCCGTGAAGGAGGGGTTCCTGACTTTTGCCGTCTTGGGGTCGACGATGATCTCCTCCATCACGGCGACGCCCAGACCCTGGGTCGTACCGCCCTGGATCTGGCCCACGACGGACAGCGGGTTGAGCACCTTGCCGACGTCCTGGGCGCAGGCCAGTTCGATGACCTTGACCAGGCCGAGCTCGGTGTCGACCTCGACGACGGCCCGGTGCGCGGCGAAGGAGTACTGGACGTGGCCGTTGCCCTGGCCGGTGCGCAGATCGAAGGGCTCGGTCGGCCGGTGCCGCCACTCCGCCTCGATCTCGACGGCGTCGTCACCGAGGACGTCGGCGAGTCCGGCCAGCATTTCGCCGCCGTCGGTGACCACTTTGCCGCCCTCCAACAGCAACTCGGCGGTCGCCCAAGCCGGGTGGTAGGTACCGAACTTGCGGCGCCCGAGCTCCAGCACCCGCTCGCGGACGAGCTCACAGGCGTTCTTGACCGCGCCTCCGGTGACGTACGTCTGACGGGAGGCCGAGGTCGAACCCGCCGACCCCACCTGTGTGTCCGCGGGTTGGATCGTCACCTGGGTGACGCCCAGCTCGGTGCGGGCGATCTGCGCGTGGACGGTGACGCCGCCCTGGCCGACCTCCGCCATCGCGGTGTGCACGGTGGCGACGGGCTCGCCACCGACCACTTCCATGCGGACGCGCGCGGTCGAGTAGTCGTCGAAGCCCTCGGAGAAGCCGACGTTCTTGATGCCGACCGCGTAGCCGATGCCCCGTACGACGCCTTCGCCGTGTGTGGTGTTGGACAGGCCGCCGGGCAGCTGCCGTACGTCGGCGCCCTCGCTGCTCTCCCACTGACGCTCCGGCGGCAGCGGCATCGCCTTGACGCGGCGCAGGAGTTCGGCGACGGGGGCGGGCGAGTCGACGGGCTGGCCCGTCGGCATGATCGTGCCCTGTTCCATGGCGTTCAGCTGCCGGAACTCCACCGGGTCCATGCCCAGTTGTTTCGCCACCTTGTCCATCTGCGCCTCGTACGCGAAGCACGCCTGGACCGCGCCGAAGCCGCGCATGGCGCCGCAGGGCGGGTTGTTGGTGTAGAGGGCGACGGCCTCGATGTCGACGTCGTCGACGACGTACGGTCCGATGCCGAGCGAGGCTGCGTTGCCGACGACCGCGGGAGACGCGGAGGCGTACGCGCCGCCGTCAAGCACGATCCGGCACTTGACGTGGGTCAACTTGCCGTCGTGCGTGGCCCCGTGCTCGTAGTACAGCCGTGCCGGGTGGCGGTGGACGTGTCCGAAGAAGGACTCGAAGCGGTTGTAGACGATCTTGACGGGCTTGCCGGTGCGCAGCGCCAGCAAGCAGGCGTGGATCTGCATCGACAGGTCCTCGCGGCCGCCGAACGCGCCGCCGACGCCGGCCAGCGTCATGCGCACCTTGTCCTCGGGCAGGCCGAGCACGGGCGCGATCTGGCGCAGGTCGGAGTGGAGCCACTGGGTGGCGATGTAGAGGTGGACGCCGCCGTCCTCGTCGGGCACGGCAAGGCCGGACTCGGGGCCCAGGAAGGCCTGGTCCTGCATGCCGAAGTAGTACTCGCCCTTGACGATCACGTCGGCGCGCTCCCGCGCGGCGGAGACGTCGCCGCGCACGATCGGCTGGCGGTGGACGACGTTCGGGTGCGGGACGTGGCCGATGTGGTGGTCGTCGCGGTTGTCGTGGACGAGGACCGCGTCCGGCGCGGTCGCGGAGGCCTCGTCGGTGATGACCGGGAGCTCGCGGTACTCCACCTTGATCTTGGCGGCGGCTCGGCGGGCGGTCTCCGGGTGGTCGGCGGCGACGATCGCGACGGGCTCGCCGTGGTGGCGTACCTTGCCGTGCGCCAGGACAGGGGTGTCCTGGATCTCCAGGCCGTAGTTCTTCACCTCGGTCGGCAGGTCGTCGTACGTCATGACGGCGTACACGCCGGGCGTGGCAAGGGCCTCGCCGGTGTCGATCGACACGATCTCGGCGTGGGCGACCGTGGAGCGCAGGATCTGGCCCCACAGCATGTCCTCGTGCCACATGTCGGACGAGTACGCGAACTCGCCGGTGACCTTGAGGGTGCCGTCCGGGCGGAGCGTGGACTCGCCGATGCCGCCGCGGGTCTGCGAACCCTGGGTGATCTTCGTGGGAGCGCCGTTCGTCGGCATGGTCAGACCTCCTCTCCCTGCCGGGCGGCCGCAAGGCGGACCGCGTCCATGATCTTCTCGTAGCCGGTGCAGCGGCACAGGTTGCCCGACAGCGCCTCGCGGATGTCCGCGTCGGTCGGGTTCGGGTTGCTCTCCAGCATCTCGTCGGCGGCGACGAGCAGACCGGGCGTGCAGAAGCCGCACTGGACGGCGCCGGCGTCGATGAACGCCTGCTGGATCCCAGAGAGCGCTGCGCGCGGGGATGAGCCGGTGCCTTCGCCGGTCTGGGAGTCTGTGCCCTTTGCGGCCCTCCCCCAGGCTTCGCCCGGGGGGACCCCCAGCTTGGCCTCGTCGAGCGAGGTTCCGCACGAGCGCTGCCTGGCGAAGTCCGCGAGCCCTTCGACGGTCACGACCTCGCGGCCCTCAACCTGCCCCGCCGCGACCAGGCAGGAACACACCGATACGCCGTCCAGCCTGACGGTGCACGACCCGCACTCGCCCTGCTCGCAGGCATTCTTGGAGCCGGGCAGGCCCAGGCGCTCCCGCAGGACGTACAGGAGGGACTCGCCCTCCCAGACGTCGTCGGCCTCCTGCGGACGTCCGTTGACGGTGAAGTTGACGCGCATTACGCAGCTCCCTCCGAGGTACGGGTGCCGCGGTACGACTCCCAGGTCCAGGTGAGCGTCCGGCGGGCCATGACCCCGACCGCGTGGCGGCGGTAGCTCGCAGTGCCCCGGACGTCGTCGATCGGGTTGCAGGCGGCGGCGCACAGGTCCGCGAACTGCTTGGCGACCGACGGCGTGATGATCTTTCCGTTGTCCCAGAAGCCGCCCTCGTCGAGCGCCGCGTTCAGGAAGTCCTCGGCCGTCCTCGCCCGGACCGGGGTCGGGGCGGCGGAGCCGATGCCGGTGCGGACCGTGCGGGTCTCGGGGTGCAGGGCGAGGCCGAAGGCGCAGACCGCGATGACCATGGCGTTGCGGGTGCCGACCTTCGAGTACTGCTGCGGGCCGTCCGCCTTCTTGACGCGGACGGCGCGGATCAGCTCGTCGGGGGCGAGCGCGTTGCGCTTCACGCCGGTGTAGAAGTCGTCGATGGGGATGAGCCGGGTGCCGCGCACCGACTCGGCCTCGACCTCGGCGCCCGCCGCGAGGAGAGCCGGGTGGGCGTCGCCGGCCGGGGAGGCGGTGCCGAGGTTGCCGCCGACGCCGCCGCGGTTGCGGATCTGCGGGGAGGCGACCGTGTGCGAGGCGAGCGCCAGGCCCGGCAGCTCGGTCCGGAGGTGCTCCATGATCCGGGTGTACGGGACGGAGGCGCCGAGCCGTACGGTGTCCTCGCCGACCTCCCACTCGTAGAGGTCGCCGACGCGGTTCAGGTCGAGCAGGTACTCGGGCCGGCGGTGGTCGAAGTTGATCTCGACCATCACATCGGTGCCACCCGCAATCGGCACAGCGGTGGGGTGCTCGGCCTTCGCGGCGAGCGCCTCCTCCCAGCTGGCGGGGCGAAGGAAGTCCATGACCGGCTCTCTTCTTCGTCTCGTGGTCATACGCAATGAGCCAGTTCGTGTGCGGCGGGCCCGGCTCGTTCATGTGCTGTTTACGCGGAGTGGACTCAGTACACAGGGCCGTGCTCCGACGGGGTCAGTCACGGAAACCATGAAGGAGTTGGCTGGCCAGCACGGGCATCTTGTAGATTCGTATGAACGGAGGTCATCAGTAACCTCCTCGTTTTCCGATGGAAACGACAACGGGCCCCCGCCCCACCGGCCCCTTGCAAGATTCATCGTAGTTTTCGAGACAAAGATCGGCGGCGACGAGATGCGGCTGCGCGCTCTGCTGGACACCGACGCGCTGGGCCTGCGGCTGCTCGGCGGCGAGGACGAGCTGGACCGGACGGTACGGGGTGTCATGACCACCGACCTGCGGGACCCCAGCCGCTACCTCTCGGGCGGTGAGCTGGTGCTGACGGGCCTGGCCTGGCGCAGGGACGCCGCGGACTCGGAACCTTTCGTACGACTCCTCGTGCAGGCCGGTGTGGCGGCCCTGGCGGCCGGCGAGGCGGAGCTGCGGGACATCCCCGACGACCTGGTGCTGGCCTGCGCCCGGCACCGGCTGCCGCTGTTCGCGGTGGACGAGTCGGTGGCGTTCGCGACGATCACGGAGCACGTCGTACGGCAGGTGTCCGGCGAGCGCGCCGGGGACCTCGCGGCCGTGGTCGACCGGCACCGCCGGATGATGACCTCGGGCCCGGCCGGCGGCGGCCCGGACGTCGTGCTGGACCTGCTCGGCTCCGACCTGGACCTGCGGGCCTGGGTGCTCTCCTCCACCGGGCGGCTGATCGCGGGCTCCAAGGTCGCGGGCCCCGCGCTGTCCGCCGAGATCTGCGCCCGGCTCGCGGCAGAGCAGCTGGCCGGCGCCCGCACGGGCCGCCGGGGACCGCACCGGATCCTGCTGGACGACGCCACGTACTCGCTGTTCCCGATCCGCGCCGGCGGCCGCTCGTCGCAGGGCTCGCGGGACGTGCGCGAGACCGTACTGTCGGACTGGCTGCTGGCCGTCGAGGCGGACGCCGGTGACTGGGCGGAGGAACGGCTGGATCTGCTCCAGGGCGTCACCCAGCTGATCGCGGTCGAGCGGGACCGCCGGGACGCGGCGCGCACGGTGCGGCGGCGGCTCGCGCAGGAGGTCCTGGAGCTGGTGCAGACGGGCGCGGCACCGGCCGAGATCGCGGCGCGACTGCGGGTGGCGGCGCCGGTGCTGCTGCCGGGGCTGGGTGCCGCTCCGCACTGGCAGGTCGTCGTGGCGCGGGTCGAGTGGGACGGCGCCGACGTCGAGGGCGGTCCGATCGCCCAGTCGCTCCTCGAGGAGATCCTGGTCGATCCGCTGGCCACCGGTCCCGAGCCGTCCGACCGGATAGCGGTCGCCCACACCGGCGACGAGGCGGTCGCGCTGGTCCCGCTGCCGGCGGTGTCGTCCGAGCACGACGGCTCCGAGGCCGGGATCCTCGCCGACGCGCTCCTGGACGCCGTACGGGAGCCGCTGTCGGCGGGGCTGAACGACGACGGGCGGGTCACGCTCGGCGTCAGCGCGGCCGTGCACTCGGCGGAGGGGCTGCGCGGGGCGCTGGAGGAGGCGCGGCACGCCCGCCGGGTGGCCGCGGCGCGTCCGGGCCGGGTCTGTGCGGCGGGCCACCAGGAGCTGGCGTCGCATGTGCTGCTGCTGCCGTTCGTGCCGGACGACGTGCGCCGGGCCTTCACCGCGCGGCTGCTCGATCCGCTGCGCGACTACGACCGCCGGCACCGGGCCGAGCTGATCCCGACGCTGGAGGCGTTCCTGGACTGCGACGGCTCCTGGACGCGCTGCGCCACCCGGCTCCACCTGCACGTCAACACGCTGCGCTACCGGGTGGGGCGGATCGAGCAGTTGACGGGACGGGACCTGTCGCGGCTGGAGGACAAGCTCGATTTCTTCCTCGCGCTGCGCATGAGCTGACGTAACACAGGGGTGGGGCTGGTGGGTCCCAAGTGGCGCGCCTTCCCACGACTTTGTGAAATCCTTCACCTACCCCCTTGGCCAGGCCCCTGCATTGGTGCTGGAATGCCGCCACCACTCAACAGCTCAATGGCGTGCTCGGGGAGGGCAACGTGGCGCATTCCGCCATGTCTGGTAACGGAACGACCGCCGGTGACGATCCGCTCCAGACCGCGGTATGGCGATTGCGCTCGCGGGCCTGCTGGGCCGACGCGGCCGCCCTGCTCCGGCCGGACACCGCCGCGGCCGCGCTCCAGCGGGCCGTGCTGCTGGTCGAGCGGTGTCTGTACACCGAGCGGGGCTGGGCGGAGGCCGAGGACGCGCTGCGTACGGCGGAGGCGCTGGCGCAGACCGACGAGGAGCGCGGTGCGGCCGCTTGTGAACGCGGGCAACTTGCGTACTCGGCCACGCTGCACGGGGTGCGGGACCGGGCCGACGAGGCGCGGGCGGCGCTCGGGCGTGCGGCGGCGCTGATCCCGCCGGGGGCGCCGGGCAGGGCGCTGCTGGACTTCCGCCGCGGTCTGCTGGCGGAGAACCTCGCTCGCTCCCCGCAGGCGGCCCGCGCCGCCTACCGGCGCGCGCACGCGGCCGCCGACGCGCACTCCGACCCGCTGCTGCTGTCCTTCACCTGGCGGCATCTGGCGGGACTCGCGCTGCGGGACGGCGAGTTGGCGGAGGCCCGGCACGGCTTCGCGGAATCCCTGCGCATCCGGGAGGAGTTGGGCTACCTGGTGGGCACGGCCCCGGCGCTCGCATCCCTCGCCGACACCGAGTCCGAGCCGGAGGCGTCCCGCCTGCGGGAGGAGGCCCGTCGGCTGTTCCGGCTGCTCGGCGGCGTACCGACGTGGCTGGCCGAACAGTTGGCTCCACCGGCACCGGGGGCGGCCACGGCCTGAGCGGGGGTGCGGAGGCGGTGACGCGTGGGCTGAGAGGTGACTGAGAGGTTCCTGTGCCAAACTGCGGAACCCCGACCTCCGGAGGAACCCCCCATGAGTCTCGTCAACGGGCTGCCCGCGCATGTCCTGCTCGTCCATGTCGTCGTCGTGCTCGTACCGCTGGTCGCGCTGGCCCTGGTGATCTGCGCGCTGTGGCCGAGCGTCGCCCGTCGGCTCGGTGTGCTGCTGCCCCTGCTCGCCCTCGTGGCCCTCGCCGGTGTGCCGCTGACGACGCAGGCGGGCGAGTGGCTGGAGAAGCACGTCGCAAGCGACACGCTGGTACGGCGCCACGCCGAGCTGGGTGACGGGCTCCTGCCTTGGGCTTTGGGCCTGTTCGTCCTGGCGGCCGTGGTGTGGTGGGCGAGCCGCAGGCCGGCCGGCACGGCAACGGACGCCGCGCCGGTCACCACGCGCTGGACCGCGCTGCCGGTGCGGATGACCGTGGCGGTGCTTTCCGTGGCCGTGGCCGCGGGCGCGGTGGTCGACGTCTACCGCATCGGCGACTCCGGCGCGAAGGCCGCATGGCACGACGGCTTCTCCAAGACGGCGACGAGCACGGGGGCCGAGGGCGGCAACGGCGACTGACTTCCCCGGACCCGACGGGCGAAGCCCGCGTGGAGGCGGGCGCGCACCCGGCGTGCGAGGGCCGTTGGCCGCCGCCCGCCCGGCGTGACAAGGCCGTCGGAGCAGGCGCCGTAGCGGCGGAGCCTTCGCGCGAAGGCCGTGGACGGCAGAACCGTGCCGCCGCGTGAGGTTCGCGCGGCCGCCCGGGGGCCGTCCGCCTCCGCGGTCCTTCGGCCTGGCAACGCGAGGAACCCCGTCGTTCACGGCCGACACGTCGACGCCTCCGCCGTACCGCTCAGACCGCTCCCCAGTGTTCCGCCACCAGCGCCGGGACCACGTCCAGGTCTCTCGTCAGCAGGGCATCCAGCAGCGCCGTGTGTTGCGACGCGTTCGTGAGGAGTTCGGCGGAGTCGGGGCGGAGTGGGCCGCCGACCAGGGGCCACTGGGAGCGGCGGTGGAGGTCGCCGGCGATCTGGACCAGCTGTTCGTTGCCGGAGAGGGACAGGACCGCGCGGTGGAAGGCGCGGTCGGCCTCGGCATAGGTGGCGCGGCAGCCGGAGGACGCGGCGCGCACCGTGTCGTCGGCGAGCGGCCGTAGCTCGGCCCAGCGCTCGGCCGGCACCGTACGGGCCAGCCTCAGCACCACCGGCACCTCGATCAGCGCCCGGACCTCGGCCAGTTCGGACAGCTCGCGCGCGCCCCGCTCGATCACCCGGAACCCGCGGTTGGGCACGACCTCGACGGCGCCCTCCAGCGTGAGCTGCTGCATGGCCTCGCGCACCGGCGTCGCGGACACCCCGAACCGCTCCCCGAGCGCCGGCGCCGAGTACACCTCGCCGGGCTTCAGGTTGCCCGTGACCAGTGCGGTGCGCAGGGCGTCCAGGATCTGACCGCGCACCGAGGACCGCTGGACGACGGGCCGCGGCCGGGGAACGGGCGGCTCGCTGTGCGTGTGCTCACCCCGGGCGGCCGGCGCAGCGGCACCGCGCTCCCGGGTCGCGTCCGCGGCGTCCACGGCCCGCGTCTGCTGCGGCACCCGTACCGCATCCGCTCCCACGCACGGCTCCGGAACCCCCGTCCCGGCAGAGTGCACGCCCTGCTGCACGGGGTCCTCCTCCGGGGTGTCGGCACTGGGGTCATTAGCACTGTTTGTCACTCGTCCGTCAAGCACCTTAGGCGCATGGGGCGACAGTTCAAATTCCGAGCGATGCGAATAAGGTAAGCCTTACTTTCCTTGCCCCGCCCGCGATCACTGATCGGTGGTTCCGTCATGCCTGCTCCGGCCTCGGCCGTCACCGCCGCGTACGCCCGACTCACCGAGGTCTACGTGGGACTGGCTGTGACGGAACTGACTGCCGAGGACCCCGACCCGAGCGGCGACGGCTGGACCGCCGCGGCCGCGCTCGCGGCGGGCGGCCCCGACCTGGACGCGTTCCTGGCGTGGGACGAGGCGCAGGTGCTGCGCGACTACGGACAGCGGGCCCGCCCGGACGTCGTGGCGAGCTTCGGCCTGCACCGCTATGCCTGGCCCGCCTGTCTGCTGATCACCCTCCCCTGGTTCCTGCACCGCCGGGTGCCGCGCCTCCCGGTCACCCACGTCTCGTACGACCGCACCGCCGGCCGCATGGCCGTCCGCCCCGCCTCCTTCGCCTGCCTCCCGGACGACCCGGCGGCGGCGCTTCCCGGTGCGGCCGTCGTACCGGACGAGGAGGCGCTGCGGGCCGCGGTGCGCGCGGCGGTCGCGGAGCACCTGGAACCGGTCCTCACCGGGTTCGGGCCGCGCATGCGGCGGCGTGGGCGGGCGCTGTGGGGCATGGCGACCGACGAGGTCGTCGAGGGGCTGTGGTACGTCGCCTCGCTGCTCGGCGCGGACGAGGAGCGGCGCGCCGTGCGCGAGCTGGAGCTGCTGCTGCCGGGGTCGACCGAGCCGTACGTAGGGTGCGCCGCCTTCCGCGTACTGACCGGTCCGGGCGGCGAGTCGCTGCCCACCCGTGACCGGGCGAGCTGCTGCATGTTCTACACGGTGCGGCCGCAGGACACCTGCGTCACCTGCCCGCGCAACCGCGACGCCGACCGCATCGCCAAACTCACGGCGGCAGGTGCGGCTTGAGGCCCCCTCAGGCCGGAGCACGGTCCGCTCTCCACTAAGATCAACGGCGAGTGGCACACCCGTACGGTTACAGCTGATTCACAACTTCCTCACTTGTCACGGGAACTTTCCGCGGAACCATCCGTACGGGTAGTCTTATTCGAACTCAACTCCCGTCCGTCAAGCGGCAGTTCGAGCAGAACGCCGCCCTGGGCACCCCCTCACACCTCCTCGGCGGGCTCCTGCCCCGAAACCCCGTGAGGGCTTGTGGAATTGGGCCACTATGGCGGGCGTCACGCCCTATCCCCATGCAAGGGACCCAGATGAGAATGACCGACATATCGCTGACCTGGCTGCTTCCGGGCGCCGTATTGCTCCTGGGCCTGCTGGCGGCGGTGGCGGTGCTCGCGCGAGGCAAGCGCCCCTCCGGGGACAACGCGAGCGCGGACGACTCGTGGGAGCGCAGCGAGGAGCGCCGCAGGCGCAAGGAGGCCATCTACGGCACGGCCTCTTACGTGCTCCTGTTCTGCTGTGCGGCGGTGGCCGCCGCCCTCTCCTTCCACGGCCTGGTCGGCTTCGGTCAAGAGAACCTCGGCCTCAGCGGCGGCTGGGAGTATCTGGTGCCGTTCGGCCTGGACGGTGCGGCGATGTTCTGCTCCGTGCTCGCGGTGCGCGAGGCCAGCCACGGCGACGCGGCCCTCGGTTCCCGGATCCTGGTGTGGACGTTCGCGGGCGCGGCGGCTTGGTTCAACTGGGTGCACGCGCCCCGGGGCTTCGGCCACGAGGGCGCCCCGCAGTTCTTCTCCGGCATGTCCCTCTCGGCGGCCGTGCTCTTCGACCGCGCGCTGAAGCAGACCCGCCGGGCCGCGCTGCGGGAGCAGGGCCTGGTGCCGCGTCCGCTGCCGCAGATCCGTATCGTCCGCTGGCTGCGGGCCCCCCGCGAGACCTACAAGGCCTGGTCGCTGATGCTCCTGGAGGGCGTGCGCAGCCTGGACGAGGCGGTCGAGGAGGTGCGCGAGGACAAGCAGCGCAAGGACGAGGCCAGGATGCGGCGGCGGGACCAGCAGCGGGTCGAGCGGGCGCAGCTCAAGGCGATCAGCCGGGGGCACCGCGGGTTCATCGGCCGGGGCGGCGGACGGCAGCTGGAGCCGCAGGCCCTGGAGGCCGCGCCCGCCCAGGCCTCCACGGAGCCTGCCCCAGCGGCGCCGGAGCAGCTGCCCGTGCGTTCTCGGCCGGACCTGCAGCCCGTCCGCAAAGGGCCTGACCCGATCACCGTCGACCTGACGGTGGAGGACGACACCATGGCCCTGCCGCGGCTCGACTCCCTGGAGCGCAAGCTCAAGGACCTTGAGCAGCAGTTCGGCTGACATCGGCTGACAGGCCGACACCGGACACCACCGGACGGGCGCGTGACCACCTCGGTCACGCGCCCGTCCCGTTTCCGGCGGCGTGCGTCTCAGGCGGCTTCCGCGCCGAGTTCGAACCAGACCGCCTTGCCCACTCCGTGAGGCCGTACGCCCCAGGCGTCCGCCAGGGACTGCACCAGGACCAGTCCCCTGCCGTGCGTGCCCTCGTCGGCGTCGGGCGCGCACAACCGCGGCCTGCGGGCCACGAAGTCCCGTACCTCCACGCGCAGTCCACGCGGTCCGACGACGGCCGTCAGGACGGCGTCGTGGTCGGTGTGGACGAGCGCGTTGGTGACGAGTTCGCTGGTGAGCAGTTCGGCTATCTCCGAGCGGCCCGGTTTCCCCCAGTGCCGCAGGAGTTCGCGCAGCGCCCTGCGCGCCTCGGGGACCTCTCGCAGGTCCGACCGGCCCAGTCTGCGCCGCAGTTGCGGCGCGCGGGTCCGGTTTCTGACGTCGTCGGTGTCTTCCCCCGCCGCTTTCACCGAGGAGGCCCCGATGGTCACGGGACCGACCCCTCGCGCATGCCTTTTCATGACCCCCGCCCGCACGCTGTTTTCCGGTTCCCCTCCTGACCGAACACGTTCACGGAGATCCATGCCCCGTGAGCCCGGGCGCAGTCATGTGGAATCGTCAACGACCGAGGGATCGGCCACGGTTGTACGGCCGCTGGGTCAAGGCTCGAGTCCCGCCGTACCAAAGAATCATTCGAAGGCGGCACCATGCGTCGGCCGGCCGCCCCGTCCCGGTGAGACAGAGCGGCCGGTTTCCTGCCCGGGCTGCCCGGCAGAGTCCGTGAAACTGGCTGAAATCGCTTGCTTCCCGGCACCGGCCTCAGGGCCGGGGCACGTTGCGCAGATTGGAGCGGGCCATCTGCACCATGCGCCCGACGCCGCCGTCCAGCACCATCTTGGACGCGGACAGCGCGAACCCTGTCACCATCTCGGCGCTGATCTTCGGCGGGATGGACAGCGCGTTGGGGTCGGTGACGACGTCGACCAGGGCGGGCCCCTTGTGCTTGAAGGCCTCCTTCAGGGCGCTCGCGAGCTGTTTGGGCTTGTCGACCCGGATGCCGAAGGCACCGCAGGCGCGGGCCACGGCGGCGAAGTCCGGGTTGACGTTGGTGGTGCCGTACGAGGGCAGGCCCGCGACCAGCATCTCCAACTCGACCATGCTCAGCGCGGAGTTGTTGAAGAGGACGACCTTGACCGGCAGGTCGTACTGCACGAGCGTCAGGAAGTCGCCCATCAACATGGCGAATCCGCCGTCGCCGGACATCGACACGACCTGCCGGCCACGGTCGGTGAACTGCGCCCCGATGGCCATGGGCAGCGCGTTCGCCATCGAGCCGTGCGAGAACGAACCGATCACGCGGCGGCGGCCGTTGGGCGAGATGTAGCGGGCGGCCCAGACGTTGCACATGCCCGTGTCGACCGTGAACACGGCGTCCTCGTCGGCGGTCTCGTCCAGTACGGCGGCCACGTACTCGGGGTGGATCGGGACATGTTTCTCGACCTTGCGGGTGTAGGCCTTGACCACGCCCTCGAGCGCGTCGGCGTGCTTCTTCAGCATCTTGTCGAGGAAGCGCCGGT
Organism: Streptomyces sp. NPDC002619; assembly: GCF_042889305.1. Classification (NCBI taxonomy): domain Bacteria; kingdom Bacillati; phylum Actinomycetota; class Actinomycetes; order Kitasatosporales; family Streptomycetaceae; genus Streptomyces; species Streptomyces sp. NPDC002619. Next base: position 306,407 of record NZ_JBIAQV010000003.1, on the reverse strand, counting down.
TCTCCTTGGTGCGCACGCGCGGAACGAGACAGCGCAGGGTCTCGCGGACGTCGCCCCACACGGCCAGATCGAGCCGGGAGCGCCGGCCGAGCACCTCGGGCCGTACGTCGATCTGGGCGATCTGCACGTCGTCCGGGAGGAAGGCGTTGTACGGGAAGTCGGTGCCGAGCAGGATCAGCAGGTCGCACTCGTGGGTGGCCTCGTAGGCGGCGCCGTAGCCGAGGAGCCCGCTCATGCCGACGTCGTACGGGTTGTCGTACTGGATCCACTCCTTGCCCCGCAGGGCGTGTCCGACGGGTGACTTGATCTTCCCGGCGAACTCCATGACCTCGGCGTGCGCGCCCGCCGTGCCGCTGCCGCAGAAGAGGGTGACCTTCTCGGCCCGGTCGATCATCTCGACGAGCCGGTCGATCTCGGCGTCGCCCGGGCGCACTGAGGGCCGTGAGGTGACGAGGGCGCTCTCGGCGGCCTTCTCCGGGGCAGGCTCGGAGGCGACGTCGCCGGGCAGGGACACGACGCTGACGCCGCTCTGACCCACCGCGTGCTGGATGGCGGTCTGCAGCAGCCGGGGCATCTGCTTGGGGTTGGAGATCAGCTCGCTGTAGTGGCTGCACTCGCGGAAGAGCTGGTCGGGGTGGGTCTCCTGGAAATAGCTCAGGCCGATCTCGCTGGAGGGGATGTGCGAGGCGAGGGCGAGAACGGGCGCCATGGACCGGTGGGCGTCGTACAGGCCGTTGATCAGGTGGAGGTTGCCGGGGCCGCAGGAGCCGGCGCAGGCGGCCAGCTTCCCGGTGATCTGGGCCTCGGCACCGGCCGCGAAGGCGGCGGTCTCCTCGTGGCGTACGTGGATCCAGTCGATGGCGGAATTGCGGCGGACGGCGTCGACGACCGGGTTGAGGCTGTCACCGACGACGCCGTAGAGGCGGCGCACACCGGCGCGGGCGAGGATGTCGACGAACTGCTCGGCGACGTTCTGTTTGGCCATGGCTCTCATATGCCCCTTCGGTCTTGCGGTGATCCGTCCGAGGTTTCGGGGTGGTCGAGTTCCATGAATCCACAGGGGCCGCGGTTACGCCTCCCAAACGGCCGCAACCGTACGGTCGTCCGCGTACCCCTTCACCCTCACCTGTGTGTCCGCCAGGAACGCGGCCAGGCCGGGCGGGGTGCCGCCGGACCAGCGACGGGCCAGGTAGGCGCAGAGGGCGGGTTCACCGCGCAGCGGTTCGGCCAGCCCGCCGCTGCACATCAGCAGCGCGTCACCCGGGCGGGCGACGGAGGCACGGAAGCGGAAGGGTTCGCGGGGCGGCTGGGGGGCGGGCTCGTACGGGCTGGGCGGCGTCGGAATACCGAAGTCCATGGTGAGCCGGTCCCCGTCCGGGGTCTCGGCCGGCAGCGAGCCGAAGCCGACGACGGGCTCCCCGGCGGCGTCGTCGGCGCTGACACGGGGCTCGATGTCCTGCCACTCACCGCCCCGCAGCCGGAACAGCCCGCCCTGGCCGACACCGAAGAACACGCGGGTACGGCACTCCGGGTCGGCCGGGAGCAGCAGACAGCGCAGGCTGGCCGCGTACTCCTCCGGTTCGATGCCCTGCTCGCCCGCGCTGGCCCGGAGTTTGCCGAGGCTGCGGTCGGTGAGCCGGTGCAGGCCCGACTTCAGGTCTCCGCGGCGGGCGGCCCTTATGTCCTCGACGAGCCTGAGGTGACTGCGCCCCACGGCCCGCCCGATCCACTGGCACGCCTCGGCGGCGGACCGGTGCGCACCCGGGGTGGCCCGCGCGCCCGTGGCCAGCGCCACGAGAATCAGCGCCTGCTCGCCGCTCCCGAACCGGGCGGTGAGCAACGAATCGCGCCGCGGCTCACCCCGGTACCGCGCGGAGTCCCCCCGCACGGACACGGCCCGCAACGTACAGGCCCCGTACCGCGCCCCGTCAAGGACGGTGTCCGCCACAAGTTCGTCCAGCTCGTCGGGATCGGCGGGCGGCAGGGCGGTGGGTTCGGCGTCGTATGTGGGCGGCCCGGAACCGACGTAGTCGACGGCGGCGGCCGGGGGGAGGTCCGGGTGGGTGGAGGTGGGAGGGGTGCTCCGCGGGGCAGGGGTCGGCGGGGTCGGAGGCTCTGCCGTGTCGAGGTCCAGGGCGATGCCCCGCCGGGCGGGTGGGGCGGTGGCCTCGGGGGCCGGGTCCGCAGTGGGTGCTGTCGACTCCGGCTCGGGTGTTTCCGGGTCCGCCGAAGGGGGTTGGAAGATGTCCGATGGGACGCGGGACGCGGGCACGGACGCGGAGGTCGGCGGACCAGGCGGTGTCACGCCCGGGGGTTCCATGGCCACGCGCGGCCATCGCGGGACGGCCTCGGCCTCGTCCTCCGCCTCGTGCGCGGAAACCGGCGCCCCGGAAGAGGGCGCCGGTGATGCGCCACCCAAGTCGGTCTCCGGCGCGGCGTCGTCCGCCGCACCCGTTTCCCCTGTCACTGTGTTCGCTGCCGAGGCGAACCGGTCGTCCAGGGAATCCGCCGCGGCCGTCGGCCCCGTGTCCTCGGTGGAGTCGTCGTACAGCTGACCCCACCACTCGTCCTCGTGACGGGCTGGCCTTCCCCCCTGCTGGCTCATGCCCCTGATTGTCCACCGCACGGGCCGTATGAAAACGGGGCATCCCGAAATTCGGGCGCACCCGACCGTTTCACAGGCGTGTCGAGGGACGCGGCGAACTGCCGTACGAGACAAGGCGGCAGGGAAACGCAAGGGGGAAACAGGTCGCCGGGCGGCTCCACCCCCCACGGGAGAACCGCCCGGCGACTCGGAGTGGCCCGGCCCCATGTCCCCTTCACGCGCTTGCGCGCTCATGGGCCCGGGTCACCGTCTCCGCGGCCGAGTCGCCGGCCGTGTCCGCCGGGCCGACCAGGGCATGCCTTGTCTTCCTGCGGCCCGGCCGGTGGGACACGCACTCGGTGATCGATACCGCCGTGACGACACCTTGGCAGAGTGACCGGTGATACAGCGATGATGTGCCGAGGCGGGTTTGCGCCGTGGCCGATTTCCGCCATGGCGCGCATCCGGGGGTGTTGTCTTAAGGGGAGGGACGAGGGGCTGATGCTGGCAGCGATCGGTCTGGACGAGACGCACGAGTCCGCGTACCGGGCACTGGTGTCCGTGGGCGCGGCCGACGTGCCCGACCTGGCGCGGCGGCTGGCGCTGGCCGAGCACGACACGGAGCGCGCGCTGCGCAGGCTGGAGCAGCACGGGCTGGCGGCCCAGTCCTCGGCGCGCCCCGGCCGCTGGGTCGCGGCGCCCCCCGGCGTAGCTCTCGGCGCGCTGCTCACCCAGCAGCGGCACGAGCTGGAGAAGGCCGAACTGGCTGCGGCGCTGCTGGCGGAGGAGTACCGCGCGTCGGCCACCGAGCCCGCCGTGCACGACCTGGTCGAGGTGGTCACCGGCGCGGCCGCGGTGGCGCAGCGGTTCCTGCAGATGCAGCTCGCCGCGACCGAGGAGGTGTGCGCGCTGGTCACCGACAACCCGATGGTCGTCTCCGGCATGGAGAACGACGCCGAGGAGCAGGCGGTCGGCCGCGGGGTGCGCTACCGGGTGGTGGTGGAGCGGTCGGTCCTCGACCTGCCGGACGGGATGTTCCAGCTGACTGCGGCGCTGGGCCGGGACGAGCAGGTGCGGGTGGTGGACCAGGTGCCGACCAAGCTGGTGGTGGCCGACCGTTCGCTGGCGATGGTGCCGCTCACCTCGCGCAGCGCGGAACCGGCCGCGCTCGTGGTGCACGCGAGTGGTCTGCTGGAGCTGCTGTCCGGACTGTTCGAGTCGGTGTGGCGGGACGCGCTGCCGCTCAGGCTCGGCACGTCCGGGGTCACCGAGCAGCAGCCGGACGGCCCCGACGGAACCGACCTGGAGGTGCTGTCCCTGCTGCTGGCGGGGCTGACGGACGCGAGCGTCGCCAAACAGCTCGACCTGGGCCTGAGGACCGTACAGCGGCGCGTGAAGCGCCTGATGGAGCTGACCGGGGTGACGACCCGGCTCCAGCTCGGCTGGCACGCGTACGAACGCGGCTGGGTGTCCCGTGACATCCACGACTGACCGGTACGACGTCCACAGCTGACGGGTATATGGCCTGCGCCGTCGCGCCGGGTCCGGCACCCTGGGCAGATGGGAGTGTCGGAACTCCTGCTGGTCGGCCTGATCCTCGTGCTCGGCCTGTGCGGAGTGCTGGTGCCCGGGGTGCCGGGGTCGTGGCTGGTGTGGGCCGGAGTCCTGTGGTGGGCGCTGCAGGATCCACGGCCGGCGGCCTGGGGGGTCCTGGTGGGGGCCACCGCGGTGCTGCTTCTGGCGCAGGTGGTGCGCTGGGCGCTGCCGCCCCGGCGGCGGCTGCGCGCCAGCGGCGCGACGCCCCGGATGGAGGCGTACGCGGGGCTCGGAGCGTTCCTCGGCTTCTTTCTGCTGCCGGTGGTGGGCGCGATCCCCGGCTTCATGGCCGGGATCTACGTCCACGAACGGCTGCGGCTCGGCGGTCACGGCGAGGCGATGGCCGCGCTGCGTACGACGATGCGCTCGGGCGGCTCCAGCGTGCTGACCGAGTTCTTCGCCTGTCTGCTGATCCTGGGGGCGTGGCTGGTCGCCGTCATCCGGGGCTGACGGCTCGGTCCATGACGTCGACATCGAAGGCGTCGGCCAGGGCCCGCATCCCCGCGTCGTTGAAGTGCAGATGGTCGTCGGGGTCGTAGGCGGGCCGGATCCGGTCCGGCCGTATCGAACCGGCCGCCCTTCTGCCCCGGCACGGACAGCGAGGTCAGCGCGCCGCCCGGGCCGGCGGTGAGGAGGAGGGAGCCGAGGGGCCCGTCCACGCTCGTCCAGTACGTCGGTTCGAGGCTCATACCGATTCCAACTCTCGCTCTGTGTCCAGGTGTTGCAGGGCGTAGGACCGCCAGGGCCGCCAGCCGTCGGTGGCGCTGTCCGGCATGTCCCGGCCGGGCGGGATCACATCGGGATCCCCAAGGGCACGTACGCGGATCAGGGCGACGACGGCCGGGTCCATCCCGGGCAGGGCGAGCAGAGCCGCCTCCGCATCGTCCCGGTCGGCGCCCGGGTCGAGGCGTACGGTGCCGTCGGCGAGCGCGGCGGCGAGTGCGCCGAGGGTGCCGCCCGACTCGGCCTCGGCGAGGACGGCAGGCTCGGGGAAGAGGTGGGTGAGGCTGCCGCAGGGGGCGTCGAGTGCCTTGCCGTAGCGCAGCACCAGCCGCTCGGCCGCGGCTCGCCCGACGAGCGCCCGTACGGCCAGTTCGGCGGGGTCGACGGTGCCGGGTGAGCGCAGTCCGGGCCGGGCGGCGACCAGCGAAGCGAGCCGCTCGTCACTGCCGAGCCGCTCGTCGACGGCGTAGGGGTCGGCGTCGAGGTCGAACAGCCGCCGCAGCCGCTGCACAGCCGTGGTCAGGTCGCGTGGGTCGGTGAGGTGCAGCCGGGCATCGAGCCAGCCGCCCGGGTGTGCGGCGGGCCCGCCCTTCGAGGCGCCGGTCCGTTCGTCGACGGCGACGGTCCCGGTGCCGTACGGCAGCCGCAGGGTGCGCCGGTAGGTACGGCGGCCGCGCCCGCCGCTCACCTCCTCGACCCCGCTCACGGCCTCGCGCTCCAGCAGGTCGAAGACCGCGCCCGCCTGGTACGGCCCCCGGTACGCGAGCCTCAGCGGAATCCCCGCGCCCCGGCGCGTACCCCGTCCGCGGGGCGCGGTGGCGCGCAGTTCGCTCGGTGTCGCGGCGTACACGGCGCGGATCGTGTCGTTGAACTGCCGCACGCTGGCGAAGCCGGAGGCGAACGCGATCTCCGTGATCGGCAGGTCGGTCGTCTGCACGAGCACGCGCGCGGTGTGCGCCCGCTGCGCCCGGGCCAGTGCGACCGGACCGGCGCCGAGTTCCGCGGTGAGCTGCCGCTGGACCTGGCGTGCGCTGTAGCCGAGCCGCGTGGCGAGCCCGGCGACACCCTCCCGGTCCACGACCCCGTCGCCGATCATCCGCACGGCCCGCCCCACGACGTCGGCCCGCACGTCCCAGTCGGCGGAGCCGGGCACGGCGTCCGGGCGACACCGGCGACACGCCCGGAAGCCGGAGCCCTGCGCGGCGGCGGCGGTCGCGAAGAACCGCACGTTCCGCCGCTTGGGCGTCACCGCCGGACAGCTGGGCCTGCAGTAGATCCCGGTCGTCTCGACGGCGAAGAAGAACTCACCGTCGAACCGGGCATCCCGGCTCCGCACGGCCTCGTACCTGCTGTCTTCGTCCATCACGCCTTCCAGTCTGCGGGAGGGACGAAGCCGGGGCTGGCGGAAATCGGACGCGGCGCTGGGACGGCCGACGTCAGCGCGAACGCCCGCGCTCGGACGGTCGGGCGTGCGCAAACGTCCGTGCGCGGGCCATCGGGCGTCGGCGCCAACCCCCGCCCACGGACGGTCGGGCGACAGTGCCGACGCCCGTGCTCGGGCCATCGGGCGTCGGCGCCAACCCCCGCCCACGGACGGTCGGGTGACAGTGCCGACGCCCGTGCTCGGGCCGTCGCGGGCCGGCGCCGGCGTGTGCGCACAGACCGCTGGGCCACAGCGCCAACGCCCACACTCGAACCGTCGCGCGTCAGCACCAGCCCCCGCCCTCGGCCGGTCGCGGGTCAGCGCCACCGGCCGCGCTTGGCCTCCATGGCCGCCTTGCCCTCCGCCCCCTTCCGCTTCCAGTCCCGCCGCAGCTCGGCACGGACTCGGGCATCGGTCTTGGCGGTGATCCACTGGTTCTCACGGATGAGCTTGCGGTAGCTCTCCAGGCGGCGGAACGGCAGATCCCCGTTCTCGACGCCGGCCAGGACGGCGCAGCCGGGCTCGCTCTCGTGCGCGCAGTCGTGGAACCGGCACTCCCGTGCCAGCTCCTCGATCTCGGAGAACACCTGGCCGACCCCGGTCTCGGCGTCCCACAGCCCCACGCCCCTCAACCCAGGGGTGTCGATGAGAACGCCCCCACCGGGCAGGGCGAGCAAATTCCGGGTGGTGGTGGTGTGCCGCCCCTTGCCGTCGACGTCCCGCGCCGCCCGGACGTCCATCACGTCCTCGCCGAGGAGTGCGTTCGCGAGCGTGGACTTGCCGGCGCCGGACTGCCCGAGCAGCACGGAGGTGCCCCCGCCGACGGTCGCGACGAGGACGTCGAGCCCGTCGCCGTGCAGAGCGCTGACGGTGAGCACCGGCACTCCGGGGGCCGTCGTCTCCACGTCCTGGACGAGGTGCGCGAGCGTCACCGGGTCGGGCACGAGGTCGGCCTTGGAGAGCACGACCACGGGCTGCGCCCCCGACTCCCAGGAGAGTGCTGACGTATGCAGCGGTGCCTCACCACCCGAACCGGACATGGCGAGCGCCAGAAACCGTTCGATCCGCCCGAGGTCCAGTTCGACCGCGAGTGACACACAGATGACGACGTAGTCGATGTTGGTGGCCAGCACCTGACCCTCGGAGCGCTTGGACGACGTCGAGCGCACGAAGGCGGTACGGCGTGGCAGCAGGGTCCGCACGTACAGCGGGTCGCTGCCTTCGGGGTCGACGGCGACCCAGTCCCCCGTGCACACGACCTTCATCGGGTCCCGGGGGACGACGAACTCGGTGTCAGCGCGGACGGTGCCAACCGGGGTGATGACGTCGCACAGGCCACGGTCGACCCGCACGACACGGCCGGGCAGAAGACCCTGCTCGGCGTAGGGAGCGAACTCCGCTTCCCAACCCTCGTCCCAGCCGTACAGGGCGAGAGGGTGCGAGGAAGTTGAAGAAGCCGAAAGAGAAGAGAAATTCAAGGGAAACCCTTCACAAGGGCGGCCCCGGCCCCGCGCAAGTGTGCGCTGGGAGAAAAGGTCAGCCGGAGACCACGGAGGTGGAGTGGACGATCTTCTGGTTGCGGGCAGCGCCCATCACAGAGACAGCCATCGGTCACACCTCCCGTTTCACACCTGGCCGACAGCGGCAGCCAACGGCCACCGCGCGAAGCGGTCCTCAGCCTAGGAGCGCGCGCAGTTGGGCGCTACCCAATATCCGGCAGACCATCGAGACGTCCTGGCTGCTCCCTCCTCACGGGTCTGCGCTTGCTGGGTGTCAACCAGGTCCCGAGGCACGTGAACGCGATCCTCCACGCGAGGGCCTCGCACGCCCCGTCGTAGGCGTCGCTCAGCACAGTTCGGGTGGTGTCCGGCACCGAGAGCAGTCCGACCCGGTACGGGCCCTGCGCGCGTCGAGCCCGTCGGCACGAAACTCCCTCCCCTGACCGCGTGCCCGTACGGCATCCCTCGCGATTCGTACGGCGAGGGCGACGAGCGGTAGCCGACGTCGAGGCAGGTGGGCTGAACCAGGGCCGGCGCAGCCCACCCGCTATTACGGGGCAGGTCCGCCAAGCTAACGATCCACGATTTCCTGAATTCAGAAATTTATGTACTGTTGTGCTGTGCTGACTGTTGCCTCCGACATCGAAGTGCTGGCCCGGTTCGGCCGCGCGCTCGCTGACCCGATCCGCTGCCGCATCCTGCTCGCGCTGCGCGAGGCCCCGGCCTACCCCGCCGATCTCGCCGACGCGCTCGGCATCTCGCGCACCCGGCTCTCCAACCACCTCGCATGCCTGCGCGACTGCGGTCTGGTCGTCACCATGCCCGACGGCCGGCGCACCCGTTACGAACTGGCGGACGAGCGCCTCGGTCACGCGCTGGACGACCTGCGTGCCGCTGTGGTGGCTGTCGAGACCGACCGCACCTGTGCCGACGCCGACGACAAGGGATGCTGCTGATGACCGCAATATCCCTCGGCCCATCCCCGGCCCGCCGAGACGTACTCGCCCGTCGGATACGTCTGCTGGTCGCGGCGACCATCACCTACAACGTCATCGAGGCGATCGTCGCCATCACCGCCGGCACTCTCGCCTCGTCCACCGCTCTGATCGGCTTCGGCCTGGACTCGGTCATCGAGGTCTCCTCCGCCGCCGCGGTGGCCTGGCAGTTCTCCGCCCGCGAGCACGCCGTGCGCGAGGCGCGAGAGAAGACAACGCTGCGGATCATCGCGCTGTCGTTCTTTGCGCTCGCCGCCTACGTCACTGTCGATGCCGTCCGCGCGCTGATTGGTACGGGGGAGGCGGAGCGCTCCATCGCCGGCATCGTGCTCGCCGCCCTCTCTCTCGCGGTCATGCCGTTCCTGTCAGCAACTCAACGCCGCGCGGGCCGTGAACTCGGCTCCGCCAGCGCGGTCGCCGACTCCAAGCAGACCCTGCTGTGCACGTATCTCTCGGCCGTGCTCCTGGTCGGCCTGGTCCTCAACGCCACCCTCGGCTGGTCCTGGGCCGATCCCATTGCCGCACTCGTCATCGCCGCCGTTGCCACAAAGGAAGGCCGTGACGCCTGGCAGGGCAAGGGCTGCTGCGCGCCCTCCGCGGTGGCGGTTCCAACCATCGACACCGAGGGGGACGGCGCGTGCGGCTGCCGCCCAGGCTGCGATTGCTGTAACTGACTGTCCGCAGAAGCCCAGCGGGCGCTGGGGCTGACCGCGAGACGTCCCCCAATGTTCAGTGATCTTCGTCAGCTCCCCAGCGCGAGGAGGGCCGCTACGGCGGAGGTCAGTGCGAGCACGGCGAACAGGCCGGGATAGCCGCCGAGCGGTCCGGCGAGCGCGGCTCCTGCGAACGGCGCCAGGGCTGCAGGGCGGCAGCGATGGTGGCTGGGGCGGCCAGCATTCCGGACAGGCGACCGTAGTGGGTGGTGCCCCATCGGTCGGTGACGGCGGTGGCTTGGAGCCTCGCTGGTGTGGAGGTCGGCCATCGGCGGATCAGCAGCAGCCGCCCGCGACGGGCGGTTCCTTCGCGTCGACGGCGGCGTCGGCGGGGCCCACGCAGCAGGTGCTGCCCTGTTGCTTGGCCAGGGTGTCGGCGTCGGCCTTGACGACGTACACCTCCCAGGGTTCCTGGCCGGGGCCGTGGACCCAGACCTTGTCCTGGAGGGCGTAGCAACAGGTGGTGTCGTCCTCCACGTCGGTGGCCAGGCCGGCCTCGCCCAGGCGGGCGGTGGCGGCGTGCACCGCCTCGGTGCTCTCGACCTCGACGCCGAGGTGGTCCATGCGGGTCGCCTCACCTGCGGTGCCCTCGATGAGGACGAGCTTGAGCGGGGGCTCGGTGATGGCGAAGTTGGCGTAGCCGTCGCGGAGTTTGGCGGGCTCGGTGCCGAAGAGCTTCGTGTAGAAGGCGACGGACTCGGAGAGGTCGGGAACGCGGAGGGCGAGCTGTACGCGGGACGTCATGGCGAACCTCCTTGGGTGGGTGGGATGTTCAGCAGCCGCCGGAGCTGGAGGCCGGGGCGCCGATGCCGATCTGGAGGGTGGTGGGGGTGGCGCAGCATCCGCCGGCGGACTGCTCGGCGTTCTCCGGTTCGTCGAAGAGGCCCGCGCCGCCGCACACGCCGGTCTCCGGAAGGGTGAGTTCGACGCGCTCGGCGGCCTCCTGGTCGCCCGCGATCGCGGCAGTGATGGAACGGACCTGCTCGTAGCCGGTCATGGCGAGGAACGTGGGGGCGCGGCCGTAGGACTTCATGCCGACCAGATAGACGCCCTGCTCGGGGTGCGAGAGCTCGTTCACGCCGTGCGGGTAGACCGTGCCGCAGGAGTGGACGTTCGGGTCGATCAGCGGGGCGAGCGAGGTCGGGGCCTGGAGGCGCTCGTCGAGGCCGAGGCGGACCTCGGACAGGAAGGACAGGTCCGGGCGGAAGCCGGTCAGGGCGATGACCTCGTCGACCGGGTCGAGGCGGCGGCCGTCCTCGGCGACCAGAACCAGGCGACTGTCGGCATCTCGCTCGACGGCCTCGATGCGGAAGCCCGTGGCCGCGCTCGCGTATCCGTTCTCGACGGCGGACTTGGCCCGCAGGCCCAGTGCACCGCGGGCGGGCAGCTGGTCGGCCTCGCCGCCGCCGTAGGTGTTGGCGCTGGTGTCGCGGCGCAGGATCCACAGCGAGTGCGTTCCGTCCTCCTCCTTGGCCAGGTCGGCGAGGTAGGCGAGGGCGGTGAAGGCGGAGGCGCCCGAGCCGACGACGGCTGTGCGCTTGCCTGCGTACCTGGCCCGGACGGCAGGGGCGCCCAGGTCGGGGACGCGGTAGGAGATGCGCTCGGCGACGGTCTTCTCGCCGAGGGCGGGCAGGCCGTCAGCGCCCATCGGGCTGGGGGTGGACCAGGTGCCGGAGGCGTCGATGACGGCGCGGGCGGCGATCCGCTCCTCGTGGCCGTCGGCGAGCTGGATGTGGACGGTGAAGGGCTGCTCCTCGCGACCGGAGTCCACGATGCGATCACGGCCGGCGCGGGCGATACCGGTCACCGTGGCGCCGTAGCGGACCTTGTCGCCGAGGACATCAGCGAGCGGCTGCAGGTACTGCTCGGCCCAGTCGCCGCCGGTGGGGTAGGTGGCACTGTCGGGGTGGGTCCAGCCGGTCGAGGCCAGGAGCTTCTCAGCGGCCGGGTCGATGACCTCGCCCCAGGTGGAGAACAGCCTCACGTGCGACCACTCCCGTACGGCGCTACCGGCAGCGGGGCCGGCTTCCAGGACCAGGGGTTCGATGCCGCGCTCGATGAGATGGGCGGCGGCGGCCAGGCCGATGGGGCCGGCTCCGATGACCACGACGGGCAGCTGGTCGGTGGTGAGCACGCTGTTCATGGACGCGGCCACTGAGTTCCCCTTTGCTTCGACGCTTGTGGATGGCTTGTGCGGCCAGCTTGGCACCTGTATCGATAAACGTCAACATAGACACCTATCTAATTCGGCGGGCGAGTGGGCAATCGTGTCACGGCACGGTCCTCTCGGCTGGGTCAAACTGCACCTCGCCACCCTGGTTCGACGTATGTCAACATAGATACATGTCGAATACGAAGGTGCTGCCGCTGCTGGAGCCCAAGGTCTCGGAGGCCGTGGCGCCGTGCTGCCCGCCGCTCACCGAGCGCCCGCTGACCGCCGAGGAGGCGGAGAAGACCGCCCGGATGTTCAAGGCGCTCGGCGATCCGGTGCGGTTGAGGCTGTTCTCGCTGGTCGCTTCGCACGAAGGCGGCGAGGCGTGCGTGTGCGACATCTCCGACGTCGGCGTCTCGCAGCCGACCGTCTCCCACCACTTGAAGAAGCTCAAGGAAGCCGGGATGCTCACCTCCGAGCGGCGCGGCACCTGGGTCTACTACCGGGTGGAACCGTCGGTGGTCGCGGCGATGGGGCACATGCTCGGCACCATGGGCTGAGCACGCTCTGCAGAGCGGAGGTGAGTTCGTTGAGCGAGTCCGCGGTGGACCGCAAGGCCGTCCACGAGGAGATGGAGCGAGCCCGTACGGCGTTCCACCAGCTCCTCGAACACGCCACCGGGACCGACCTGCGCCGGCTCACCGACGGCACCCGGTGGACCAACGAGCAGTTGCTGTTCCACATGCTCTTCGGCTACATCCTGATCCGGCCCCTGCTGGTCCTGCTACGGGTCTTCGGGCGGCTGCCGCACGGCGCCAGCCGGCTCTTCGCCCGGCTCCTGAACGCTGCCACCAAGCCCTTCGACGTCGTCAACTACCTGGGCCCCGTGGGCGGCGCGAAGGTCCTCGGGCGCCGCCGGATGGGAACGGCATTCGACCGTGTCATCGCCGACCTGCACCGTCGCCTCGACGCCGAGCGGGAACCCGATCTCGCGCTGCTCATGCATTACCCCACCCGTTGGGACCCCTACTTCCGCGATGTCATGACCATCGCGGACCTGTACCGCTACCCGACCGAACACTTCGATTTCCACCGCCGACAGCTCACGCTGAGGGAGGGGCGCTGATCGGGCGGAAGCAGGAGTCAGCCGTTGGAGCTCACGCCTTCAACCGCGTGCGGTGAATGCGAAGCCGGCCAGGGCCAGCACCATCCAGGCCGCGAGGTAGGCGAACGCGGCTGTCGGGGACAGAGCGGTCCACAGGATGCCGGCGACGGCGGAGGCGGCAAGGTTGCCCAGGGACTGCCTGGTGGCCAGCAGGCCGAAGGCCGAACCTCGCGGATCCTGGGGAGCCAGCGCGGCGACGGCGGAATGCTGTGCTGTCTCTACCGCGCCGATGCCGACCCCGGCCAGGACGAACGGGATCGCGAGGAAGGCGATGGCCGCGCCGCTGACCGCGAACAGGTCGTAGGAGACGGCAAATGCCGCGACCCCGGCCGTCAGGACGAGCAGTGGGCCGCGCACACCCAGCCGGTCGGCCAGGCGTCCGGCGGGGACGGAGGCGACGGCCGCGGCAACGTTGTAGGCGGTGTACAGGCCGAGCGCGAGCGTGGTCGCCGTCTTCGTGCCGTGGTCGGGCGTGAGCAGTTCGGTCGTCCGCAGCATCAGCAGCGTCGCGCACAGGCCGCTCGTCGGGCAGCTCGTAGCGCTACTCGTAGTCGGCCAGGTACTCCACCACGTGCTGCGCGTCGGGGTAGGTCTCGCCGCTCTGCGCCGGCATGAGGCGGCCAGGCAGCGAGGAGTACGCGGCCGGGGAGAACAGGCGCAGTGAGTCCCAGGCGTGCTGCCAGGCGCCGCCCGGTGTGGTCTGGGCGTCGAGGATGACGAAGTCGAGGCCCGGACGGCGCAGGTGGTAACCGACGGCGAGCCCGGCCTGACCGCCGCCGATCACCACCACCTGCGTCCTGTGGCTCACTCGGCCGATCGTCCGGGCATGAAGATGAGGGCCACCAGTGCCAGTCCGACCACGGCGCCCACGAGTTGCATGCCGATGAAGCCCAGAACCGAGCCCGGCGCGATGCCCGCGAAGGTGTCGGTGAAGGCGCGGCCGACGGTCACCGCCGGGTTGGCGAAGGACGTCGACGAGGTGAACCAGTACGCGGCGCCGATGTAGGAGGCGACGGCCACGGGCGCGAACTGCAGGCGATCGGCGCGGGCGAGGCCGAAGATCAGCAGGATCAGGCCCGCAGTCGCGACGATCTCACCGAGCAGCAGGTGCCCGGCCGAGCGGTCGTGTGTGGACCACTTCACGAGAGGCTCGCCGAACATCGCATCCGCGAGGATCGCACCCGCGATCGCGCCCACGATCTGCGCGGGCAGATAGACAGCCATCTCGCGCAGGGTTACCCCGGCGCCGCCGCGGCGGGCGGTCCACCACTCGGCCAGCGTGACGACCGGGTTGAAGTGCGCGCCGGAGACCGGGCCGAGCAGCAGGATCAGGATGCCGAGGCCGAAGACGGTGGCCGTGGAGTTGGCCAGCAGTTGCAGGCCGACGTCCTGGGTCAGTTCGGTGGCCTGGATGCCGGAACCGACCACGACCGCCACCAGCAGCGCCGTGCCTATGAGTTCGGCGGCGGCCCGGGCGACCAGCGGGGTACGCGGCGGGGTGGCACCCGGCGCGGGTGCGGGAGCGGCTGGGGCGGACTCCGCGGTGGTGGCGGCTTCGGTGGGGGTCATGGGCAGGCCCTCTTGTTCTCTGCGGCGGCACGAGCGGACTCGGCCAGGTCGGCGAACTGACCGGCGAGCTGGGCGATGACGTCCGGGCGCAGCTTGTAGTACGTGTAGCGGCCGCACGGTTCCGTTTCGACGACCCCGGCTTCGCGCAGCACTCTCAGGTGGTTGGAGAGGTTGGTCTGCCGGGCACCGGTCTCCTCCACAAGGTGGGTGGTGCACAGCGTCTCTTTGGCGAGCAGGGTCACGATCTGGAGCCTGAGCGGGTCGGCCAGTACCCGGATCAGATCAGTGTCGACTGGCGTCATCATGGGCTGATACTGTCACATCAGCGGTGACTGACACCACCGGGTGCTGATATGTCGTACCCGTCCGGTTGCGAGACAAGAGAGACCTCTGATGTCCGACAAGCCCTCCGTGCTGTTCGTCTGTGTCCACAACGCCGGCCGTTCCCAGATGGCCGCAGCGTGGCTGACCCACCTGGCCGGGGACCGTGTCGAGGTCCGCTCCGCCGGCTCCAACCCGGGCGCCGACGTCAACCCGGCCGCCGTCGAGGCCATGGCCGAGGTCGGCATCGACATCTCCGCCGAGGTACCGAAGATGCTCACCGTCGACGCGGTGAAGGAGTCGGACGTCTGCATCACCATGGGCTGCGGCGACACCTGCCCCGTCTTCCCGGGCAAGCGGTACCTGGACTGGGAGTTGGAGGACCCGGCGGGCCAGGGCGTCGAGGCCGTGCGTCCGATCCGGGACGAGATCAAAGTACTGATCGAGGGCCTGATCAAGGAGATCGCGCCGGAGCCCCAGGCATGAGCACGGCGACGGACATACGCAACGTCATCGTCATCGGCTCCGGCCCCGCCGGATACACCGCCGCCCTCTACACCGCCCGCGCCTCGCTGAAGCCGCTGGTCTTCGAGGGCGCGGTCACGGCCGGCGGCGCGCTGGTCCAGACGACCGAGGTGGAGAACTTCCCCGGCTTCCGCGACGGCATCATGGGCCCGGACCTGATGGACAACATGCGGGCCCAGGCCGAGCGCTTCGGCGCCGAGCTGGTCCCGGACGACGTCGTCCAGGTCGACCTGACCGGCACGGTCAAGACCGTCACCGACAGCGCGGGCACGGTCCACCGGGCGAAGGCCGTCATCGTGGCGACCGGCTCGCAGCACCGCAAGCTGAACCTGCCCGGCGAAGACGCGCTGTCCGGCCGTGGCGTGTCGTACTGCGCGACCTGCGACGGCTTCTTCTTCCGCGAGCACGACATCGTGGTGGTCGGCGGCGGCGACACGGCGATGGAGGAAGCCACCTTCCTCTCCCGCTTCGCCCGCTCCGTGACGGTCGTCCACCGCCGCGACACCCTGCGGGCCTCCAAGACCATGCAGGACCGCGCCTTCGCCGACCCGAAGATCTCCTTCGCCTGGAACTGCGTGGTCGCCGAGATCCACGAAGACGGCGGCAAACTCGCCGGGCTCACCCTGCGCGGCACCGTCACCGGTGAGACCTCCCGCCTCCCGGCCACCGGACTCTTCGTCGCCATCGGCCACGACCCGCGCACCGACCTGGTCACCGGCCAGCTGGACCTCGACGACGAGGGCTACCTCAAGGTCGCCTCCCCCTCCACGCGCACGAACATCGCGGGCGTCTTCGGCGCGGGTGACGTGGTCGACCACACCTACCGGCAGGCGATCACCGCGGCCGGCTCCGGCTGCGCGGCCGCCCTCGACGCCGAGCGGTACCTCGCCGCTCTGAGCGACGCCGACACCACAGGCGAGCCTGTCCCGGCTGCCGTCTGACGCCCGGAGAAACATCATGACTCTCAAGAACGTCACCGACGACTCCTTCGAACAGGACGTCCTCACCAGCGACAAGCCGGTCCTGGTCGACTTCTGGGCTGCCTGGTGCGGCCCGTGCCGCCAGCTCGCCCCCTCGCTGGAGGCGATCGCCGCCGAGCACGGCGACAAGATCGAGATCGTCAAGCTCAACATCGACGAGAATCCGGCCATCGCCGCCCGGTACGGCGTCATGTCCATCCCGACGCTGCACCTCTACAAGGGCGGCGAGGTCGTGCAGACCATCGTGGGCGCCAAGCCGAAGGCCGCCCTCGAACGCGAACTCGCCGACCACCTCGCCTGACACGCGACGCCGGTGGGGGCGCCCCCAGAGCCCCCACCGAGCCCCCTTTCTCTGATCTCCGACGGAGGTATCCCGATGGCCGGCAAACGCATCGTCGCCATCGGCGGGAGCGATGCCGTACGAATCAATCGTGCTGTGCGGGCAGCCAACGCTCGACAGAGGCGCGGAGCCCTTCCGACCGGGCACCGCGCGCGACGTAACCGAGGTAGCCGTCAGGGCGTACGCGCCCCTGGACCGCGTCCGGCCACGGGCTCTTTTCGCCGAGCCGGTGGATGCTGATCAGGTCGTCGCGTCCGCGCAGGATTGAGGCGAAGCGGGAGTTGTGGCTCTCGCTCTCCTCGCGGCGCTCCTGCTGATCGCCGTCAATGCGGACACCCACCGGATGATCCCGCTGTTCGCGATCGGGGTGTTCATCGGCTTCACCATCGGCCAGATCGGACTCGTACGGCACTGGGCGCAGCAGCGACCGTCCGGCTGGTTGCGGCGCGCGGCGCTCAACGGTGTCTGCGTGCTGCCGTACCGGCTGAGCCTGTGACTGCCCCAGGCCCAGCCGGTACGCGCCACACCAAGGCAGGAGCTCGGCGCTACGGGCTGACGTCTCGCCGGCTCGTGTCGTCCAGCGACTGGCCGTCACCGTCACGGCATGCTCCCCTCTCTACCGAGCCTTCCGCCGCAGGCACCGGCTCTGACACGCGCCTTACCTGCTCCTGGCACACTGGCCGGATCTCGGCGAAGGAGTACTGCATGTCGATGGTCGGCAACCTGCGCAAAGTCGCCCATCTCGCGCGGCAGGGGCGCCCGGTGGACCTCAGCCACCCGGCCCGCTCCCCGCTCGGCTCCACCGTCGTCAACTGTGTCATCTACCGTGACGGCATCCGCCAGGAGGCCGCCCCCACCGTTGAGGAATCCGTCGCCCGCGTACGCAAACGCGGCCACGGCTTCGTCTGGCTCGGCCTGCACGAGCCCACCAAGACGGAGTTCGCGCGGGTCGCCGAGCTGTTCGGCCTGCACCCGCTCGCCGTCGAGGACGCCGTCCACGCCCATCAACGGCCCAAGGTCGAGCAGTACGACGACGTCCTGTTCGCCGTCTTCAAGTCGGTCGCCTACGTCGAGCACGAAGAACTGACCGCCACCAGCGAGGTCGTCGACACCGGCGAGATCATGGTCTTCGCCGGACCCGACTTCGTGGTGACCGTCCGCCACG
Organism: Streptomyces sp. NPDC002619; assembly: GCF_042889305.1. Taxonomy (NCBI): domain Bacteria; kingdom Bacillati; phylum Actinomycetota; class Actinomycetes; order Kitasatosporales; family Streptomycetaceae; genus Streptomyces; species Streptomyces sp. NPDC002619. The sequence continues at coordinate 288,657 of NZ_JBIAQV010000003.1, read as the reverse complement.
GACGCCATGGCTCCCTAGGCCCGCTGCGCGAAGACCTCGAAGCCGACCCGGACCAGCTCGCCAAGGGCCCGGCCGCCGTGCTGCACGCCATTGCCGACCACGTCGTCGACGACTACGTCACCGTCACCGATGCAGTCCAGAACGACATCGACCAGGTGGAAACGGACGTCTTCTCACCCCAAGGCTCCAAGGCCGCCGACGCGGGCCGCATCTACCAGCTCAAGCGCGAACTCCTGGAACTCAAACGGGCCGTGGTGCCCCTCGGCCGCCCCCTGCAGGTGCTGGCCACCGAGCCGACGCGCATCATCGAGCCCGAGATAAGGGCGTACTTCCGCGACGTCGCCGACCACCTGACCCGCGCCACGGAGCAGATCACCGCCTTCGACGCCCTGCTCGACTCCATCCTCCAGGCCCACCTCGCCCAGGTCACCGTCGCCCAGAACGAAGACGCGCGGAAGATCACCGCCTGGGCCGCGATCATCGCCGTACCGACCATGGTGTGCGGCGTCTACGGCATGAACTTCGACCACATGCCCGAACTGCACTGGCGCTTCGGGTACCCGCTCGCCCTCGCCGTCATCGCCACCGCCTGCTTCCTCATCCACCGGGGCTTCAAGCGCAACGGCTGGTTGTGACCGCCCGATGTCGCGCTCGCGCTTGACGTGCCGCGGGTTCATCGTCCGCTGAGTCGGCCGCCCGCTGCCGCTCGGTGTCGCAGGCCACGAAGGCTCCACCGTCATCGCCGGCCTGAACGGTCTGCGCCTGCTGCGCGATGCCGCCCGGCGCCGCGCCCGGGACACCGACCGGTGAGCTGCCGCATCCGCAAGGCCGCCCCCGCTCCGGCGGGGGCGGCCCGCTGCACGGTCACCGTGTGCCGGGGGCGCTGCTGCGGCCCACCCAAGATCCCCGGCCTCGATCACTCTCAGCAGCTCGCCCGGCTCCGCGAGCGCCTCGCCGGACAGGCCCAGGTACGGGTGAGCGGCTGCCTGGACGCCTGCGAGCACGCCAACATCATCGTGATCCAGCCGTCCGCCGAGGGCCGCAAGGCCGGAGGACGGCCCGTGTGGCTCGGGCTGGTCAACGACGAAGACGCCACCGCCGACATCACCGCCTGGATCGAGGCCGGCGGCCCCGGCCTCGCCGACCCGCCCGGAGTCCTCGACCTGTACGCCTTCAGCCCCTCCCGCCGCATCCGCCGGCCCTTGGAAGGCTGACCTCATGCGCGGCCGGGCACGAGCTCACGGGGCGGGCTGGGGGTCGAGGGCGATCAGCAGCACGATGGTGGTGAGCCAGGCGAGCAGGGCGGTAGCCACGAGGTAGGGGCCGTACTTCTTCATGACACGACTTCCTCTCGGGGCAGGGTTCAGCCGAGGCCGAACCAGCCCAGGACGGTCTGCACGAGCAGGATGGTGGACATGCCCGCGACGCCGACCACGACCGTGGTGGCGGCGATGCGGTAGCGGGGGCTGTTGGCCGCCTTGCCCAGCAGGGAGCGGCGGTTGGTGAGGACCAGCAGGTAGACCAGCACGATGGGGCTGATCAGTCCCTGGAGGACCTGGGTGCCGATGAGTAGCTGGATGACGTCGACCGGGGTCATCGCGACCGTGGCGCCGAGGACGATCTGGGCGGTGAACAGGCCCAGGAACAGGGGTGCGTCGCGGAAACTGCGGGAGACGGAGCGTTCCACGCCCGCGGCCTCGCCGATGGCGTAGCTGGCCGACAGCGGCACCACCGCCCCGGCCAGCGCGGAGGCGCCGATCAGGCCGAGAGGGAAGAGGAGTTCGGCGTTCTGTCCGGCGACGGGTTTGAGGGCTTCGGCGGCCTGGGCGGCGGAGTTGAGCGGGCCGGTACCGCCGATGGCGGCGGCGGTGGCGATGATGATGGTCAGGCTGATGAGGCAGGCGAAGACGGCGCCGAGGATGGCGTCGGCGCGGATGAGCTTGTAGTCCTCGGGCTTGGCGCCGCGGTCGACGACGCCTGCGGCCGCGTAGAACTGCATGTACGGACTGACCGTGGTGCCGATCAGGGCGACCGCCAGCAGGATGAAGCTCTTGCTCGGCTCCATGTGCGGGACGACCAGGTGCTTGCCGACCTCGCCCCAGTGCGGGTGGCCGAGGATCATCGCGATCGGGTAGGCGAAGAACGCCAGCGACATGATCAGGAAGATGCGTTCGGCCCACCGGTAGGAGCCGAACAGCACCAGCGACCACAGCAGGATCGCGGCCGGGGGGATGACTGCCCACTTGGGGACGCCGAAGAGTTCGAAGGCGGCGCCGATCCCGGCGAACTCCGAGACGACCAGGCCGGTGTTGGCCAGCAGCAGGCAGAACACCGCGAGCCCGGTCAGCCGCAGGCTGAACTGTTCGCGGATCAGCGCGCCCAGGCCCTTGCCCGTGTGCGCGCCGAGGCGTACGGCCATCTCCTGGACCATGACCAGGGCGATGGTGACCAGCACCATGAAGAAGAGCGTGCCGTAGACGAATTGGGAGCCGGCCGAGGCGTAGGTGGCGATCCCGGCGGCGTCGTTGCCGGCGTTCGCGGCGACGAGGCCGGGCCCGGCGATGGCGGCAACCACAGTGAGGCGTCCCAGGCCCCGCCGCCGGGGGCCGGGGGCGGTCGCGGAGACCGGCGGGGCTGCGGTGGTGTCGAGGTCGCGGGTCACTGCAGGAACCTCCGGAAGTGCAGACGCCCGCGCTCGGGCAGCAGGGTGTCCAGGACGTCGTCGGCCAGAATCCGGCCCAGCGGACGTTCCTGGTCGTCGACGACCAGCAGGGAGGAGGCACGCGAGGCCACCAGCTGTTCGGCAGCCTCGGCCAGGCGGGTGTCGGGGTGCACGGTCGCCGGTGGGCCGAACTGGGCGAGCCAGCCGGTCAGATCGGCGACCTTTGTGGTGTCCTCGGCCACCGCCAGGTCGAACAGCGCGATGTCGGTGACCAGGCGGCCGTCGTCGTCCACCATGGCGATCGCGTCGATCTCGGTACGGTGCTCGGACTGCGCCGCCAGTACGGCGCGGACCTCGGCGACACTCTGCTCGCGTCGGGCGGTGACCAGCAGCGTGGTCATCGCACCGCCCGCCGTGTCCTCCGGGTAGGCCAACAGCCGGCGCAGGTGCGCGGCCTCGGCGGCGGGCATACGCTCCAGCAACCGCTCGCGCTCGTCCTCGTGCAGGTCGCGCAGCGCGTCGACGGCCTCGTCCGGCTCCATCTCCTCCACCAGCCGGGCGGCGTGGGCGGGGTCGGCCTCGCGCAGCAGGTTCTCCAGCTCGGCCGGCTCCATCTCCTCCAACGCATCCGCAGCGGCGGCAGGTTCCAGCATGTGCAGCAACTGCTGCCGCTCGGTCCGGCCGAGGTCTTCGAGCAGATCGGCCAGGTCCGCGGGGCGCAGCTGGTGCAGTGCGCCCCGGGAGGCACGCAGCTGGACCTGCGCGGGGCCGTCGGTGGCGTGTTCGGCGAACGGGGCCATAGCCTGCCAGTCCAGCACCCGCTCCGGGGTCGGGCGGGCCTGCCACCGGCGCGGCCCGAGGCGGCGCAACAGGGTCGGCAGGCTGACATCCACCCCGACCAGCACCACCCGGTCGGCCAGCGGGGCCAGGTACAGGTCGGCGGCACGGGTGACCTGCACCCCGTCGACATCGACGAGCTGATGGTCGAGAACGTCGCGGGCGAGCAGCACCTCACCGGGACGACGCTCGTACTCGCGCAGGTCCAGGCGGGCGCTGCGCAGGGCGACCCGCCCGGCGTGGACCTTCTCCACGGTGCCGGCGGCCAGGAAAGCGTGGCGGCGGCCGACCCGGATGACCAGGCCGGTCACCGGCGGGTAGGGATCGGGGCCGTACAGCCGGGCGACGACGTCGACGACCCGGCCGACTTCCTCCCCGGCCTGGTTGGTGACCGGTCCGCCGATCAGACCTGCGAGCGAGACCAGGGACGCGCGCACCGCCTTGGACGCGGTCGCACGACGCTCCAGATGAACCCGGCGGTTGCGCAGGCGGGCGGTGGTGGACATGAGCAGAGTGTTGGTGGCCAAGGTGAACACCCCCTTGCCCCGACGAGACAGCGGGGCACCGGGCGGCACCAGACAGCACCAAGCGCCCTGACCAGGAGATCTGCGCAGGCCGACCGCCAGGACGGGTAGGCGAGCGCTGGCGGCCGGCAACGGTGCCGGACGGAGGTCAGGGAAGCAGCAGCTGCCTCGTGCCGCGGCAGGACGACGAGGACAACGCGGGTAGGGGCCGACTATGGCCCGGACTACTGTCCATCTCTCGCCTCCTTCCGGCCGGAGACACCGCAGAGGTGTCGCGACGACTCGGCAAGGAGCGGACCAGGACGCGATGCTCCTGGTTCACCCCAACTCGTCAGAGCTTTGGCACTCCACGGCGTGATCCCACCCGTGGGCGGGAAGCCACTTGGCCTCACCCCTTAAGTCGGGGAGAGGTGTCCTGAACCTGGGCGTCTCTCGACGTCGTCGGGTCAGTGGCCTGTGTCCGTGAAGACGCCTCACCGAACGAGGTGCCTCAAACAAACAGCGCACAGCTTACGCCCGCCGCGGTCACCGTCACCCACACGCCTTCACCTTCGGTAAGAGTGGCCGGCAGAGCCACGGCCGACGCGAGACCCGTGCGAACGCGTCGACCCCGCCCTGGTAGCGCGCCGCGGCGTCTCAGCGCCCCGGCCGCTGTTGTCGGATGCGCTGGGCGACTTCGCTGTTCTCGGTCTCCCACCAGGGGCGTACGAGGTCCGGTCTCTGTGCCGGTCCGGCCGCGGATGCCGCCGGGACCAGCTCCGCCTCCAGGCGCCGGTCCAGCGCGGCGGTCTCGGCGCGTTCGGTACGGGCCCACTGCACCAGGATCGCGAGCAGGAAGGGCAGCGCCACCAGCTCGGCGATGCTGATCATCGCGCCGCCGCCGAGCTGCTGGTCATGGAGCACGTCCGGCGCCCAGGACGGGGCATGGTCCCGGTACCAGGCCCCGGCGATGAGGGTGCCGTGGGTCATCACCACGATGCCCGGCACGGCGTCGATGATCCCGTCGAGGAACACCAGCGCCGCCCGGACCGGATGGGTACACCACCCCGGCAGCGCCTCCTCGCGGGTGAGCACCGGCATGACGAACAGGCTTCCGGCGAGCAGCAGGTGCACATACATCACCTCGTGCAGCCAGTCGTTGGCCAGGGCGGTTTCGAAGTACGGGGTGAAGTACACCGTCAGCTCCGTCGTGAGCACCAGAGCCGTACTGACCAGCGGGAAGGTCAGCAGGCGCATCAGGCGCCCGGTCATCACCCGCTGTGCGCGCCCCGCGGCGCGCTCGGGCAGGGCACGGACGGCCAGCCGCAGCGGATCGCCCAGCGCCAGCCCGAGCGGTGCGATCAGGTCGAGCAGGACGTTCTGGACCGCCGCCGGCCAGAACAGCACACGGTCGTACACCGCGAGAGCGGACATCGTTGCCACGACCAGCGTGCCGAGGCCGAGCAACGCGAAGGCGGCGACGCGCGGTACGGGCCAGCGCTCACCCCGGCGCCGGAGCCGCAGCACGCCCCAGCTGTACAGCGCGCCCAGAAGGACGACGAGCAGCAGCGCGGGCACGTCCCATTGCCAGGAGGAGAGCAGCCGTCCTGTGGTGAGCTGCGGCAGACTCCCCATCGCGTTCTACCTCCACGGCATGCCAGATCTGCCCCGGGACTTTACGCCGCACACGACCGTCCCCGGTCGCGCACTCACTGCCATCGCTGTCGTCACACCGAGCTCATACCGAACCCATACCTAGAGCGACGGCTGCGGTCCGCGCCGCCTTCACCATCCGTGCCGCACCCGGCCCTTCGGCCGGCGCCCAGCGGGACGCGTGAGCGGCACGACCGACCCGGCGCCCACGCCGTGCGCCTGCGGGCGTACGACGCATCAGCCGCGCTCAGCCGGCAACCAGCGGGCGAGGTAGGCCCGCAGCCCCTCCAGATCGGTGCCGCGGGCGACATGGCCGAGGTAGCCGTCGGGGCGTACAAGCCCGTGGGCGACCTCCGGCCACGGACCCTGCTCGCCCAGCCGATGCACGGTGAGCAGATCGACCCGCCCGTTCAGGAGCGAAGCGAGCCGCTCGTCGGGCCACAGGCGCGGCGGGCCGGACAAGAGCAGGTGATAGCCCGTCCCGGCCGTGCGGGCTTGCAGGCCACGGGGCAGGTCGGGCAGCCGGTCCCCCGCTCGCGGGCCGCTTCGGGGCGGACGTGAACCGGCCGTGGAGGCGGGGCTGCGGCGGTAGTGGATGCCGAGTTCCGAGACCGTACGGAACACACGTCCGCGGGGTCCGGTGGCGCGCAGCGCCAACGGGGCCAGGCGCGGGGCGAGTCGGGTGAACTTCTTCACCAGTCGCCGCTCCGCCCGGAGCTGGGCCAGGAACCACCCCGACTACACGGGCAAGGCCATCGACCAGGCCGGCGCCAAAGCCCTGGGACGTTCCGTTTTCGGCTCGCTCCTGGCGGACGACCACGGGCGAAAGTGCGAATGATGGCCGGCATGCGCATCCGCATCGACGCCGTCGACCTGCCCGGCCTTACCTGCCCACCTGCCCACCTGCCCACCTGCCCACCTGCCCACCTGCCCACCTGCCCACCTGCCCACCTGCCCACCTGCCCACCTGCCCACCTGCCCACCTGGAGCATTCGCCGGCGACGACGTCCCGGTGTGCCGCAACATCCACGTCGCCGTGCAACGCCGCGACCGCCCAGCCGACTCCTCGATCTACAGCCTGGCGACGCTGCCTCGGCAACCTGGACCCTGGAGTGCACCACGGCAGACTCAGCCAACGGCACCGATGTGAAAGGCCCCTACGTCCAGGGCCGTCCAAGAGGCCGATTCATCTACCTGTCGTGGGGCACCGTCGACGACTCCCGGCACTCTCACGATGTTCCGCCGCGCCAAGCTCATGCTCGACGCCGTGCCTGCTGAGGTACTCGACGCCGCCGCACGCACCGGCCTGCTGGTAGGCCGCCTCGGACTGCGTGGCGGGAGAGGGTCTTGGTCCTTCGTCACAGTCTGGTCCGTTCCGTTGCTTGTCCTGTTTCCGATCAGACGGCGAACGGGCCGCGCATCTGCTCGGTGACCGACCACAGGCGCTGGGCGGCCGGGACGTCGTACGAGTCGTGCGAGGAGACGACCGGGGTAAACCGGTTGTAGTAGGCGCCGGCCTGCACGCTGCCGATCGCCAGGCGCACCACCGGCTCGGCGCCCCGCCGGGCGGACAGCGCGAGGGCGTGGACGAGGCGCACCTGCACGGTGGGGAACTCGCGGCCCAGGCGGGTGCGCACGAACCCGGGATGCAGGGCCACCACGGTCAGCTCGGGACAGCGCTCGTGCAGCTGATAGGTGAACAACAGGTTGGCCAGCTTGGTGCGGCTGTAGACCATGAACGGGTCGTAGCCGCGCTCGCTTTGCAGGTTGTCGAAGTCCAGGACGACCCGGTCGCCGCCGCGCATGGGAGCGCGGTGGCCCTCGGAGTTGACGTTGACCACCCGCCCCTGGCCGCGTCTGAGCAGGGGCAGCAGCCGGCTGGTCGTGGAGTACGGCGCTAGATGATGCACGGCGAAGTTCAGCTCGAAGCCCTCGGCGGTGACCTCCCGGGCGGGGCGCATGACGCCCGCGTTGTTGACCAGGACGTCGATGCGGTCGGTGACCTCGGCCACCTGGCGTGCCACGGCGTCCACACCGTCGGCGGTGGCGATGTCCGCGCTGATCACATGGGCCTGGGGCAGCTCGGCCGCCAGGTCCTTCGCCCGGCGGGAGGAGCGGCCGACGAGGATCATCCGGTGGCCGTCGGCGGTCAGCCGGCGGGCGGCCTCCCGGCCCAGGCCCGAGGTCGCCCCGATGAGCACGATGGTGCGGGTCCCGACGTTCATCAGGCGGCTCCTGCGGTGACCTTGCTCAGCTTGAGGCTGCTGGCGATCAGTCGCTCGCGCAGGCCCGCCGGCAGCCGCGACAGCGTGCCCAGGGCCCGGGCGTCGCGGCTGGCGATGTAGCGCCGCTTGGGGTTGCGGGCCTCCACCGCGGTGGCGATGGTCTTGACGACCCGGTCCACAGTATGAGGGCGAGGCGGCAGGTTCCTGTCGCGGCTGCCTCAGTGGTTGGCCGCGTGCCGGGCGTGCGAGTGCGGGTGGTCGCCTTCCAGCGCCGGTGTCGACGGCTGGGAATATCCGTTGGGGAGCGACCCCCCATCGGGCGTCGTGGTCTTGCTCGCGGCCGGGCTTTCCGTACGCGCATCGTCGGCCCTGCGGGAGTCTTCCGCGGACGAGGGGTCCGCAACGGTGGGGGTGCGGCGACCGAGGACGACGGTCGCTAGCCCGAGTGCACTCCACAGGACGAGAACGGCGATATGACCTCCGGAGTCGTTGCCGTTGAAGTAGGCCGTGCCGCGCAGAAGATTCGCACCGGCGCCCGGAGGCAGCCACTGGCCGATGTCGTCCACCGCCTTGGGCAGCAGTTCCGGTGCGGACGTGCTGCCGGAAAACGGGTTACCTACGAAGACCATGAGCGCGGCGCTGAGCCCTAGTCCTGCAGGGCCGATGAGTGTGATCAGGCCGGCGCTGGTTGCACTGATGGCGAGCACGGTGAGGGAGAGGGCCGCCCAGGTGGCCACGTGGTCGTGCGGCAACGCGCCGAGAAGGCCCTGGGCAACCAGGTAGGCAGCGAAGCCAGTCGCGGCGCACGCAGCGAGCAGGTCCACGAGCCGACGCCAGCCCGGCATTCGGGCACCCGCCATGGTGATGAGCGATGCCATCAGAATGCTGCACATTGTGAGCGGGAGAAGCGCCGAGCTGAACACCACTCCCCGGGGGTCGTCTGCAGAGTTCGGGACGACATCCACCGCCCTCACCGTGACCTTGGCTGGTCTCTTGGCGACATCCTTCCGGGCCTTGGACTTGACGGACGTGCCATGAGCCGACGGCCTTGCGTCCTTCACGGCCACCTTGGATGCATGGGCGGCAAGTTGTTGGCCGGATGTACTGAGCAGTTGGGCCACAGACGCGCTCGCGGCAGTGGCCTCCAGTACGGTGACGCTGCCAGGAGTGACGAGGAGGGCGCCGTAGACCTCCCGGTTCTTGATCGCGGAGCGCGCCGACGCCTCGTCGGGGTAAAGGTGAAAGTCAAATGCGCCCGGCTTGCCGCGCTCCAGGCCTTCGACCGCATTCTGGCTGGCCGTGGTCGTGCCCACGATCCCTACAGGCAGATCACGCGGCGCGATGCGCGAAGCGGGCCATGCATACGCCATCACGGCCAGCGAGATCGCCATTGGCAACGCCACTGTCACGATGACGACCCGACGCCATGACAGGAGTCGGGTCAACGGGTTCTTCACGGTCAAGCCTCCCGAAGGTGAATGATCATTCCGTAGCGCCCCCAGTCTGCTTGGGCGTCCGGGAAACGTCAACACGAACATTCGTTTTTCTTTATCTTGGATCCATGACCGACATCGCTGCCGGCCTGGGCCACAGCCCAGCGCCACCCCTCACCGGCCAGGCAGTTCCACGACTTGCCGGCGCAGATCCGCTCCGGCCTCGCCACGGTCGTCCGAGAGCATCGAAAGAGCAGCGGTCTACCTCACGACGTGACCACCGAGGTGATCGCCGTTGCGCTGATGCGGGTCTGCCCGCCTACTGCATCCTCCGGCCGGCCATGCTCGTTCCCACGGTCGAGGATGGGGTCGCCAACACGGTGCGGGCGCTGTGGCGAGTGCCACGGGCTCCCTGACCACGGACTGACCGTCGGCGCCTTTGAACCAGAAGAACCCATCCGGCGACACTGACCAGTCCGGGGGTGATCATCCGGTAGAGGAGATCGGCGGCCGTGGCGGCACTACTGGGTACCCCACCGTGATGTAGGGCGAGGACCAGGGCCGCATCAAGAGTGCCGATCCCGGCAGGCAGCAGCGGCATGGCCGACGCGGCGGTCATCCCGGCGATGTACGCAAGGAGCACCGTACTCAACGTGGCCGGTATGCCCAGTGCACGGCACACAGCGAGCAAACACACGAGGTCACAGGTCCAGTTGAGCAGGGCGAAGCCGAGCCCCCGCGCCCAGAAACGGGTCGGCGGGCGCACAGCAGCAAGTTCGCTGAGCAGGCGTTCGGCCCCCGACGTCTGTTTCACGGCACTGCGCCGCAGTCTGCTCCACAAGTAAAGGAAGGCGCTCACGGGCCGACGCAGCACAGCGGCGTGGCGGAGCAACGACAATGCGGCGCTGGTGAGGGCGCAGATCGCCCCCACCCGAACGGCGAGCCAGACAAGCTGCGATCTGTCCCCCGCGAGAGTCGGGCCGACGCCGGCGAGCACGATCAGCGCGATCGTGCTCAGAACACCAGTGGCTGCATGCGTGAAACCGATCTGAGGCGTGTTGGCACCCCAGGAGCGCATGCGGCGCGTTCGGTAGGTGATCGACACCAAACTGCCGCCTGGCAAGGTCGCGCCGAGAGCGTTTCCGGCGAACACTGCGGCGACAGCAGAACTCAGCCTTACGCGCAGCCCACCGGCCCCCAGCGAGAGCCGTTGCAGGCAGGCGAACGCCGTCATGGAAACCATCTCCGCGGTAACGGCCAGCAGGAACCACATGGGTCGGGCGTGGGCCAACTGACCTGCGGCTCGGGGCACGTAGGGCGCGATCAACACCAACTCGGTGCCCAGCACGGCCACCACCGCGCCTGCGGTCAGCGCGGTACTCCGACGGAAGCGCAGCACAGGCGTGAACTCGTTGGTCCGGCAAGCCTGCTCTGTCCGGCCACCCGCCGCCGCGCACGGATCGTGCTCGCTGCCCGCCTCGGCCTCACGCGGGCTGCTCATCGCGGCATCGGCCAGTCGGGCACCAGACGGACCTGGCCCTCCAGGTGCACCTGGCACCGTGTGTGCTCCGCGATGGCCAGGTCCCACAAGCCCGCAAAGAATCGCACGTCAATGCCGACCGCTACAACATGGCCCGATTCCTTCCCCGCGATCGAAGAGAACGGGCCGACAACGTTCAGTCGGAGCAGGGTCACGGCGTCAGTGATGCCATTGAGCGTCAGCGTGGCGCTGAGGGCTTGGCAGGTGCCTGTCTCGTCATCGGGGTATGTGCGGACCAGCCGCAGTTCCCCGTCGGATCCGGCCAGTTGGTGCCCAAGGTCTGCCCGACGCCACCAGGAGCGCCGAGAGCGGCCGGCTTCACTGGCGTCGGATATCCGAAAGCGCAGCAGTCCCCCTGCCGGTTCTTCGTTGTCATGGCTGACGAGGAAAGCATCCACGAGGTGCAACGGCAGATGTGAGGAGATCTGACCGCGACGTCGACAGCGCAGCCAGCTGCTGGCCCCGCGGTAGCCGTTGCCGTCTCCGCTGTCCGGTGGCTGTGGCCCGAGGTCCGGGCGGTCCACATCGTCCGGAGGCGGGGGTGGGACAGAGTAGATCATGGTGAGCCACCTGAGGGAGGTTTCGAGCGAGGACTTGGGCAGTTTGACGGGGAAAGGGCAGCGGTCCGGGCGACGCTCGTGGCCCGAGCCGGGTTCAGCCCTCCGCCCGACGCCGTGTCTGCCGATGTTGTGAATGCGACCTACGAGCGCGCCGAAGAGCACGATGAGGAAGGCCCCAGCGATGGCGTCTGCCAGATAGTGGTTGCCGGTTGCGACGACGACCACGGTCGTGAGCACCGGGTAGGCCAGGCCGAAGACCATCAGACTCTTTCGGCGGGCGTGCCGGAAGAGGAGCCAACCCGACCACACTGCCCAGCCGACATGGAGTGACGGCATCGCCGCGTACTCGTTGACGAGGCCGCCAAGCCCGTGCGGCGCGCTGGTCTGCCCGCTCCACCACCCCCACTGCTCGACATCGGCCACGGTGTCGTGGATCCCCGTGTGGGGAAGCAGCCGGGGCGGCGTGGCCGGGAAACGCCAGAATCCGATGAGCGCGCTCAATGTCACCGCGGCGAGCCAGGTGCGGGCTCTGCGGTAGTGCCCGGGATGCGCCCGGTAAAGCCAGATGAGCACGGCGGGCGTGAGGATGAAGTGCAGGGTGGCGTAGAAGTACGCGGCGAGCACGGCCAGGACCGGCAGGTCGTGCAGTACCTCGTTGAGCGACTGCTCCGGCGCCAAGTGCAGGGCTTCTTCCCAGCGCTGGATACTCCGGCCGTTGCGATCCGCAGTGGCCGTCCAGCTCCGCTGCAGCCCCCGGGTGGTTTCGTAGACCGCGTACAGCAGTCCCACCAGCAGCAATTCCACCCACCAACGCGGCAACTCGCGCCCGCCCGATGTGCGTGAGGGGTGCGGAAGTAGATGGCGCGCGAAGGAGGCCGGGTTGGCCATCAGGATTCTCGCACCGTGGCCGCGGGCCGCTGGACGAGCCAGTCTTGGGTGAGCCGGTAGCCGACCTCGATCAGCCGCGGAGTGTCACGGAAGTCGATGAGGCTACCCACAGGGGTGGTGGCTGTGGGCAGCCGAAGAACCGACCCGCGGACCGCCGCCAAATCCCGCCGCTCACGTTCATCCAGGATCTGACCCAATGCCCGATAGGCGGCGAGTAGGGCCGCTGCGTGCGGCTGACGGTCCACCTGTTCCGTAACCGCGGCGGGCAGCACGTAGATGGTGGTCGCGCCGAGTGCTTCCGCCTGGAGCACGGGCATGTCCGCCGATACGCCGCCGTCGATAAGGCGGCGCTCCCCGACGGGCACCGGGGGGTACAGGCCCGGGAAGGCCGCGGAGGCAAGCAGCGCCGAAACGGCGTCGCCCCGGGACAGGACCACCGCGGCGCCGGTCTCGAAGTCGGTCGCCACGGCGTGCACCGGCACGGCGGTCTCCTCAAGTCGGCCGACGCCGAGGCCGGACCGTAGCAATTGCTGCAACGCCGCGCTGGAGACCGCCGCCTCTCCCCGGCCCACCGCAGCCCTGATCAGGGTCCGAAGCGATATCGGCGCGATGTGCCGGCGCTTGAGGCGCAGCCACAGCGCTTCCAGCCGGTCGATTCCCTCGATGCTCGGGTCGGCGGCGAAGGCGGCGCCGTTGAGCGCGCCGGCCGAGGACCCCACTACGAGATCGGGCCTGACTCCCGCCTGTGTAAGCGCCCGCAATGTGCCGACCTGCGATGCGCACAGGCTGCCACCGCCCTGCAGCACGAACGCCACGGTGTCGGACGGCGCCCGTTCAGCCACCGCAGGCACGGCCAGCGCCCCAGCATCCCGTGGAACGTGGTACGGAGTCATCGCCGACCCGCTGGTCTGCACGGTACTCATGTCGCCTCCTCCCTTATCCGCGAACGACCATTCTGTTTTGTGCGCCCATCCTGAGGCGCCGATCAACGCGATGTCAAGACGAACATTCGTTTTTCTTGTAGCATCGCCTCATGCCCAAAGTCACAGAGCAATACCTCGCCGACCGCCGCCGGCACATCCTGGACGCCGCCCACCGCTGCTTCCTGCGCAACGGCGGCTTCCAGACCACCTCGATGCAGGACATCTTCGCCGAATCAGGCCTGTCCTCAGGAGCCGTCTACCGCTACTTCGCCAGCAAGGACGAAATGATCCTCGCCATAGCCGAAGACAACATCCGCGAAGTCACCGCCATGATCAGGACAGTGACCCACGCCCACAACGGAGGAGCCCTGGGCGCCGCCCTCGCAGCAGCAACCACACTCGTCGACACCAAGACCGAACACCAAGGCCTGGCCCAACTCAGCGTCCAGGTCTGGGCCGAAGCACTACGAAACCCCCACCTGCGCCCCCAGTACAGACGCATGCTGACACAAACCAGAACCGAGATCGCCGACATCGTGCGCGACCACCAACACACCGGACACCTGCCCCCCCACGTACCGGCAACAGCCCTCGCAGACGTCCTCGTCAGCATCCTGCCCGGCTACATCCTCCAACTCGCCCTACTCGGACCCCACGCACAACCCGGCATCACCGATGCCCTACACGCCCTGTGGCCCCACCCCGACAACACCAAACCCCACAACAAACAAACCGCCACCGACCTGCAACGGTCGTAGTGCGCGTGAGGGTGCGGGTGGCAGATTGGCTCGACAACGGGATCCTCTGAACGGAAGAAGTCTTGGTCGGCTTTCCTCCTACCAGAGGATCCCGTCTTACGTGCCCCGAACTACCCATGCACCGACAGTCCTTGACGACGCAGGGCCAGCCCTGACTTCGTGGCATTGCTTCAACCGCATGCTCGGCTGCCTCCACCACTGCCTCACCCACCGCTTCCACTACAACGAAGCAGTCGCCTTCCCAACCCCATCAGACACTCAACTCGCCGAGGCCGCTTGACAGTTCTTCCGCATCGGATGTCTTCTTCTCGCCGTTGAACCCGCTGCTGGCGGTCGGGGCGGTGTCGGCGGCGCGGACGGTCCGGGAGCCGATCACGGCCGCGGTCGGCACCGGTCCACGCCCGTCGGCCAGACGCGCACGTTCACGCAGCGCTGCGTAGATCCGGTACCACGCCCGCGCGTGGGTCCACCGGCGGAACAGGGCGTAGACGGTCTGGTGCGGCGGGAAGTCGGCCGGCAGGGCCCGCAAGGCGATCCCGCCGCGGACCAGGTAGAAGATCGCGTCCAGGACCAGGCGGGCCTGCCCCCGCCAATCGGACTGCGCGGCAGGCAACCGGCACCCGCGTGCGCTTACGTCTGACGGCCTGTGGGACAGGCAAACCGAGTCAGCAGATCCATCAGTTGCTCGGGCTCGCCGGGCCCGAGTTCGGCAACCAGCCGCTCCGCCACTGATGCCGCCTCATGCGCTTCGTCGAAAAGCTCGATGCCCTCAGGCGTGATCTCCACTACACGCACCCGCCGGTCCCCCATGACCGTCTTGCGAACAGCGAGCCCCTTACGCTCCAGGTCGTCCACGACCCGCATGATTCCCGCCTTGTCCGACCCCGTCGCCGCCGCCAAGTCCCGCTGTATCGTGGGTCCGCGATCGATCAGCACGATCAGCACGGCAAAGTGCCGCAACTCTATGCCGAGCGGGCGAAGCGCTTCCCTCATCGCCGAGGCAGCGCGCCAGCGCGCCCGGCGCAGCAGCAAGGCGAGAGCGAAAGCCGAGGCATCCCCGGGGTGGTCGGCCGCACACGATGCGCTGGTTTGGTGAGGAACGTCGACGATCACGAGGGCATATTAGCTAGCCGCGTATTGAGCTGGAACGGTTGGGCTGCCTCCACATAGGCCGAATGCGATCAAGGTTGAGACGCGCGTCGGCTGCCGCCCGCCACCGCCGCGTGCTACGAAGGCATCGCCGTCTGCTTCCCGCGCTCCCCAACGTGGAGGTCATGCCGGACGACGGCTACCTCGGCCTGACACGCGACGATCCCGCGCAGGCGATCACACCACCCAGAAAACTGAACAAGAGTGCTCTGGCAGCACCCATGAACGCGGGGAACGCGACCGCCACCGGCACTCCTCCGACCGCAACACCGTCGAACACGCCCTCGCCGGCCACAAACGCTGGAAACAACTCGCGTACCTCTTCCCCTTCCGCAAGAGCTGCCCGCACATGCTCGAATTCGGCACGCAGTTCCTCCACTCGCACCGCCGCAGCCTTCTCACGGCGCTCGAGCACGGCCCGCATCGACGGTATTCACGACCTCCACGCAACCCGGGGAACAAGACGCTCCTCAGCCTGCCCCTTGAGGCAAAACTGGCCCTGTGCCCGGATCACGATCTGTCACGGGTGGCTCGAGTGCCCGGCTGACACCAGCGTCCGCCGTCGTAAGCGCCTCAGGCGCTTTACAGCCACTGGCGGCGGAGCCGGACGTCAGGACGGCGAGCACCGGTGGGACAGGCTTCAGTCCGTCGTGGCCATCGCCGAACGTGGTTTCTCCTTCGACACCTTCTCGACATACTGGTTCGACGCCAGGCGAGCCGAACTTGAGGCCGCACTCCTGCAGGACCGCGTGGACGCTGCGACCGTGGCGCAGCACCTCAGCCGCGTCCGGGAGGCCCGTCGGCTCGCGGGTGTCTGCGGGACAGCGATCCCTACTGGGAACAGGCCTGACGGCTCGCCCCGTTCGCTGCGGAGGCAGCCGACTCGGACGATGAACTGGACTTGTACCGAGGCTGCCTGCGCGTCATGAAGGAGCTCGGAGTGCAGCCGTCCGCGGACCCGAGACGGCTGGTCGACCGACTGCGTCGATGGGCGGGCAGACCGTGTTGGCGCTCGGTGTAGGACGCGATTTCCTCGGCATTAACAGCCGACGTCGCACGATTCACCAAGGCACCAGGGCCCAGACACACCTTCACGGAGGCCCTCCGATGACAGAAACCCTCGACACGACCGTCGATTTCCGAGCCACGATGAGTCGGCTCGTCACGGGCGTCAGCGTAATTACCACGTGCTCTGGAAGCACGCCCATTGGCATGACGGCGAGCGCCGTGTCCGCCCTCTCCCTGGACCCGCTCCAGCTGCTCGTGTGCATCAGCAACCAGCTGTATACGCGGACCGCGATCGCGGCGCACGGCCGCTTCGCTGTCAACATCCTCGGCGAGGACAGCGAGTCCCTGGCGCGGAACTTTGCCGTCTCCAAACAAGACAAGTTCGCCGGCGTCGAGACCTTCGACGACCACGGTGTGCCGGTATTGAAGGACGCCATCGCGGCTGTCGTGTGCGACGTCGCCGAGGCGCTCCCCGGCGGCGACCACACGATCTTCGTGGGGGACGTCCGCTATTGCGCATACAAGGTGGATTGCCGACCGCTGGTCCACTTCGCGGGAGGTTTCGGCACTCTCAGGTCTTCGAACTAGTCCTGGTGGCAGCGGTCCCAAGGAGACCGCGGTGGGGTCCGTGACCGACCCCACCGCGCCCACGTTGAGCTCTTACGAGGCGAGACGTGGGCGTCGGGGCTGCGCTCGTTGGCGTGATCGACTCGGCAGCCTCCTCGACGAGTATGAACAGGCCTGGGCGGGCGAGGTTTCCGGCAGGGGCGGGCCTCCCAGGATGCGTCAGCGCCGGTCGACGAGGTACTCCTCTGTGAGTTTCGGCATGAACCCTCTAAAGAAAACGAATGTTCGTCTTGACATCGGACCGATCGATCCCTCATGATGGGGGAACGCAAAACGGAATGGCCGTTCGCGGAACAGGACGAAGCGACGTAGGTGCCGTGCAAACCGCGAGACGGCGATGGCTCCACGCCAGGGTCACAGGACGCTGGGTAGCTGGCCGAATGTTGGCGAGGGCCTGGCGTGACTCACGCCAACCAGTTGGTTCGATTCTCGACTGTGTCCGCACGCTAAGCGGCAGCGCCACCAATCGCAGACCCAGGCGATGGACTCTGCGAGGAGGAAAAAATCATGAAGAAGTTGATGCGGCGGATCGCGACCACCGGCGTTTCCGCCGTTCTAGTCGCAGGCGCCCTCGTGGCCACTGGCGGCTTCGCGACGGCGGCCACCGCTCAGACAGCCGGGCACACTCCTGCCCCAACCACCATGGCCGACACCAGCCACCACCCGAGCCGGCACTCCACCACACACTGGCACACCGATCCTTGGGTCGCGGACCAGCTGGCGGTGTTCGATCCCAGGGCTGCCCAGCTAGTGGCCATAGTCGACCCCTGGATCAAGGACCAGTTGATCCTGTTCGTACCCGTCCGCTGACAAATTCCACATCGCCCTGCGCCACTGGCGACAAGACTGCCTGCCCCACACCGAGGGCCACCCTCTCGCAGGACAGTGCGACCGACCGTCATCGAAGGCACGCCTCAAGGCCGCTCGGGAGTGACTGCCGGCGTCCATGCTGGTGGCGGTGGTGATCTCCTTGCTGTGCGAGCGCAGGACACGGCCGTCAAGAGCGGGCGAGACCGCCGCACAGGCTTCAGCAAGGCCCTCCTTGCTGCGAACTCGGCGCCCGGGTCCGCTCCTTCGCGGACCTTCCGCGGCGTCGGGAGAACACGAATCGGCATCTCGGTTCCAGAGAACGCTATGGTCCGACCCTCCACCGCCCCGCCTCTTCGGCCCGCGGCATCCCACGCCCGTCGGCACTCACCACTTCCGCGCGCGGCCGACACTGCGGACGGGCAGCATCCGAACGCCCGCAGGACGTGAGGCTTACCAAAGCGAGACGGCACGGCCGGCCCGACACTGCACTCCGAAGGAACCAGACATGGGCCGAGCGCCCTCCCGCACTTGGCGTCCCTCGCGAAAGCGGTGTGCGGGGTACATGACCAGCGATGAAGCCTTCATAGGCCGAAGCGTCTGCGCCGTCGACGACGGCAAGACGGAGACCCTCGCTCCGCTGCCTCCTGCACTGCGAGCAGCCCGGGCACTCCTGCCACGGGTCCCTGCGACCTCGTCGTACGATTCCGGCACGACGCACTGAAATTCCTCGACCACCTGGTTGAGGAAACGTACCTTCCGGCTTTCGTTCCAGGGTCCGTCTTCAAACGGATCTTGCCCAGAGCAGGAACGATGCGAGTGTGACCGCCGCTTCGTAGGAGGTGACGGTCTTCTCGCATCTGGTGGCGATGCCGGGGAAGCCTTTCGCCCGGATCAGCGCCCGCTGGTCCGCCTGCGTGAAGCCGGACAGTGGCACTAGGTGTTGTTCGTCCTGGACCCCGGCTACGACGTCGTACGCCTGACGTGGCTCTTGCGCGAGGAGCCGGCGTGGCTGCTCGGCCGGGTCCGCTCCGACCGGGTAACGCGCGCCCAGGGCGGTCGCCGCGAGGGTCCGACCCCGGCCCGGCCGCCGGCCTCGGCACGACGAGGAGTTCAGCCTATCCGCCCCCGCCAACCACCCGGACTTCACCCATGTCATGGGCGCTTCGGCTCCGTCACCGCCCGCTGCTCGGGCGCCTGCACGCCAAGTCGGACCGCCGCCAAGGCGGGTGGAGCGAGTACGACGGCGAACTGCCCGTCATCGAAGGCACATTGGTCTGCCTCGCCGTGGTGCGTCTACCGGGCAACCGCGAGCCCCACCCGCTGTGTCTGTGACACAGCGGCCCCGACGCCACCGCCCGTGGTGTCGACCTCCTGTTGCGGATCTTCCTCAGGAGGTTCGGTATTGAACATACCTTCTGGCGGTTGAGACAGACTCGCCCCGAGCAGGCCGACCGGTGGCCGGCTGTCGTCGCCGTCCGAACCCAACTCCGCTCGGAGGTTTACGGTCAAGTTGCTGCCAGGCTCCGGAATTTGCCCCGTCGGTACGGGGCGAGGGCGGAGCGACGCACCCGGCCGCTCGTGTGCCGCTCCGCCGGTGTGCGGTCAGTCGGTGGGCTCAGGGGTGATGTTCTTGTTGAAGCGGAGCAGGTTGTGGGGGTCCCAGGCGGCCTTGATCGAACGCAGGAGCTGGTGCTTGGCCTCGCTACCGTGCAATCCGCGCCGCCACTCGTCGCCCAGGTCGTCGGTGAGGTTGGCGTAGCCGTTCGTCAGTGCGTGCGGCTGCATCGCCTCGGTGAGGGTGGTCGCCCATTCGTCGTACTGCGCGTCGTACTCGGGTGCGTCCCACTTGGTGATGGCTTCCCACAGCCAGGCGGCTCCCTCACGGGAGAAGGCCATGGCGTCCTCGCCTATATCCTCGGAGATCGCGCCGCCCATGAACGAGATGTTGATCGAGTAGAGGGCGCCGGGGTTCGACGGCATGGTGGCGACGCTCTCCAGCAGCACGTCGATGGCGTCGGCGGACAGTGTCGGCAGGTACCCACCACGCAGGTTCATACGCATGCCGTAGGGGGCGACGGCATCGAGCATGCTGTTCGCCTTCACCCACGTGGTCTTCGCGACCAGGTTGGCGAGCGGTTGGCCGAGCGCGGCGAGCGGCTTGACGACCTCATGGGCCGTGGTGGGATCCCCGGTGTAGACCACGACGAGAATCAGCGCCGGCTTCCCGTGCACCTCCTTGGGCAGCATCGCCAGAGGGGGAGCAGGAGCGATGGCGACCAGCAGGCCCAGCTCTCGCGGGGCTGTGGCCAGGTGCGCCGAGAGCTTTTCGAGGACGTCGGCGGCCTGGCCGAACGGAAAGATCAGCTGTCCTGCAACGACGTCGGGGCCAACCGGGTGTGCGCGGTACTCGAGTGAGGTGACGACGCCGAAGTTGCCGCCCCCGCCGCGCAGCGCCCAGAACAACTCGGAGTTTTTGGTCTCGTCGGCGCGGACCTTGCGGCCGTCCACGGTGATCATGTCGCAGGCGAGCAGATTGTCGACGGTGGCACCGTAGCGGCGCATCAGAAAGCCGATGCCGCCGCCCAGTGTCAGCCCGGCAATGCCGGTGCTGCTCACCGTCCCGGCGGGTACGGCCAGGCCGTGCCGCTGCGCGGCGGCGTCCATCTCACCGAGCTGGACACCCGGTTGGGCCCGTACCACCCGCGTCTCAGGGTCGACGGTGACCGTCTTCATCGCCGAGAGATCAATGACGAGCGCGCCACCGGGCATCGCATAGCCGTCCGAACCATGCCCACCGCTGCGCACGGCCACCGGGATGGCGTGTGCGGAGGCGTAGCGCAGGACGGTCGCGACGTCCTCCTCCTCGGTGCACTGCGCGATCAGCGCGGGGCCCTCGTCGGCGGCACGGCCCTGGTATAGCGCACGCGCCGCGTCGTACTGGTCATCGCCAGGCCGCAGCACCACGCCGCGGAAATCGGTGGGGAAATCGGAGTAGGTGAAGGGTTCTGTAGACACGCTCATGGGGGATCTCCTGTGGCAGGGATGTACAAACGGACTGGACATGCATGCTGCTGCCGCGGACCACCTGGGGGTGTCGTTGTGGTTTCCGGGGTGTAAGAGCTCCTGCGGCGGCAGGGCGATCGTGCCAGCAGCCCTAACGGCGGGCCGTCGAGCAGGACGATGCGGCGGTGGCCTGACGGGCGAAGGAGACCTGGCCCCGGGCACAGCCACCACGGCGGCGCTCGGGGCATGGCTGCTCTTCGAGGACGAAGCCGCCGTCTCGATGACGGCGCACCGCCCCCGACCGGGGCGCTGAAAGGCAGCACATCGCTGGAGCCAATTGCGGCGGTACGCGGCCGAGCACGACTGGCTCACCATCGTGCAACCGTCCGTCTTCGCGCGCCCGACCTCAGCCCGGTTCGGGGGTATGTGGTCGTAACTCCGGCCCGACGCGACCACCTCGTCCAAGCTGTCCGGAGCTGCATGCGGCGCATCCAACGACGAGCTCACCTCATCGACGGATGCGTCGCAGAAACCGGACTCTCGCCAGACCGACAACTCAGCTGAAAGATCAGTACGAACGCGCTTCCCTGATCGTAACCAGCAGCAGGCCCCTCGGACGCCAGGGCAAGGTTTTCGGCGGCGATACGGTCGCCGCTGTGATCGACCGACTCGTCCCATAACACCGAAGTGATCTCCCTGAAGGACAAGGGGGATCGCGTTCGCGGGCGTGACCTGGGCCGGGTCCCCGCGGCCAAGACCAGTGAACGACCGACATCAACTGACCGCTAGGAGTCCATCTTCACAGCCCACCACCGGGCCGGCTTTCGAAGTCCGCCGGCACCTCACTGCCCCGCGCGGTATCAGAGCTGGTCTTCCACAAGTGCGGGTGGCGCCGGCATGTCGAGTTCGAGGGCCATGACACGGTGGAATCGTGACAACGCATTCCAGATGCTGATACACATGACGAGTTCTACACGCTGTGCTGCGTCGAACACCCGCTGCACGTCGTCGCGGACACTCGCAGAGACGCCGGTGGTGCCACGCCCCACGGGGACCGTCGGAAGGGAGATCGTCATCTCCTCAGCCAACTGAAGAGCTAGCCGCTCCCGCTCGGTGAAGCGTTCGAGCTCACCTTTCGCAATGGCCGCGAGGTCGTCGGGCCCCACCCCCTTGGCCAGCGCAGACGTGTATCGGTGACTAGTTGTATAGCGGCAGTGGTTGAGCACGGCGACGCGTACGGCCACCAGTTCCTTCACGCGCTCCTCCAACGCGCCTGGGCCGTTGAGCTGCCTGAGGAACGGCAGGTATGTGGCGAGCAAGCCGGGACTGTTCCCGATGGCCGCCCAGGTGTTCAGCACCTGGCCGTAAGCATCCACCCCCTGTGTGAGAGTGGATTGGTCGACCGAGGAGAACTGGTCGGCTGTGAGCAGGGGCACAAACGACATGTGAACTACCTTTCAACGGGTCCTGCCTGTAAGCGGCTGGCTCGAGGTGAGTGTGGGGCAGACTCTTGGTGAGTGGCCGTATCTGCGGGCTCGGTCTGATGACGCGATAAAGGTTGAGGTTTCCGCAGGCCGATCGCGATGCCCATCGTCGCGTTGAACCACGGCACGAGGAAGGTAAGTGCGATCCGAGCCGTGAGCGCCCATGTGAACGGACCTTCCCGGACCGGCGAGTACAGGTTGACCATGAACAGAATTGACCCGACTATCAGGGCAGCCACGGTGGTCTGCGCCATTGCCCTGCCTCTTACGGCACCGCGCAGTGCCACGCTCCAGGCGACAGTGGGAGTCTTCGCTTGAGGGTCTTGCTTGGGCAAGCTCATTGTGTGCTTCAACGCTCTCGTCAAGTCACGGTCTGCGGCGGGTTCTCGAGGAGGATTGATGAGCTCCGCCATCCACTGAGCCGCAACCGCACCGCCAACGGGCCGATGGTCCGCGGACAGGGTGAAACGCATTGTGTGAGCCACGGCGGTCTGACCCTGCCTCGGTTGAGGCCGGAGATCTCACCGAGGTCCGCAGCAGGAGAGCACGAACGTCGTCTGAGAGCTCTGCGATCGCAACCGGGCCAGCGGTGTGGAGTGCCTCGTCATCGTGGGGCTCTCCGGCTTCTGTCCCCCCACTACCGTGACAGAGAATGGATCCAATTTCAATCATTCCTCAGGAAACCTCTCCAAGGAAGCGGCAGAATGGATCCCGAAGCGCGCCTTGGCTGGCGGCGACCTGGTGCCCTGAGTCGTTGTTTCGCGGCGTAGGTCGGCGCGTTCGGCGTGACGGCGGGATGATGCGGCCGGAGCGTCGAGGGTCGAGTCGGTGCTGACCGACGATGCGCGTGCGACGCCGACCTGGTGGGCAAGGCGCTACACGTCCTCGCAGGCCCTGGCGTCGCGGTCCCGGGTGATGCTGAAGTGCGCAACCGGGGTGCCGAACAGGATGTCGCCACCCCGGGCAGGTCCGCGCCGGTGCTGCAGATGATGCCGGGGGGCGCCCGCGCGTCGTACCTACAACTACGTCCGCGGTCGCGTTACCACCCTGCTTGGCGCGCTGAACACTGCCACCGGCGAGGTGATCGGGCGGAGCCACTGCCGGCACCCGCACCGGAGTTCAAGAAGTTCCTCGCTCGCATCGATCGCGAAGTGCCGCCCGAGTGGGACGTCCACCTGACTTGCTACGACATCTCCACCTGCCAAACACCCGCCACCCGGCCATGACTGGCGCCTGTCCGAGGTTCCGCTGCACGAAACCCGTGGAGGAGATTCTGAAGGCCTAGCCGGATACCTGAACTGACCCAACGACTCAGGACACTAGGTCGGCTCCCAGAACGTCGACGACGGACCGGACCGCGACGTTGAGATCGGGCACGGTGATCTGGTTCTGCGTGCCGGACGGTGACATCACCCGGGAGCTGCTTCCAGCCCTCACCCGCTTGCGGGTGCATTCTCGCCCAGCCGCTTCGACTCCGCCGCCCTTCGCTTGCACCTGAACAAGAGGAACGAATCGGTGAGCGGCATGTGTCATGTGGTCGCCTACAGCGGTGCCTTGCGAACCGAGAGGCTGATCTCCATCTGGCACCCCACTGCCAGCCAGCAAGAAGGCCGCTTCCAACCACCTCGCTGCGGGAGTTGACGTCGCTCACCCTCCAGTGTTAAGTGATACTGAACGCACGGCTGTGGGTGGCGCACGCGTGCAGCCCCACTACCCGTGACCGTCCGCTAGGCAAAGGAGTTGTGATGGCGATTCCAACGTTCGGGCCGAACACGGTCGACTGGGAGACCCGCGTCGACATGAGCAGGCTTCGCGACGAGCGGCTGGCCCGTCTCCGCGAGTCGTTGGAGCAGTCCGACCTCGGTGCCGTCCTCGCCTTCGACTTCGCCAACATCCGCTACATGTCCTCGACCCACATCGGCACCTGGGCGATCGACAAAATGATCCGGTTCTCCCTGCTGGTCAGGGGAGGCGAGCCGATCGTCTGGGATTTTGGATCAGCCGCCAAGCACCATCAGCTGTACAACCCGTGGTTGGACTACTCGAAAGCCCACTCGGACGGTGATCCGCACGGAGCCCACCACGGAGCTGATGTCCGCAACCCGAGCGGCGCTCGCGCCGGCATCTCGACGTTGCGCGGCGCCATCAACCCTCTGGTCGGGATGGCGGACTCGGTCGCCCAGAAGATCAAGCGCGAGCTCGAGCTCTACGGGCTCCTGGACCAACCGCTCGGCGTCGACGTCATTGAGCTCCCGGTCCTGATGGCCCTGCAGAACGCGGGAATCACGGTGGTCGACGGCCAGCAGGTGTTCCTGGAGGCTCGACGCATCAAGACACGTGACGAGATCCTTCTACTCACCCATGCTTGCTCAATGGTCGACGCTGCCTACGAGAACCTCTACGAGTTTCTCCGGCCAGGTGTGCGCGAGAACGAGTGCGTGGGTGTGGTGGCCAAGACCCTCTACGACCTCGGCTCGGAGTTCGTCGAAGGCGTGAATGCGATTTCCGGGGAGCGGTGTGCACCACACCCCCACGTCTTCTCGGACCGCATCGTGCGGCCCGGGGATCCAGCGTTCTTCGACATTCTGCACAGCTACAACGGCTATCGCACCTGCTACTACCGCACTTTTGCCGTCGGCAGTGCGTCTTCCGCTCAACGCGACGCCTATACGCGGTGCCGTGAGTACATGGACGAAGCAATCAGCCTCGTCCGACCCGGAGCCACAACGGCCGACATCGTGTCGGTGTGGCCAACGGCGCCGGAGTTCGGCTTCCCCGACGAGGAAGCGGCCTTCGCGCTTCAGTACGGCCACGGTGTCGGACTGTCAATCTGGGAGAAGCCGGTGTTCTCCCGCCTGGTGTCCCTTGAGCACCCGGAGGTACTCGAAGAGGGCATGGTCTTCGCGCTGGAGACGTACTGGCCGTCAAAGGACGGTTGGGGCGCGGCCCGGATCGAGGAAGAGCTCGTGGTGACCTCGGACGGGTGCGAGGTGATCACCAAGTTTCCTGCAGAGGATCTTCTCGTCGCCGGCCAGCGTTACTTCACTGTCTCGGGACCGCTGCCGACCGAGCGCGACTCCCAGTCGCATATGAACACGGCTACCAGGAACCAGTCCAGCCATTCGATCGACTCTGCTGACCTCTGACCGGAGGGCTGTCCCAATCCCGTCGGTCCACGTGGACACGGATTCCGGGAAACTCTTGGTTGCCGCGAGGCAGTGCTCGTGTCCGTGAGGGGTCCCCTGCAAGGGCAAAGTGGGCCGCCCCCAGCGCCTCCGATTGAGACGGGTGGGGGCGGATCAGGTTGCACGGTCGTCCGCCGTAGCCTTAGCTCACGATCACCTGAGAGTCGGCGACGAGTTCGCTGACGCGGTCGCCCGCCATCTGCACACACACGACGGTGTTATCGGCCAAAGCGACGGGCCTCACCGCACCAGGTGTGAGGAGGACGGCACATTGCGATCGTTACCTGACAGGTCGTTGGTCGTAATGACGTGAACCACTTCACGCTCGTAGCGACTGTGAACTTTTCCCATTTTGACGGACACCTTTGGTGCGGTGTGAGGCAGCGAGGCGACCATGCAGTCAGCCGGTCTGCGGCCCGGCGCCCAACGGGCGGCTGCGGCTGGCGGCAACCTGATCGCTGATACTCCCCGAGAAAACCCACGTCCTCGGAACGAGCGGCCCAGGTGCTCCGAGAGGCATTCGACCAGCGGCTCGGATCAGCTGAGTGGTCCTGGGGCGGATTGTGTTTCCGGGGTCGTTGCTCACCGTGGTAGGCAGGCATTCGCGTGTAGGTGGAATCCATCGCCCAGGGCGGCTCCTCGTGACTGGTGCCGGTTGGTGGGTGTCCTGATCGCGTGCACGCGCAGGTGTCGATGGTCTTTATGGGGCAGCCGGGTGCGGACCATGCGCCCGTGGCCACTACCCAGTTTCAGGACGCGGCCGAATCGGGCCAGAGCGCTCGAAAGGCGTCGGGAACCTCCTCCAGCCCCTTGGAGTCGCCCATGGCCAACTGGAGAATGTAGCCGGGCAGGGTGCAGAAGAGCGCGGCGGCGATCGCCTCGGGAGACACCTCGCTCGTGAGGCTGCCACTTTGCTGGTGCTCTCGCATAACCTCGGTGAGAGCGGAGCGCATCTGGGCAAGCAGGTCGTTGAACTGCCTGGCCAACGACGGGTTTCGTAGGGATTCAGACCAGGCCAGTACGGACAGCCCGGCGAGGTTCTGCTCGGCAGTCTTGGCCTTGACGATATCGAGGACGTCAGCCATGAAGTTCCCGACGGAGCTGCTGGGCCGGCGCTGGGCGACGCTGTGGACCGCCGAGAGCACGTCACGCATGTTCTCTTCGACGATCGCCGTGATCATCTCGTTCTTGCTGGCGAAATGCCGGTACACCGCGCCCGCCGAGAGGCCCGACTCGGCGAACAGGTCCTGCATCGACGTCGAATGGAATCCGTCCCGTAGGAAGCAGCGGCGAGCCGCCTCCAGGATCTGCTTGCGGCGGGCCTCCATGTACTCCTGCGTGACCTTCGGCATGCATCCACCCTACGCGGTAAAAAACGAATCTTCGTGTTAACTTAGCATGCGGACGGTCCAGCCCTCACCCTTCTCGGCTCGTGGTGTGTGTGCGCTGTGCTACAAGCCGTAGCCGGAGGCCCACTTTGGCCCTTCCGGGACGGCGATCCATTTGGCCTTCATGTCGGCAGATGTCGACGTGGCAAGCGACATCGCTGCTGATGGGTTCAGCTGCCGGCCCCCGCAAACCTTCGCTGCGATCCGTTCGGCCTTGGACGTCCCGCCGCGGGTGGTGCTGCACGCGCCTGATGGCGTCGCCGCAGGTAATCAGGTAATGCGGCCGCGATCGATGCGCTGTGGTCAAGGGGGCGCACGAGTTCGTCCTCGGATTCCAGGCCGCCTACGCGCTGGCGGACCTGGCCGCGATCGGCGCGCTGACCAACCTTGCCGGCGTTGCCGCCGGACTCGGCGAGCGCCGGTGGGCAGCCGACCGGGACGTGCCCCGCATGCGGCGCGCGGCCTCCTGTTGGCTGGATGGTTCGGCCGCCCGAGTGGACGACGCCCAAGTCCTGGTGGCCGAGTTGGCAAAGGACGCAGGCAGGGTTCTCGATCATCTGGGCTCACTGATACAGCGTGCTTCGACGCTCGCGGGAGGCGTCAATGCGTACCGCCTCGCTACCCACCCTCCGCACCTTGTCTGTGCGCTGATCATCGAAGACATCGGCGCCGAGGTCGATGACGATCTGTACTTCAGGCTGTCCCGGCACACCGGGCGGCGAATACCCGGCCGAGGTGGCGTGACGAGCCACCAGCCTGCTTGTTCCAGTTGGGCCGGCTGAGCTGGACTGATCGCGGTGAGCTACGGCTGTCGGCTGCATGTGGCCCTATGGACACGGCTGGAGCCCGATGCTCAGGTCGGGTGCTCCAGGGTGCACCGCAGCCCGCACCGGACGGCCCACGCCGGTCGCACGACACGCGCCGCCACATCCAGCGGGCTCACGGCGCGGACCGGGCTTCACCCTCACGGCCGGGGACACCTGTAGCTCGCGGTGGGGTGGCGCGGCGCCCTTGCTCCACAGGCGCGGACGAAGCCTCAAAGACGTGTGAGGTCAGGTCTGTTTCGGCCCAGACGACCTTGCCGCCCGATGCCAGGCGATAGCCCCATCGCCGGGACAGCTGGGCAACCATGAAGAGGCCGCGGCCGTTTTCGTCGCTGGTGTGCGCTCGACGCAGGCGCGGGGGGCATACCTCGGTATCGGACACTTCGCAGGTGAGGAATTGATGCTTGATCAGGCGCAGGCCGATGGGACCGGTGCTGTGGCGGGCGGCGTTGGTGACGAGTTCGCTGACGATCAGCTTGATTGGGTCCTGGAGACCGGCCAGGCCCCATGCGGTGAGCTGACACGCTGCCAGGTGCCGGGCGCTTTGGACTACGGTCTGGTCACTGGGCAACGTCCAGGAGGCAACCTGGGTGGGTTTGAGTGAGCGGGTCCGGACAAGGAGCAGGGTGACGTCGTCACACGGTACCTGCCCTTGGATGGGCTTCGTCGCGCGGGTGCAGAGGTCTTCCAGGGATCGATCCGGCAGGCTCAGGGCGGTGCCCAGGCGGCGCATTCCCTCATCGATGTCGTGGTCGCGGGTCTCGATCAGACCGTCGGTGTACAGGGCGATGAGACTTCCCTCGGGCAGTTCCAGCTCGACGGACTCGAAGGGGTCTCCAAGTCCGATACCCAGTGGGGTTCCGGTGGGAAGGTCGGGGAAAGTGACCCGGCCTTGCGGGTCGACGATCGCGGGCGGTGGATGCCCAGCCCTGGCCATGGTGCAGACGCGGGTAACCGGGTCATAGACGGCGTACAGGCAAGTGGCGCCCCCTACGGCGGGGAGCCCATCGGCGGCGTCGGCGTCTTCTTCGACCAGTCGCTGGACGGTGTCGTCAAGGTGAGTCAACAGTTCGTCGGGGGGCAGTTCCATGTCGGCGAGTGTGCGTACGGCGGTGCGGAGCCTGCCCATGCTCGCCGCGGCGTTGATCCCGTGTCCGACCACGTCGCCGACGACGAGGGCGACTCGGGCGCCGGACAACGGGATCACATCGAACCAGTCGCCGCCGACGCCGTGGTCCATGTCGGCGGGCAGGTAGCTCGATGCCACCTCGACCGCCGTGCCGCCCTTCAAACCGCGTGGGAGCAGATTGCGTTGGAGCGCGAGGGCCGCGGTGTGTCGGCGCGCGTACTGACTCGCGTTGTCGAGCGACAACGCCGCGCGGCTGACCAGTTCTTCGGCCAGACGAAGATCGCCTTCCTGGAATGGCACCGGGTCCTGCGTACGGATGAACAACGCCGTGCCCAGCAGGGTGTGCCGCGCGCGGATGGGAACGACCATCAGGGAATGCATTCTATTTTCTCGGATCTTCTGCGCCCGGGCCGGGTCGTGATCGATCCATGCGCCCGGAGCGGTGTCCAAGACCGGTTCCAGGAAAGGCCTGCCCGTGCACAGGACGTGAGCGAAAGGGGATGCGGGCGGCACTGGGACCGACTCACCGCGGTCCCATGGGGATTCGGGGACTCCTTGGTGGATCGAGGCAAGACCGGCACGTCGGAGAACGGGGAGGCGCTCACCCGTCGGCCCGATGTGGACCGAGGACGCTTCGCCGAACGGAATTGACTGCTCCAGGTCAATGGCGACGTAATCGGCGAGCAGGGGTACGGCGAGGTCGGCCAGTTCCTGGCTGGTCTGCATCACGTCCAGGCTGCTGCCAAGGCGCGTACGGGCCTCGCTCAGGATGGCAAGGCGCTCGCGGGCCCGGCGGCTCTCGGTGACGTCGACGCTGATGGAGCACACCCCCAGCGCTTGGCCGTCGGCGTCTTTGAGGCAGAAGAACGAAGTCGCAAGTATGTGCTCCCGGCACGGACTCGTCGACAGCTGTGGCCGGTACTCAAGGACCCTGGTAGTCCCGTTTTGGAGCACCTTCCTCAACACCGCCTCGATTGCTTCGGTTTTGAAACCGGGCTGCGCTTCGGTGAGACGACGTCCGAGCCGTCGGTCAGGGTGAATACCGTCGTAGCTTTCCATGGTGTCGTTCACCCAGGTGCAACGCAGCTGCCGGTCACGTACGACAATGCCGATCGGTGCGCGGGTCAGAAGCGACTCCCGCATCGAACCGTGCCGCGCGGAGTCCTGGGCGAGCATGCCGATGTCGGTCATGGACACGAGCCACCGGACTGTTCCATCCTGCCCCCGCAACATCGAAACCCGTCGGCTGACGTTGACCATGCGACCGTCCCGGTCGCGCACCGCCGTCATTCCCGACCGTCCATCGTGGGCACGGCAACGCTCGACGTATGCGGATATCGTCGGCGCTTCCTCGGAGGGTGGCACGACGAGTGCGGCGGAGCGACCCACCACGTCCTTTGGGGTGTATCCAACGAGCCGTTCAGCGGCCTGCGTCCATCCGACCACTGTTCCGTGATCGTCGAGCATCGCGATCGCCGAGTCGGTCATCGCGCACGTGTTCGTGGGATTTCTTGTTGTCACTTCGCTATTGCCAGTCATCGAACTCTTGTCCAAGGGCAGTTGGGGTCGGGGCAGGATGGGCGCGACAAGCCGACGCACGGACAGCTGCGGCAGCCAGGACCCGGCGGAGTGCCCCGAAGGTGGATCGGCGCTCGCGGTACGGGGACTTCAGCGCGGGCGGGTACTGCTCGCACTCCGGTTCGCCCCAGGGGTCGCCGGTGGCCAGGCGCTCGCAGGCGCGCTTCTTGATCTCCGCCAGTGGCCCGCCGGTCACCACACAGACGTGCCACGGCTGCAGGTTCGAACCGGACGGGAACCCAGGCCGCTGCGGACAGCACGCGCTCCAGCGTCTCCCTGGGGACGTGCCGGCCGGTGAATCCGCGCACCGCCCGTCGGCTCGTGACCGCCTCGTAGCCGTCCATGATCGCCTGCATCCCCTCCATTCGACCTCTTCTGTTCCATTCGCGATAGTATCATTCGATCCTATCTTGTGCGGAACTATCACCACATATGGATCCTCGGCCCTCGGTTCTCGGCACCGGACAGCGCCTCTTTGAAGAAAGCCCCTGGCCACGCTGCTGCACGTCGACTCGCCCGCCCTCCGCGGGAGCGTCGCCGCCACCCCAGTCCCGCACACCACCCTCGGCACCTGGTCCGCCGGCTTCGCCGCCCAGTCCGAGCGCACCCCTGAACAGTCCGCCGCCTTCGCGACGCGCGTGAAACTCAACGAGGAGCCGGAGCGGGCGGACTCCGTCCTGATCGGCGCCCCCATGGACAACTACTCGGTCGCGCCGATCCTCAAATCGTGCCCGGCCAATGGTCCTGCCCGAGCGCACCGCGGGCGAGACCCTGCCCGCCCAGGGCACCCCGCCGCCGTCGTCGCCGGCCGCGGCGGCTCCTACCGCACCGGACACCCCGCGCGAAGGCTACGAGTTCGTGCAGAACTGCCTGGAGGCCGTCCTGCAGAGCACCCTCGACCTGGAGGACGGCTTCATCGTCCCGGAGCTCACCATGTCCCCCTCCGCAACCCGGCCATGTCTGAACTGGCCTCCCTCTGTGAGGCCGCCCGTAAGCGCGCCTTTGGGGATGCGATCACCAGGGCCAGGGGAGCCACGCCGCGCGGCGCCTCGACCCAGGGCCTCAAACGATGTCGTCCGCGCCTGGGGCGACTCGGAGGGTGACGGTGCTGCGCCGACCCTGGAGGCCGGTGACCCGGCGCCGGGAGCGGCGGGGGCGATCGGCCTCCTGGCGGGCGCGCATTGAGACTACGGCGTTGCGTGCCCGGGTGAAGACCGCACCGTCGGCCACGCATGCGACGAGGGAAGTGTGGACAACCCGGCCCCCTCGGCAACGGAGCTCCGACCGCAGCCCGCAGCCAGAGCCGACGCGAAGTGACGACGACCCGCAGCTCTCAATGCCGGGTTCGGCGCGAATGCCGCACAACACCAAGCGCGCCCATGCGGCAGGCAATCAGTGGACGGGCGCGCTTACGCCTCGTCGCCTGCGGGATGGGCGAACCGGGTCAGCAGATCCGTCAGTCGCTCGGGCTCGCCATGGCCGGCGTTCAGGGCCTTCCCGCCAGTGTGACCACCCGCCGCCTCTCGTGGAGGCGGACGCCCATCGGCGGGGAGGTGTCCCGGTAGGTCGGAGAGCAGCCGCTATGCAGACACCGGCCTTGCTCTCCTCGACAAGAGCAACGATGAAACCCAGTTCCGCACCGCGTGGCGCGGCCGCATAGCCGCCTGATCCACCGCCGAGGATTGCGCGGCCGAGAGTGGTCTCGGTCGTGGCCCGTCTCCTTCGCTACGCGTGCGCTGGTACTCAAAGCAGGATCCGGAGCGGGTGCTCGAGCACGTCCACGAACGCCTTCATCCACTCGGCCGCAGTGGCGCCGTCCACCGACCGGTGATCGACGGCGAGGGTCAGACGCAGAACGGATGCGATGGTGACCGCACCCTCCTCGACGACTGACTCCTGCCGCACCGCACCGACGGCCAGGATCGCGGCCTGTGGAGGGTTGATGATCGCTGCGAAGTCCTCGGTGCCATACATGCCGAGGTTCGTGATCGTGATCGTGCCGCCTTCCAGTTCGTCCTGCCGGAGCCTGCGCTCCTTCGCGCGGGCGATCAGGTCCTTCGTCGCCGTGGCGACGCGGCTCATCGACAGGGAGTCCACGCCGCGGATCACTGGGGTGACCAAACCACCGTCGGTGGCGACGGCTACGGCGATGTCGACGTCCGAGAAGTGCCGGATCGAGGTGTCGTTCCACTGCACGTTCATCGCGGGAACACCCACGTGCGCGGACGCGATCGCCTTGACGAGCAGGTCGTTGATCGACACCTTCACGCCTTGGCCGGCGTTGATCTGTTGCCGCAGCTCAAGCAAAGCGTCGACGCGTGCGCGTGCGCGTAGATAGAAGTGCGGCGTGTTCTGCTTGCTCTCCGTCAGCCGACGGGCGATGGCTGCCCGCATCCGCGTGTTGGGCACATCCACCCATCGCGGATCGACCGCCGAAGTCCCGATGCTCTGGACCTCTGCCCCGGCCTTTGCCGGCAACGTTTCCTCCGGCTCGGCCGGCCTGGCGACAGCTGCTTCGACATCGGACCGTCGGATTCGTCCGTGCGGGCCGCTGCCCACCACAGCGTTCAGATCGACTCCGAGCTCGCGCGCGAGACGTCGCGCCAGCGGGCTGGCGAAGATGCGCTCGATGTTGTCCCGCGCGGCCTCGGTTGGCTCAGGAGCAACCGTGCCCGCCGGCGCCGCCGGCTCTTCCGGCGCCGACGCCAAGGCGGTGGAAGCCGTCACGGGCGCTGCTCCCATACCCAGTGAAGCCACCAAGGCGTCCGCCTCGGACGCCGACTCGTCCGGTGCGCCCCAGACTGCGATCGGTGTGCCAACCGCCACTGTCGTACCCGCTTCCACCAGGAGGCGCAGTAGTACGCCGTCGCTCTCGGCTTCCACGTCGACCGCGGCTTTCTCGGTCTCCACCGTGACGATCGTGTCGCCGGCCGCGTAAGGAGCGTTCAGGCCGACGTTCCAGGATTCCAGGATCGCCTCTGTGGTGTTGGCGGCGACCTCGGGCATACGCAGAATCTCAGCCATTGTCCGGCCCCTGAGAGATCTCGCGGAGCTTGGCGACGACTTCCTCCGTGGAAGCCAACGCGGCACGCTCCAGTACCTTGCTGATGCTCGGCGACGCCTCGCCACCCGTCACGCGCTCGATCGGGGCGTCGATCCAGTCGAACAGCCGTCGTTGGATCTCGTCCGCGAGCCAGCCGCCATAGGAGGTACCAAGGGCGCCCTGCTCGGCGATGAGCACGTTGTTGGTCTTCATCACCGACTGGGTGATCGTGTCCCAGTCCAGGCTGGCCCGGTCCAGCCAACGCAGGTCGATGACCTCGGCGTCCACTCCCGTCTCTTCGACGGCGGCCAGAACGGCCGAAGTCATCGACAGATAGGTGAGGATGGTCAGGGCCGCGCCCTCACGGCGTACGGCGGCCTTGCCGACCGGAAGGTAGTGGTCGTAGTTCTCCGGCAGTCCGGGACCGGTCGAGTTGTACAGATCCACGTGCTCGAGAACGACGACCGGGTCATCACAGGCCAGGGCCGTGTTCATCAGGCCGACGTAGTCGAACGGCGTCGACGGAGCGACGACTCGCCAGCCCAGTGCCGTCGCAAAGATGCCGGCCGGGTCCATCGAGTGCTGTGATCCGTAGCCGGTACCCATGGCGACCTTGCTACGCAGGACGAACGGCACCTTTCCCTCACCTCCGAACATGTGGCGGGCCTTTCCGATCTGGTTGAACAGCTGGTCGGCCGCCACCCACATGAAGTCGGCGTACATGAACTCGACGATCGGGCGGAACCGGCCGTCCAGAGCCAGTCCGCCGCCGAGGCCGGCGAACGCGTTCTCCGAAATCGGGGTCCCCATCACGCGGTCGGGGAACCGCTCACTCAGGCCGCGGGTGGCGCCATTGGTGCCGCCGTTGAGCCGGTGCACGTCTTCCCCCATCACCACGACACGAGGATCGGTCTCCAGACGGCGTCCCATCACACCGGCGACGGCGCCGATGAACTTGACATCGGTCAAGCCGTCAGCGAAGTCCTCGGCGTCGGTGAACTCGATCTGGGCCAGCTCCGACAGGTCGCCCCGGACGCCTTTGTCGACGAACGCCGGGTCCGGCCACTCCGAGGGCAGGATGCGTCGCTCACCCGGCTTACCGCCCGGTCGCGGTTCCAGGATGATGTCGCCGAGTTCGGACATCAGAGCCTTGGCGCGCTCGATCGTCTCGGCAACCGCCTTCTTGCTGAGGATTCTGCGTCGCACCAGGTGCCCCACCATGGTGTCGATCGGGTCGCGAGCGCGCCACTGCGCTTCCTCTTCCTTGGTGCGATACCGGAACGCCGAGCCGGGAAAAGGACCGTTCTGGTGGAAGTAGCGGTACACATCGGCTTCGATCATTGTCGGACCGTTGCCGCTGCGCATGTGCGCGAGGGCCTGCTGCGTCACCAGGTGCACGGCCAGCGGATCCATGCCGTCGACCTTCCAGCTCCGGATGCCGAAGCCCGGGCCGCGGCCGGACAGCCGTGGCTCGGCGGTGACTTCGGACACGTGGGTGGAGACGGCGTACAGGTTGTTCTCGACGAAGAAGCACAAGGGCAGCGACCACGCCGCCGCGAGATTGAGGCTCTCCAGCGTGGATCCGATGTTGATCGCGCCGTCGCCGAAGAACGTGAAGGTGACCGCGTCGGTGCCGGCGTTCTTGTGGGCCCACGCCGATCCGGCCGCGAGCGGTACCCCGCCACCGACGATCGCGTTGGTTCCGATGGCACCGGCCTCGTGCCACTGGAGATGCATGCTGCCGCCTCGACCGTGGCTGAAGCCCGCGTCCAGTCCGCAGATTTCGCGCAGGCTGCGAAGAAGCACGGCCCGCACATCCTCAGGGAACGGCTTCCTTGGATCTATCCCTTTCGGATGCAGATGGGCGAGCACCTTGGCGAGGAACTGGTGATGGCCGCGGTGCGACCCGTTCACGGTGTCCTCCGACGTAAGGGCGAAGCACGCACCGACAGCGCCGCCCTCCTGGCCGATGCTGGAGTGCGCAGGGCCGTGGATGAGCCCGTCCGCGGCAAGCTCCAGAACGTACTCCTCGAAGGTCCGGATCAGCACCAGCTGGCTGAACATGCCCGTCAGGAGGTCCGGAGCCGCGGCGTTCCAGTCGTCCTGGGTGACGACGAACTCCGACCACGCGGCCTTCGCTTCGAGTGTGTGTTCCACAGGCATCGGGAGCCCCCTTCAATCGACCGGAGTGCACCGACCGTGGCACACGTTTGGATCCAATTGCAAGACCAGGCTCGACTTTTTGCGCCACTGACGCCACCATGAGAGGCAGTCTTGGATCCAAAGGAGGAAGATCGTGGCTCTACCTGGCCTCATGCGCCTAGATCACATCGGATTCACGGTGCCGGACCTGGACCAGGCGCACGCGTGGCTCGTGGATGTCCTGGGCTGCGAGTACCTGTACTCTCTCGGCCCGTTCAGCTCGGCAGGCGACTGGATGTCGGAGCACCTGAACGTGGACGCGCGCACAGTCATGCGTCAACTGCGCTTCTACCGGTGTGGTGAACAGGCCGTGTTCGAGGTCTTCGAGTACCAGGCGGATGTGCAGCAGACGGTTATCCCGCGCAACAGCGACATCGGCGGCCACCATGTCGCGTTGTACGTCGAAGACCTGGACGACGCCGTGTCGTTCCTGAGAGCCAGGGGCGTTCCCGTGCTGGGCGACCCGACCGTCAGCGCCGGACCGTCAGAGGGACAGCGGTGGGTCTACTTCCTCTCACCGTGGGGAATGCAGTTCGAGTTGGTGTCCTATCCTGGCGGCAAGGCCTTCGACCATAACCCATCAGATTTCAGAGGTGACCGCTCTTGACTCCTGCGCACGCTCGCGATCCGCACAGGTCGGACAGCGTCAGGAGTCAGCGCATCGCCGGCATCCTCCGCGACGAGATCCTCGCCGGCGAGCTGCCGCCCGGGACTTGGCTGCGTCAGGATGAACTCGCGGCACGCCTCGGCACGAGCCGGATCCCCGTCCGCGAAGCGCTGCGCATCCTGGAATCCGACGGCCTCACCGAGTCGTTCCCCAACCGAGGTTCGCGGGTTCCGATCCTCAGCCTTGAGGAGGTGAACACGTATTACCGGATGCGTGAGCGACTCGAGCCACTGACTCTGAACGAGAGTCTCCCCCATCTCACCGACCACCACCTGGACCGCCTGGAGCACATCCAGGAGGAGATCGAGACTCAGAGCGACGTCAATAGGTTTCTTCATCTGGACCGTGACTTCCACATGACTACCTACGCAGGTTGCCCGAGCGACCACCTCCTGGCCATCACGGAGCGGCTCTGGAATTCCACTCAACACTATCGCCGTGCGTTCATGGTGCTCGCGGACCCTGGCCGAGCCACGATCGTCAACGCCGAACACCGACTGATCCTCGACGCCGTGCGGCGCTGTGACCCTGAAGACGGTGAGCGGTACCTCGTGGGGCACATCCGGCGCACAAGGGTCGAACTCACTGCTCACCCGGAACTCTTCGTCAAAGAGCGATAGCGCGAGCAGGAACCCGGGAACCTCCCGAAACGAACTGGCGTCCCACCGCAAACGATTTTCAGCGAAGACCCCGTCGGGTGGCACGACCGGCAGACGACGAACTGGTTCGCGTCAAGCGGTGAGCAGAAGGGGGAGGCGCACCGCTTCGCGGACGGCAATGCGCGAGCAACCCAGCCGAAACGGTGCTACGCGGTTGACGGGTGCTCATCGTGCACACCGATCGTCTCGACCTGCGGACGTCGCATTCCCCGGTGGCCCAACGCTCACCCCCATCACCCTTACCGGCCCGGGCCTACTGGATGCGCGGTACGACCCATGTGAACCGAGAGTGAATCGAACCCTCTTTTAACGCGGACAGTATCCAGCGCTTCGCCCAGCCGCCCGGAAAGAGACGGAGTGACTGCCCGAAGAGAGGTTCGCTAACCTTAGAATGTATCCATTCAAACACGGCTGTAGGACATCTGCGCCGTAATGTGGTGGTACACGAACATCGAAGACTCCAAAATGTATCCAATCATTCCTCATTGGATACCCATGCCACGAGGAGAAAGCCATGCCCATCGCCACTGTCAATCCCGCTACCGGTGAGCTCATCGAAGAGTTCGCTCCACTCACGAAGGAGCAGGTCAACCAGCGTCTGACGCGAGCACAGCTCGCAACCGCGACGCTCCGAGCAACCGACTTCGACACTCGCGCCCAGTGGATGCGGGTGGCCGCAGACCTGGTCGAGGCCGAGGCAGCCGAGACCGCGCGAATGCTCACCATCGAGATGGGCAAGCCGATCGCGCAAGCCCGCGGAGAAGTCCTCAAGTGCGCCCAGGCTATGCGGTTCTATGCCGACAACGCCGAAAGCCTGTTGGCCGACCAGCCGCTCGCTGACCCCAGCACGGTCAGTGCTTCGGCTGCCTACACCTCATACGAGCCTCTCGGGATCGTTCTTGCCGTGATGCCGTGGAACTATCCCATGTGGCAGGTGATTCGCTTCGCTGCGCCTGCGCTGATGGCCGGCAACGTCGGCCTGCTCAAGCACGCGTCGAACGTGCCGCAGTCCGCGCTGTACCTCGACAAGCTCTTCGAACGAGCAGGCTTCCCCATCGGGTCGTTCCAGACCCTCCTCATCGGCGCAGCCGACGTCGAAGCAGTCGTCCGCGACCGGCGCATCGCCGCCGTGACGCTGACCGGTTCCGGGCCGGCCGGGCGGTCGCTCGCAGCCATCGCGGGCTCGGAGGTGAAGAAGGCCGTGTTGGAGCTAGGTGGGTCCGACCCGTTCATCGTGCTGCCCTCCGCCGATGTTCGCGCGGCCGCCTGAACGGCCGTGACCGCTCGTACGATCAACAACGGCCAGTCCTGCATCGCGGCCAAGCGGTTCATTGTCCACACGGAGGTGTACGAGGAGTTCGTCGAGGCCTTCGTCGCGGGCACAAAGGCGCTGACGGTCGGCGACCCGCTCGACGAGGAAACCGAGATCGGGCCGATCGCCACGGAGTCCGGTCGGCGCGAGCTCGTCGAACTGGTCGACGACGCCATCGCGAATGGTGCCGTCCTGCGGTGCGGTGGGTCGGCGGTCGGTACTGAGGGGTGGTTCTTCGAGCCGGCGGTGCTGGAGGAGGTCACCAGCGAGATGCGGGTGTACCGGGAGGAGGCTTTCGGTCCGCTGGCCGTGGTTCACCGGGTCGACGACATCGAGCAGGCCGCGGCGCTCGCCAACGACACGACCTTCGGCCTCAGCTCGTCGGTGTGGACCACTGACTCGGACGAGGAGCGGTTCCTGATCACCCGCCTCGAGACCGGTGCCGTCTTCGTCAACGGCATGAGCGTCTCCTACCCCGAGCTGCCTTTCGGCGGCGTGAAGGACTCCGGTATCGGCCGCGAGCTCGGCGCGGAAGGCATCCGGGAGTTCTGCAACCTCAAGACGATCTGGAAGAGCTGACGGGAAACGTCGGTCTCCTCGGCCCGGGCGCGATGGGCTCGGCCATCGCCCGTCGCGCGTCGGCTCCTCGCGCACGGTCACGACGTCGTGGCCTGGAACCGTTCCCCCGCGCCGGTCGCTGAGCTGGTCGAAGCCGGCGCTCGACCAGCTGCCTCGCCAGGGGAGGCGGTCGGCGCGCCGGTGTCTTTCTCGATGCGTGCCAACGACATCGCCACCGACCCGATCCCGGCCCGTGAACACTTCCAGGACTGCGCCGGCGGGTGCATGTCGGCCTTGCGTCCATCACTCCTGCTGCCGTCGGCAGGGCCGCTTGCACCTGGCCGAGACCGTCGCCCATGAGGTGCACCTCAAGCTGCCGACAGCGCCTACGATCCGCCGAATGTTCGAGGAGGCGCTGGCGGACCCGGCGCTTCACGGCAGCGATTGGTCAGCAATCACTGAAGTCCGGCGATGCACACCGGCCTTACGAAATGGGAGGCCGACCGGATCAACGAGCCGGCCCGCATACTCGTCGCGCTCGCCGCTTTGGGCGCGGGATGTGCAGCCCAGGTGCGTCAGCTTGATGCGTATCCCTCTGTTCACGTGGGCGCCGGCGACGCGGTCGGTCTCGATGAGCGTTCCGTCCAAGATGACGTGAGTGAGGCCGTCGGCTTGGCACTACATCAGCATGTGGTGCAAGTCTGGGACTTCATCTGCGAGAACGTCAGTGCCTTCGTGGAGGTAGCGGTAGCCGGTGGCCTGGGAGATCCCGGCGCCGCCGGCCGGGCAGTGCACACGTCCGCGAATGTGGCGCAGGCCCTGGCGGAGGGTTCGTTCGAGATGTTCATCGTCCCTGAAAGCGGCGTTGGCCGGCGGGCCGCGCCGTAGCAGTGACCGAACCCTCTCCACCGGATACAAGTCCGTGTGTATGAGGGCAGTTGAACGATGGTGAGCCAGTCGTGTGCGGCGGTGCCGAGTTGGATGTGGGCGCGCACGACCAGGTCGCGGTGGTCAGGCGTACCGCAAGGATCAGCGCACGTCACCCCCGACAACACTCCGACGAGTTCAGTGGTCGAAAAGCTCGATGAAACGTGGCAGCGACGCGTCGAGCGCGTCGTCGTATGACATCGATGCGAACTCGTAGAGGGAGCGACGGCCAGGGGCACCTGCGCCAGCCGCCCTCAGTGCGTTGTCGAGCCACTCCTGGGCGACCACAGCTGCTCGGCCGGCCTCAACCACGGCCTGCACGAGACCGACCTCGCGGGCCCTCTCGGCGGTGAACGGCTCGCCGGAACCTATGTTTTCGATCGCCAGGCGCGGCCCGAGCCGATGAATGATGGGCACTTGCGCGATCATCGGCCACATCCCGGCGCCGACCTCCACCGTGCCGATTCGCGCACTGTCCACTGCGACGGCGAAGTCGCAGGCCGCGACGAACGAGGCGCCCCCGGCGAGCGCGTCGCCGTTGACGGCAGCCGCGACAGACAAACCCAGACGAGGGAAAATCCGGAGGGTCTCCATCAATGCCTCGCCGAACAGAGCTGGGTCTGCACCCGCTTTGACGGCAGCGATGTCGAGACCGCCACAGAAGGTCTCACCTGCGCCGGTGAGCAGGACGGCGCGGATGTCCGGGTTGTCGTCACACTCCTGCAGCCGGGCGCGGATGTCGGTGAGGATGCCTGGGTTCAACAGGTTCCGCTCGCCATTGTGAATGGTCAAGACGCTGGTAGCACCGACCACTTCTTGCTCTACGCCGCCGCTCCAGACGCTGTCCACGCTATTCATCATCCGAGTCCTCTCACTTCGTTGACGAGGCGCGGTCTGTTTGCCGGAAACGGCGCGCCCGATTCCTGCCATGTCGGCCTTGCTGCGTCGCGATGCGTCACTACTGCGTCCTCGCCCAGGCCCTGCGTCGAGCCCGGTGAGCTCGGCGACCTCACCGTCCTCGACGCGCTTGGCGGAGGTGACCAGCACGGGGTCTCCGAGCCGCAGATGGCTGTCGCCTGTCAGTGCCGACGTCACTCGTGGCCCCTCGAGCGTCACGAGCGCGTCGACGACCGTCGAACCTCCGGAGTCCGGATTGCGCGCCAATCTCGCTGCCGTTCCTGGCCCGTTGCCGGCACCTTCGGCAAGACTCGTATCAGAGGACTCGGAGGATGTCTTCGACTCGGTTCTTGGCGTCGCCGAAGAGCATGGCGGAGTTCTCGCGGTAGAAGAGCGGGTTCTGGACGCCGGCGTACCCGGAGGCCATGGAGCGTTTGAAGACGATGACCTTCTCGGCGTTCCACACCTGGAGGACGGGCATGCCGGCGATGGGTGAGCCCGGGTCCTCGGCGGCGGCGGGGTTGACGGTGTCGTTGGCGCCGATGACGAGTACGACGGCGGTTTTGTCGAAGTCGTCGTTGATCTCGTCCATCTCCAACACGATGTCGTAGGGGACCTTGGCCTCGGCGAGCAGGACGTTCATGTGGCCCGGCAGCCGGCCCGCGACCGGGTGGATGCCGAAGCGCACGTTGACGTCTCGGTCCCTGAGTTTGCGGGTCAATTCGGCGACGCCGTACTGGGCTTGGGCCACGGCCATGCCGTAGCCGGGGGTGATGATGACCGAGTCGGCCGACCCGAGGAGCTCGGCGACGCCCTCGGCGGTGATCTCGTGGTGCTCGCCGTAGTCCTTGTCGTCGGCCGGGCCTGCCTCGATACCGAACCCGCCGGCGATCACGGAGATGAAGGACCGGTTCATCGCCTTGCACATGACGGAGGACAGGTAGGCACCCGAGGAGCCGACCAGGGCGCCTGTGATGATCAGCAGGTCGTTCTCCAGCAGGAATCCCGACGCCGCGGCAGCCCAGCCGGAGTAGGAGTTCAGCATCGAGACCACGACCGGCATGTCACCGCCGCCGATCGAGGCGACCAGGTGCCAACCCAGGGCCAGCGCGACGATCGTGACCGCGACCAGCAGCCACAGCGCCGGGTCGATCACGAACCACGTGGTCAGCACCGCGAACGCGGCCAGGGCACCGAGGTTGAGGTAGTTCTTGCCGGGCAGCATCAGCGGGGACGACTTGATCCGTGCCGAGAGCTTGAGGAACGCCACGATCGAGCCGGTGAACGTAACCGCGCCGATGAAGACGCCGATGAACACCTCGGCGGAATGGATCCCGAGCAGCTCCTGAGCCTCCAGCACCTTGGCCTCGGCACTGACCGCGCCGTCCAGGGTGGACTCCACGTGCAGGTAGCCGTTCCAACCGACCATCACCGCGGCCAGACCCACGAAGGAGTGCAGCAAAGCGATCAGCTCGGGCATCCCGGTCATCTCAACGACCCGCGCCCGCCACAGCCCTATCGCGGCACCGACCGCCATGGCGCCGATCATCAACGCCAGACCGACTCCGGAGATGTCACGGTGGATCGCCAGCGCAATCGTCGCGGCCAAGGCCACCGCCATGCCGCCGATGCCGAAGGTCTTGCCGGCCTTGGCGGTCTCGTGCCGGGATAGTCCGGCCAGCGCCAGGATGAACAGCAGGGCTGCGACGATGTAGGCAGCCGCCGCGGCGGTTTCGACAGTCATCAGATCAGACATGACAGGGCCCTTCAGCTTCTCGAGAACATGGAGAGCATCCGGCGGGTCACCGCGAAGCCACCGAAGATGTTGACCGAGGCCAGCAGGATCGCGATCGTCGACAGCACCGTGACCGCCTCGCCGTTCGGGGTCTGACCGTGCCCGATCTGCAGCAGGGCGCCGACCACGATGATTCCCGAGATCGCGTTGGTCACGCTCATCAGAGGCGTGTGCAGGGCGTGGTGCACTTGCCCGATCACGTAGTAGCCGATCACGATCGCCAGCGCGAACACCGTCAGGTGCCCCAGCAGCGCCGACGGGGACAGGGCCGCGAGCAGGAACAACACCGTGGCGCCGACCCCAACCGCTGTGTACCGCCGCTGGGT
This sequence comes from Streptomyces sp. NPDC002619, assembly GCF_042889305.1. Lineage (NCBI taxonomy): Bacteria > Bacillati > Actinomycetota > Actinomycetes > Kitasatosporales > Streptomycetaceae > Streptomyces > Streptomyces sp. NPDC002619. The sequence goes on along the minus strand of NZ_JBIAQV010000003.1, from coordinate 246,104 downwards.
CGACACCGACTGCTCGGCCCGGGAGCCGACCGGCTTCACCCCAGAGGGTGCGGAGGCAGAAGCGGCTGCTGGAGCGGCGGACACCTGGACCGGCGGCGGCGGCCAGGTCAACTCGCCGTCGCGCACCACGGTGATCGACCGCTGCACCACGTCGTCGAAGTCCAGCACCAGTCGGCCGTCCTTGTCCGGGGTCATCAGCTTGATCAGGTTGACCAGGTTGGTGCCGTACAGCTGGGACGCCTGCGCGGGCAACCGACCGGGCAGGTCGGTGTAGCCGATGATCGTCACACCGTTGGCCGTGACCACCGCCTTGTCCTTGACCATGCCCTCGACGTTGCCGCCGCTCGCGGCGGCCATGTCCACGATCACGCTGCCCGACCTCATCAACGCCACCATCTCCGCGGTGATCAGCGTCGGCGCAGGCCGGCCCGGGATCTGGGCCGTCGTGATCACGATGTCCATCTCGGCGATCCGGTCTGTGTACAGCTGGGCCGCGCGGGTGTTGTAGTCCTGCGACATCTCCTTGGCATAACCCGTCGCCGACACCTCCAGCTCGCCGGCATCCTCGGGCTCGACCGAGAGGTACTCGCCACCCAGCGACCGGACTTGGTCGGCAACCTCCGGTCGCGGGTCGGTGGCGTACACGATGGCACCCAGGCTTCCCGCCGCACCGATCGCGGCCAGACCCGCCACCCCCGCACCGCAGACCAGCACCTTGGCCGGCGGCACCTTGCCGGCAGCCGTCACCTGACCGGTGAAGAACCGGCCGAAGACATGAGCGGCCTCCAACACCGCGCGGTAGCCCGCAATGTTCGCCATCGACGACAACACGTCCAAGGACTGCGCCCGCGAGATACGCGGCACCGCATCCATCGCCAACGCCGTGATCGGCCGGTTCGCCAGGTCCTCCACCAGCGCAGGGTTCAACGCCGGGCTCATGATGCCCATGACCGTCGCACCCGGCTTCAACCCGTCCAACTGTTCAGGCGAGAGAGCGTTCACTCCGAGCACGACGTCCGCTGCCAGCGGGTCACCGATCCTCGCACCGGCCCCGGCATACGCCTCGTCCGGGAAGCTCGACAACGCTCCAGCACCCGGCTCCACCACGACGTCGTACCCCAGCTTCACCAGCTGGACCACCGTGGCGGGAGTCGCGGCAACGCGTGTCTCGCCACGGCGGGCTTCGCTCACGATTCCGATCAGCATTCCCAAAACTCCAAGGTGTCGATGTTGCGGAACACTCGGCGGATCCTCAGGTACGCAAACCAGAAGCGCCATCCAAGGCGAGTGCGGACCTTGGATGGCGCTTGCCTGGGGGCCTGAGATCAGGCGACGGGCTTCGTCAGCCCGCCGTCGACGCGCAGCACCTGACCGGTCACGTAGGAGGCGTCGGCGGACGCCAGGAATGCCGCCGCGGCGCCGATTTCGGCGGGCTCGGCCCAGCGGTCGAGGCGAATGCCGAGCCCCTTGGCCATTCCGGCCCGGACCTCTTCGGCACTCTTGCCCTGCTGCTTGCCCATGGCCTCGGTCTTGGTGAGCCAGCCCTCGGTCTTCGTCATTCCGGGGGAGATCGCGTTGACCCGGATGTTGCTGGGAGCCGCCTCGGTCGCCAGGTAGCTCGTAAGCGCGACCACGCCCGCATTCACGATGGCCGTAGGACCGGTGTTGGGAATCACCGCGTGTGCAGTGGCGCCGACAACATTGACGATGTTGCCGCTGCCGGTCCGGCTCAAGAACGGGAGAGCGGCCTGCGAGACGCGAAGGAACCCGATCAGCTTTGTGTCGAAGGCCGACGCGATGGTCTTCTCGTCGACCTTGTCCAGGGTGGACGGCGCGAGCTGCGGCCCTGCGTTGTTCACAAGGATGTCAAGGCTGCCCTGCCACGCGTGCACCTCTGCCAGCGCGCCGTTGACGGAATCCGCGTCGGTGACGTCCGCGACGACGGGGAGCACGTCCTCGGCGCCGGCCCCAGCGGTGAGACGACCGGCCGCAGCCTTGACGGCCGCTTCGTCCCTGGCGGCGATCGCCACCTTGGCGCCACGCTCGAGCAGCGCCTGTGCGATGGCGAAGCCCAGGCCTCGACTACCACCGGTCACGAAAGCCGTGCGGCCCTCCAAGTTCCAACCTGCAGCCATGGTTCGGCTCCTCCCTATCGGTTTATTCGTTCTGCGAAGAGTGGATCTGAAGCGCTACGGCCACTGCAAGCGCGGTTAACGCAGGTTTCACACACGGACGATCGGGCCGCCTCGCACCCTCCGAACGGCTAACGGTGCGAGGCGCACACTGACCCGGGCTCAGCCCGTTCCGAGGGTGAAGGAGGGAGGGGCGATGGAGGTCCTCAGCCTCGAGGTACCTGACGGGAAGCGGGTCGCTGGTAGTCGCCGCACGGGGGGAGCAGGCTCGCGCGCCAAGGTCGCGATCGGGACCTTCGACGGTGTTCACCTCGGTCACCGTCAGGTCCTCTACGGGTGCGACACAGTGCTCACATTTGACCCTCACCCGATGCAGGTGCTCGAGCCACGCCGTGTACCGAGACTGCTGAGCGAGCGCCGACGGAAGCTCCAGAAGCTTGACAGCTTGGGGATCCGGCGCGTGGCGATCGTCCCCTTCGACCAAGCCTGGTCGCGAGTCTCTGCCGAAGACTTCGTCGAAGGTGTTGTTGTCGACCAGCTCGGTGCGGAGTTCGTCAGCGTCGGCCAGGGCTTTCGATTCGGCGCCCGGGGCGCCGGGACGACCACCACTTTCGATCAATATCCCGGGCTGAGCACCCGAGTCGTCCCGCTCGTCACGCAGGGACCGACCGGTGAGCCGATCTCATCGACGCGCATCCGCCGGCTGATCTTCGACGGCGCCGTCGAATTGGCCGCTGATCTGCTGGGCGCCTCCGTAGCCCTTCCGGCAATCGTGGGTGATGCGGGCCAGTTGCTGATCTCGTCCGAATTCGCGCGCCCCGCACCCGGGTCCTATCTCGGGTACGTCGACAGTCACCCCTGCACGCTTCGCGTGTGTCAGGACCACACGGTCGAAGTCATGCGCACAGCGCGGACCGGCACCCATGTCGAGGTGAGGTTCGTGAAGCGAACCTCATAGGCCGATCCGATGGTCCACTTTCAAGGCGTTCGGGTTCCGCGGATCCACAGGCGCCTGGACGTTTGCCGTTCATAGCCCTTCCCACCGGGACTTCGACGAGCTCCATCTGAAGCCCCCAGGGGGCAAACCCAGGTCTGACCTGCGCTTGGCCCTCTTGTACGCACCGTCGACCGACCCATGATCTGGACACCGTGCGCGATCTGAGCAAGGGCGTCCTCGACCTCGAAGGAGCCGAGGCCGTACAACTCGGCGGTTTCCAGAACGTCGACGCGGAACCGGGGCGCGGCCCATCGGGCATGGTGATCTCTAGATGGTCACCACTACGCAGACCCGACAATCCACACAGGCATCCCGCACCCTCTGACTCGTTTAGTATTACTGCACATCAGTCTCGGGCAACGCCCGAAGCCGATCAAAGACTGCCCGTATGTCGCATGCGGGATCGAGGAGGGAACGGACCCGTGGAACCCGAAGCGCGCGCCCGCTTGCGCACTGCTCGCACTGAGGCGAAGCTCAGCGTCCGTGAGCTGAGCCGCCGCGTCGGCATCTCACCGAGCATGTTGTCCCAGATCGAGAATGGGCACTGCGAACCCTCGGTCGCCACCCTCTACGCCCTGGTGTCCGAACTCTCGATCTCGTTCGACCAGCTCCTCGCCGGGCCGGGGGTGGAGCACGGTCCCGGCCCCCTGCCGACCCATCCCTCACCTCTTGTGACGCCCGACGAACGAGCTGTGCTCGTGATGGACAGCGGCGTCACCTGGGAGCGGCTGACGCCCGCCTCCGACCCGATTGTCGATGCACTGCTCGTGACCTACCCGCCGGGCAGCAGCTCTTCCACCAACGGAGGTCTGATGAGTCACCATGGACGGGAGTACGGCTTTTTGATGTCGGGACGCCTCACCCTCCGTCTCGGGTTCGAGACCTACAGCCTCGAGCCCGGCTCGTCCATCAGCTTCGACTCTGCAGTCCCCCACTTGTACGTGAACGAGAGCGACGAGCCGGCGAGCGGCCTGTGGCATGTGGTCGCCGGCGGCGGTGCGTCGGGAACCGAGGGCCCGATCCCAACCTGGCGCCCCCTCGACGCGCAGCAAGAAGGCCGCATGTAACGATCTCACCGCCCACCAGGAGTTACTGCCGTTCACCCTTCTGCCGTTAAGTCACACTTGATAGTACGTGTGCTATTCCGCCCCCATCCCCACCTGAAGCGGCAGTACTGGAAATGCTCACTGCCCAGACTGAACGCTTCCACGGTGAGGACGAATTGGCCACCGTTGCAGAGATTTCACCGGCCACCGGTGGGGAGAACTACGGGCCAACTCAGGGAAGTTAGAGGCCGTTGACAGTCAGGGGAGTCTGGCCGGCCTCACGCTGAAGCCGGATGAGGAGGGCCATGAAGTCCAGCTCACCCAAGCCAGTCGAGATACACGCCTGAAGCAGCTGCTGCACGACGCCGGTGACCGGCAGCGGAACCCCACCGGCTGCGGCCGATGCAAGGGCCAGGTCCAAGTCCTTGCGCATGAGCCGCGAGCTGAATGTCGACGTGTAATCGTCTGCCAGGAGGGGCCCGATCTTGTACTTCACCAACGGTGACGCGACCGCCGAGGCGCCGACGACCTCCAGAAGTTTGTCCCGTTGCACGCCATGGGCCTCAGCCAATGCGACGCACTCGGCAAGGAGTTCGGCCGTCCCGGCGACCATGAGGTTGAGAGCCAGCTTGATGATCCGGGCAGCATCCCCCTCACCGGCGTAGAACACATGGGGACCGATATCGCGAAGCAGACTTTCCATGGACGTGAAGACAGCGTTCTCACCCGAGGCGATGATCGTGAGGTTCCCGGCACGCACGACACCCGGGTTTCCGCTTACTGGAGCACGCAGGTACCGCACGCCGCTGGCCGCAGCCGCGTCGGCCACGCCACGCGAGACCTCCGCAGAGACCGTGCTCATGTCGATGTGGGTCCGTCCGCTGCCGGCCGCGGCGTGGGCAAGCACTCCGTCGGGCGCGAGCACGACATCGGCCAAGGCATGCGAGTCCGCGACCATCGTGATGCAGACCTCTGACCGGGCCCATGCCTCACCCGGGGCGTCCAGCTCGAACGCGCCCTTGGCCACCAGGCCGTCTGCCCTTCCCTTCGATCGATTCCAGACACTGACCTCATGGCCTGCGCTGATGAGTCGTTCGGCAATGGCGGATCCCATCTGGCCGAGACCCAGCACGGATACCTTCACGTTCAACTCCTGGAGACACAGTGCGCGACGTGCGCAAAGGATTGTTGATCTCCACCCGAGCTCGGCACCTCGCGGTGGTGCGCAGTGCCGGCCTGGGCGCCTGGGCGGGCCCTCGCTACATTGACGCAGCGAGCTGCCAGTCGAATGCAAGCTGCGCATGGGTATGGGGATCGCAGAGGCTGCCGAATCTCCCACCGAAGTACACGAGTGGGTCCGAGTCGACGGAGTAGCCGCAGCTGACCACCTCGCCGATAAAGATCGTGTGGTCTCCACCGGCGATCTCTTCCTTCACATTGCAAGCAAAGTAAGCGACCGCGCCGTCAACTACGGGGAGCTCTTGGTCGGTTCGGAGCCCCATGCCGGCGAACTTGTCGTCACAACGGCTCGCGAACCGAAGCGCGTGCCGCTCCTGGCCCTGTGAAAGGACGCTGACAGCGAAGACTCCGGAGCCGGAAATCGCGTCCCTCGTCGCAAGGGTGTTTCCGACACACACCAGCAGCATGAGCGGCTCCAGGGAAACCGACGCAACAGCGCTGGCTGTCATCCCTGCTGGTCCATTCGGCGTCCTGGTGGTCACGATCGTGACGCCGGTCGTGAACCGTGCCATTGCTCCGCGATACGTTGCGGACATGTCCTGCGCGGTCGTTGTACCCATGATGCCCTCCGTTGCCTGTAACGAGATGGCTTGAGCGTCGCCTGTAACCAGGTGGCCTCAGCGTGACTGACAACCTGTTTATCCACGCGAAATCGGTCCAGGCCTATCGGCGCAACTGGGTGACCAGTCGACGAACCTCGTCGGACGGTGGCACGCCGAGCTCCCGCATCCGCACGACGTATCGTTGGTAGAGCGCCAGCACGGCGTCATCGCTGCCGCTGGCATGTGCCAGCCTGATGGCGAGCTGCCACGCCTGCTCGCGGTACGGATCCTCGCGAAGCACTCGGTCGACCAGTCCCTTTGCCTCGCGATAACGGTTCATTCGATAGGCGAGCCTGGCCGCGTCGACTCGGGCCGACAAGAAGGTCTCGGTCAGGAGTGCACGGCGCTCCGCGACCCACTCACTTGAGACCGTGGCAAGGTAGGGCCCTGTCTCGGCGCTGCTGAGGGCGCGCAACAGTGTCTGGAGACGAACCTCTCCGTCCTGTCTCCCGGCCTGGGCGACGAGGTCGACTGCCCGTTGTGCCGTACCTATGGCCAACGCTGGGCCGACCAGTTCGAAGACGTCGCCACCCTGCGCTGGGCCCAAGCCCTCAGGCAGTGCCTCGCGAAGGCGGTAGAGCGCCTGCCTCAGATAGCTGCGGCCGGCAGCATCATTGCGGCCACCGAAGAGCGCCCCGAGAAGCTCTTCGCGTGTAGCCCTGCGGTCGGGTGTCCAGAGCAGGTAGCTGAGGAGCTCGACACTCTTCGTCAGCCGAAGCTGAGTCACGTTTCCGTCGGCCGTGAGGGTCGGCTCGCCGAACTCCTCAAGCACGAGTCGGGGCGTACCCACATTCACGCGTACGGGATGCTGGCCGGAGAGGACGGCGATGATCTCGTGCCAGGGTGACATGCGACTGGACCTGGTGTCCGCAGCTCTGGCCGCAACCGACGGTACATCCGCCAGGGCCGTCAGCAGCAGGTGCTGTGTTCCGTGCGTCGAGGCGGAGGCCATCGCAAGGTCGGCCGTAGCGTCGGACTCCTCCTCGAGACCGAGACGCCATTGCGCCTCGGCCAGGTACACGGCAGCCGTCGGGAGATCGAGATGGCGGTCTCCTTTCTGCATACTTCGGAGGCATTCCGCGAGGTACTCGTGCCCCTCGGCATCCCTGTTCTGCAGAAGCATCGACAGACCCGACCACATCTGCCACGTCTCCCGCGTGAGGGTGTACTCCGATGCTCCGTTGGCAGTCGCCTCGGCGAGCACACGGTCGGCACGTCTTGTGTCACCCCCGAGGCGCAGCCATAGCTTGGCTTCGACAAGCAGGCTCATGTTCTTGTAAACCTTCGAGCCAGTTGACGCAATGAGCTCTCTGCCTCGCTTCATGGCCGCGCAGGCTTCGTCTCCGCGGCCGAGGTCGAGCATGAGATCGACGGCGTCGACGGCGTGCAACCAGACCGGCTGCGACGAACCGCGGCGAGGCTCAAACATCGACATCGCAGCGTCGAGTCGCCCGGTGGCGCGCAGCGCCGCGACGACCCAAGGTCCGCCGAGTATCGTGCGCCACGGATCGAACGATCCCGGGTCGTCAAGTCCTTCAAGGCGACCGCGCAAGAAGGCGAGCCGCATCAGCAAGCCGTCGAGGGGGCCGGACGGCGTGGTCGAGAACTCGGGAAAGGGTGGCGGCTCCTCGCCCGTGGCCAGCGCGATCAACGTCTGCGCGATGAGCCGGTTCCGCCCCTGCGGCAACCGATCGGCAATGGACCGCGCCTCCTCGATCCGACCGGAGTGCCAAAGGCACCAACAGGCCAGGACGTGCGCCTCTTCGAAGTCGGGAGCCCCCGGTTCCGGAAGCCAGCCATATCCATGACGATCGACCAGTTCCACTCCGCGATCACATTGCTCGAGTGCAAACGCAACGCGCAGGACGACCGGTCCGATCTCCGGGGTCGGAGTCCGGACCGACGCTCCCAGTGCATCGAGCCAGCGTGCCGCCGGCGCGAAGTCCATCCGCGCAACCAGACTGGGAAGGGCAACAGCCGCCAGCCGCCCAGCCGCTTCAAGGTCCCCGAGCCGGAGCAACTCATCGACGGCTTCCTCGTGCTGGCCGCTGGCGACCAGGAACTCGGCGTGCCTGCGACGAACCACGCGGAGCGTCTTGGCGTCCTCCCGTTGCAGAGCCTCATGCAGGAAGTCGCGGAACACCGGGTGCGGCGTCATGCGCAACCCGTCCGAGGACCACGTCACCGGAAGATGCCGGGCGCGGAGGTCCGCCATCACCTGCGCTGCATTCTCCTGCCCCAGGGCCCGAGCGCCCTCAACCGATACCTCTTCCAGCAGACAGGTATGAAGGAGGAAGGTTCTCTCAACCAGGGAAAGTGAGTTGACGACGTTCGCTGCGACGTATGTCCGCAGCGAATCGGGATCCAGCTCGCGAGACCGCGCATGACGCCAGCCCTCGAACAGGACGCCAGTGACCCAGCCCCCTGTCGCCGCCACCGCCTGAGCCGGATGCACGTCGACGTGGCCGACCGTCCGAAGTGCTGCTTCGGCTTCCTGGACGTTGAAAGCGAGATCGCTCTCGACCAGCTCACCCACCCGGTGACGCTCCCTCGTCGAGCCCGAGTCGAGGCGGACATCGACGCGGGAGATCAGTACGAGGTTTACGCCGGACGGCAGGTAGCGAGCGAAGGACGACAGCACAGCGACACAGGTCGCGTCGGGCGCGATTCGTTCCACGTTGTCGCACACGAGAATGAGCCGACTCCCCTGGAGGCTCTCAGCCAGCAGTCCCGCTGCCTCACCGATGTGGAGGCTGCTGCTCAGCGCGTCAGAGGCCACATCGGCGGCGCTGGGGACAGCGCCCTCAACAGCCGCTTCGAGATAGACCAGCAGGCGTCCCGCCGCCTGCTCCGTACCGTCTAGCGACAGCCAGGCAACGGGCCTGTCGAGGGCGCTGACAGCCAGAGCCACTGCCGTGGTCTTGCCAGCGCCGGCTGTCGCAAAGACATTCACCACGGTGTGGCGGTCGAGTACGGCTCGCAACCGCTGATTAAGTCGCTCGCGGGCGACTACGTCTTTTGCCAGCTCCGGCGTTTCAAGTTTCCGCCTGATAATCGCGCGATGCTGTCGACCTGGCATCCTCGAGCCGCTTGGTCGGTCGGAAGCAGAGTCACCCATCGATCGCCGCGCCTCCGTGATCCTTAGTGCTCGTGCGGGAGTTTGCGCCAGTCGTCCGGGAAGAAGAACCCGTCCGAGGTCGGAGGGATCGGCGATTGCACTTCGATCCAACGGGCCGGCTCGTCACGCTCGTTGACGAAACCGTGTGTGCCGTTGGTGCCTGCCCACACAAGATCACCTGTCTGGATGACCTCGTCATTGCCGTCGAGGGTCCCCCGCATCCCTCCGGAAGTGAAGTAGTAGATCTCCTCGAACGGGTGGTAGTGGACCTTGGCCGCCTTGCCCGGGCCGGACTTCGGCGCGATCTCGCACACGAAGACGGTGTGATGCTGTGCTCCCACGAGCTGGTCGATCATCATCCTGAGGCTGATGTTCTTGACGTTGGGACCGTGGTAGCCGGGCATCGACAGCTGCGCGTACGGGGCCATGTCCGAATCTGCGAAGTGCCCGACGTAGCGATGCCGGGGGTCCGTCTCCGACGGGCGCCCGAGATTCTCACCCGGAGAGGGTTTGGCCGCGATGCGGCTTCGGGCTCCGTCGAACGTCGGCGGCTTCGGCGCGCGGACCCCGAGCCACGTCAGTCCCTCCTCACCGGCGGACAGTGAATGGGCGACGCCGACAGGCGCCACACCGTAGTCACCAGAACCGAGTTCGTAGCACAGCCCGGCAAAGGCAGCTTCGCCGGATCCGCCCGTGATGAACCACGACTCCTCGAACGGGCAGCGCGCCCAGCCCGTTGTCGCCCCGGGAGCCAGCTCGTACAAGCTCACTTCCAGGTGAGCAGCACCCTGCTCGTGTCCGACCAAGAGCGCCTGCCGAAGACCCGGCACGCCCTCGACATCGAAGAACTTCCGGTCCGCCGCACGCGCAATGTAGTAAGCCATGTCATTCTCTCCGTTCACACGCGAGGGATGCCAGGGCCGGCATCCCTCGCTGGTTGCTGCTGATCCTCATCGGGCCTCTGCCCAGGGCAACGGTGAGGGCGGCGGACGCTTCGCGGCCGACAGCGGCCACGAACCGCCCCTACACCGTCGTCGGCTCAGCGGACCCGTGAGCCCTCAAGCCGTGCGCCGTCAAGGCGTCGGGCATATTCGGCCTGCTCGGTGTAAGCCGTCACCTCGGGGGCGCCGGGCTCCTGAAGGCCACAGACCTTCCGAGCAAGCTGTGTCAGCGGCCCGGAGGGTGACAGCTCCGAGCGCTTCATCGTGTGCATCCGAGTGGCGAGCATCGGGGTCCCGTTGAACTGCTCGAACGTGCTCACCCTGTCGCCGAAGTCGGAAAGGAACAGGTCACGGATAACGCGCGAGATGCGCAGGCGGTCGTAGGGCTCGCCGACCGCACCTGCCTGCAGCGGTTCCAGCCAGTCGTGAAGCTCGGGGTTGTTCCACTGCTCCTCGGTGGGGAACAGGAGCGAGGCACGGCCGGCAAGGTCGATCACCTCGTTCCTCATATCCGCGTACCTCTCCAGGTAGTACGACCGGCCGAAGTCGAAGAGCAGGACGTTCGGCTTGTAGAGCCCCGACGGCGAGATGAACCCTTCCGTCTCGGACGCGATCACGTGGGCTCGCATCGTCTGGTAGAACTCGACGAGACGCGCCAGGCGCGCCTGGACCGGCGGAATCTGGTAGGTGCCGAGGTGCTCGGTCATCAGCATCGCCAGTCCGACCATGAGTTCGGCCCGGACCATCTGCCGGATGAGCGCCTCGTAGTGCGTCCAGTCGAAGATGCGCTGCGGGTACAGCGAAGCGTGCTCGGGGCTTCCGATGTGGAATACAAGCTCCCACGGAATGAACACGTTGTCGAAGATGACGGTGCATTCGAGTTCGTCACCGGCCGAAGAAATCGGGTGGTTATCGGGGTCGTCACGCACCGTCGCCTCGCGGGAGGTTATCGTGACGCCCGGCGCGTTCACCGGACAGGCGCCGTAAATGACCTGTTCGCTCTCGATTCCCGGGCGGTAGAAGACGCCGATGTGAAGGTAGTCGGCGAACGGCGCACCGGTGACCACGGCTTTGACACCGTTGACCACGATGCCGTCGTCGCGAGTCTCCACGACACGCAGCGCGGTCTTGGCCGCGTGCTGCTTGGACCGGTCGATCTGAGGGTCGATGAAGGCGAAGGCGCAGTTGAGGTCGCCCTCCTTCACCAGATCCAGGAACTTTCGGATGCCCACGGTCAGGTCACGCCCGCCCGTACCCACGGACTGGTCACTCCACGGCTGCGGGTCCTCTTCGTAGGTGACCAGGCCGTAGTTGTTCGCGCACGGGGTCCGCCCAATCGATCCGCCATCGAGCTCCCGGACCACGGTCTCCAGATACACACGCTTGCGCCGCAACCCCTCGGCGTCCCCGTGCTTGAACCACATCATCGGACGACGCACTCCGTCGTCGTCGACGAAGGTCATGATGTCCTGCATCTCGGGCTCGTGATGCAGGTCGTAGAACTTCGCAAAACTCTTGGCCGCTGCCCTGGTCTTCGGGTGTGCCGTGATGTCGTCGATCCGATCACCGCCGACCCAGACAACGCGCCCGTCCCTCAGAGACTCCAAGTACTCGTCGCCAGTTCGCATCGAATGCCACCTTCTCCCATCATCCAAGCACCATCCTGCATGACTGTTCTCGTCCGGGGCGTCATTCAAGTTCCACTCGACAGAACGTCGCTAAGAAACCACCGCGAGCCCGTTTATTGCCCTGGCCGCACCGCGTAAGAAGCCGGGAAATCAGTGCCACAACCGACTGACCATTCGAACTGCTCAATCCGAATCGACGAAAACACATTTCCCGTGAATTGGACAATCGTTTGGTCGTTGATTCCTCGGAGTTTAGCCAGACGGTGTTAGTGGGCCGTTAACCGCAACGAGGCGCCGTCAGCAATGCCGTTAAAGGGTCTCGTAGCGGAGCATTGCGAGTTCGACCAGGGGCGGACGCTGCCGGCAGCCGAAGAACTGCCCACGGGCCGCCGCACCCGAGTCCCGCTGCTCACCTCGACCCAGGATCTGCCCCACGGCCCGGTAGGCGGCGAGCAGGACCGCGAGCGCGTGCGGCCGCCCGCACCGCAACCACGGCCGGCGCCACATACATGGCGGCCACACCGAGTGCTTCCGCCTGAAGATCGGGCCGCACCCCCGGCGTACAACGGAGCGTCCCGTGACACGGAGTCATCGCCGACCCGCTGGTCTGCACGGTACTCATGTCGCCCCCTCCCTTATCCGCGAACGACCATTCTGTTTTGTGCGCCCATCCTGAGGCGCCGATCAACCCGATGTCAAGACGAACATTCGTTTTTCTTGTAGCATCGCCTCATGCCCAAAGTCACAGAGCAATACCTCGCCGACCGCCGCCGGCACATCCTGGACGCCGCCCACCGCTGCTTCCTGCGCAACGGCGGCTTCCAGACCACCTCGATGCAGGACATCTTCGCCGAATCAGGCCTGTCCTCAGGAGCCGTCTACCGCTACTTCGCCAGCAAGGACGAAATGATCCTCGCCATAGCCGAAGACAACATCCGCGAAGTCACCGCCATGATCAGGACAGTGACCCACGCCCACAACGGAGGAGCCCTGGGCGCCGCCCTCGCAGCAGCAACCACACTCGTCGACACCAAGACCGAACACCAAGGCCTGGCCCAACTCAGCGTCCAGGTCTGGGCCGAAGCACTACGAAACCCCCACCTGCGCCCCCAGTACAGACGCATGCTGACACAAACCAGAACCGAGATCGCCGACATCGTGCGCGACCACCAACACACCGGACACCTGCCCCCCCACGTACCGGCAACAGCCCTCGCAGACGTCCTCGTCAGCATCCTGCCCGGCTACATCCTCCAACTCGCCCTACTCGGACCCCACGCACAACCCGGCATCACCGATGCCCTACACGCCCTGTGGCCCCACCCCGACAACACCAAACCCCACAACAAACAAACCGCCACCGACCACGATCACATCGCTGGTCAATGACCTGAACGCGCAGTGTCGTTGGAGGCTGAAGGGAAAACCCGTGGCCCCAATTTCTCACCTCCGGCGACTGCCTGCGGGCGGAGAGCCACCCCTGACACACCACCAGTCGCATCAGGCGACCCACTCAGGAACAAGCCTCTCCATGATCGGTGTCCGATCGCCCCAGTGCTTGGGTTCGGTGACGGTCAGCGACTTGAGGACACATCCGAGCAGCATGCGGCGATCCTGCGTGCTGGACTCCTGCCACGCCTCGGCCAACGCTTCGCCGTCCGCGAAGAAGACGGTGAGATCCGCCTCCATGGCGAGGCGCGCCGTTTCCTTCTCCAGGGCAGCTCGACTTCGGTGAGTGGCTGCGCCGACGGCGCCGCAGCGCCGAGGCACGCCCGCACCTCAGCGCGGCACTGGAGTGCTTCCAGCGGCTCGATGCCCGGCCCTGGACCGATCGCACAGCCGCGGAGCTGCGGGCGACGGGAGCTCCGGTGGCAGCGGCCACGGCCCCGAGCCCGGCGAGCGAACTCACCCCGCAGGAACGGCAGATAGCCGAACTGGCCGCTCAGGGCCTGACCAACCGCGACATCGCGACCCGGCTCTACCTCTCACCCCGGACCGTCGGCCACCACCTGCACAAGATCTTCCCCAAGCTCGGTATCCGTGCCAGGGCCCAACTCCGCGACGCCCTCTCGCAGGATCCGCGGCAGTGACCGGGCAAGGACGATCGAGCTGTTGACCGTCGCGATCAGAGTTCCGAGTGTGGTGCTGGACAGGGCGCCCCTCTTGGAGCGGGGATGATCCAGCCCGAGCCACGCCGCGCGGCCCGCTCTACCCGACCGGTTGTCTTGTCTGCCCCTTCGGCGGCTCGCCCGTCTTGCTGCATGGCCGTGGTGAAGCGCACTGGTTGCGGGTCCCGTGGACGACATCCGGCACGGGCGATGTGCGCTGAACCGCCCGCGCCACGCTCTGTGCCGAGCAGGGCGCGGTGGTCGTCCAGGCAGCATGTTCGGCCACCAGTCGGCGGAGCATGCGGGTCTCGCGCGGGGCGTTCCAGCCGACCACGCCGACCACCGTTGCCCGGTGGCCGTACGCGGCGACGAAGTGGCGGTCGGCCGGGTCGCCGTGCAGGATCCGGACCTCGGCGCCGGCGGGGAAGATGCCGTAGGCCTGGATCCTCGTGTCGTACTGGTCGCTCCAGAAGTAGGGGACGGGCGCGAACGGTTCGTTGTCGCCGAGCAGGTTGCCGGCCGCGGCGATGGCCTGCTCGGTGGCGTTCATCCGGTGCTCCACGCGCATCCGGGTGCCGAAGTGCAGGTTGTGCCAGGAGGCGACGTCCCCGGCGGCATAGACGCTCGGGGCGGCCCGGCACCGCTCGTCGCACTCGATCCCGCCGTTCAGGGGCAGGCCCGACCCTTCCAGCCAGCCGGTCGCGGGAGTGGATCCCATGGCAAGGACGACCACGTCGGCCGGCAGAACTGTCCCCTCCCCCAGTTCCACCCCGACGACCCGCCCTCCGGCGCCGAGCAGTCGGCGAACCGGTATCCCGCAGCGCACATGCGTGCCGTGCTCCAGGTGCAGGCGTGCGACCAGGGCTCCGATGCCCTCACCGAAGGGGCGATACACCGGCACCGGCAGCGGCTCGACCAGGGTCACTTCCAGGCCCAGGGTGCGGGCGGTCGCCGCGACTTCGGCCCCCAGGAAACCGGCTCCCACGACGACGACCCGTGGGCCCGCGAGCAGCGCCTGCCGCAGGACGAGTGCGTCGTCCACGGTGCGCAGCACGTGCACCCCGGCCAGGTCCGCGCCGGGCAGCCGGCGCGGAGCGACCCCGGTGGCGAGGATCAGGCCGTCGAAAGCGAGCCGCTCGCCCCCGTCCAGGACCACCTGCCGGGCGGAAAGATCCAGCCCCGCTGCCGCCCGACCGAACCGCAACTCCGCATCCAGCAGGGCCAGCTCCTCGGGCGCACGCAGGGCGATACGGTCCGGCTCCCACTGCCCCGCCAGAACCTGCTTGGACAGTGGGGGCCGGTCGTACGGCGGGTGGGGCTCGTCGCCGATCAGCGTGAGCCGTCCGCCGTAACCGCGGCGGCGCAGGGTCTCGGCAGCGGTCAGACCCGCCGCCGATGCGCCCACGATGACGACGTCGGCCGGCACGCTCATGTCCCGTCCACCCATATCGCCCGTGCCGGACAGACCGCAGCCGCCTTGCGGACGGCGTCGGCCAGCTCGGCGGGCGGGTTGGCATTCAGCAGGACAACGACGCCGTCTTCGTCGCGCTGGTCGAACACCTCGGCGGTGGCCAGCACACACTGTCCCGAAGCGACACATTTGTCCTGATCGACGGTTACTCGCATGACATTCTCCTCATCAAGATCAATGGCTGTGACAGCCAGGTGGCTGCCCGGGCGGCCCCTCCGTCTCGGGAGTGCCATCCGCCGTGATTTCTCGTGGTGTCGGGGACGTTCACCAGGTGACGGGCAGTCGGTGGACGCCGTAGATGAAGCCGTCGTGCTTGAACGGGATCTGTTCCCGGTCCACGGCCAGGCGCAGGGTGGGGATGCGCCGGTAGAGGGTGCCGTAGACGACCTGGAGCTCGACGCGGGCCAGCGGCTGGCCCAGGCACTGGTGGACCCCGAAACCGAAGGCCACGTGATGGCGGGCATCGCGGTGGATGTCCAGCCGGTCGGGCTCGGCGAAGGCGGCGGGGTCCCAGTCGCCGGCGTCGTTGGCCAGGATGACCGGCTCGCCGGCGCGGATGACCTGGCCGCCGATCTCGATGTCCGCCGCTGCTACCCGGCGCCGCCCGCTGTGAACGATCGTCAGGTAGCGCAGGAGTTCCTCGACCGCCCCGGCGACCAGCTTGAGGTCGTCGGCCTGGCGTAGCTCGGCCAGCTGGTCAGGGTGCTCGAGCAGGGCCAGCGTGCCGAGCGCGATCATGTTCGCGGTCGTCTCGTGGCCGGCCGTCAAGAGCAGGCGGCCCATGGCGGCCAGTTCGCGCTGGGAGATCGCACCGGTGGCGACCTGCTCGACGGCCAGCTTCGACAGCAGATCGTCGCCCGGGTCTGCGAGCTTGTCGGTGATGACCCGGTCCAGGTAGTCGATCAGTTCCTGGTTGGCCACCCACGCGGCCTGCGGTGTTACCCCGCGCTTGACCAGCAGCCTGCTGCGGGCCTGGAAGAAGCCGTGGTCGGCATAGGGCACGCCGAGCAGCTCACAGATCACCATGGACGGCACGGGCAGGGCGAACGCGTCGACCAGGTCGACCGGCTTCTCGCCCGCCAGCATCGTGTCGATCAGACCGTCCACGATCTTCTGGATGGCCGGACGCAACGCCTCGACCCGCTTGATGGCGAACGACGCGGTCGCCATCCTGCGCCGATGGGCGTGCTCCGGATCGTCCATGTTGATGAAGGTCGGATCGCTCCTCACACGTTCCCTGTGCCCGGGGCCCTGGAAGGGGAAGTTCGGGTAGGTGACGTCCGAGCTGATCCGGGGGTCCGTCAGCAGCGTGCGCATTTCGTCGTAACCGGTGACCAGCCACGGGGTACTGCCGTCCCACAGCCGCACTCGGGTGATCGGCGCGCTGTCCTGGAGGACACGCAGTGCCGGGGGTGGTGCGAAGGGGCATTCGGCCGCTCGGGTCATCGGGTACTCCGGAAGATCGACCTGATGTGACCGCACTGGCGCGACCGGGTTGTCTGTCATGACTGTGCGCCTCCTTGGAGCCGCTGTTCGTGTTTCGCTCACGCCGGGATGCTCCGGCCGCGACCTGCCGGCGGCTGGTCAGGGCGTGGCCGACCCACCGCTGGGGCGGGGCCGCTTCTTGGCGGTGCGGGTCAAACGCCGGATGACGGGCAGGGCCACCTGCATGGCCGAGGCCAGCGCCTCCTCGTCCTCCGCGGGCAGGGTTGCCACCAGGTCGGCCAGGCGGGCGTGGTAAGCCCGCCGCCGCTCGACCAGCAGTTCCCGCCCGGCATCAGTGATGGTGACCAGAGCAACCCGCCCGTCCTCGGGATCGCTCACGCGCCGCGCCAGACCCTGCCGCTCCAGCCGCTTGACCAGCTGGGTCATCGACGGCTGAGCAATGCCCTCCGCCGCGGCCAGCGCCGTCAGCCGGACAGGCTCATCACGCCCGAGCCTGCCGAGAGTCGAGGCGGTGGTGAGGCTGAGGTCCCGATCGACCAGGTGCCGCACCATGAGCGCCGCCGCTTCCTCCAGCGCATCGGCAATGGCTTCGGGGTCCTGACCAGAACGCGTTCGCTCCATGAGTCCGTTCAATCTCCTTTCCATATGGCTCGCCCAGAGATCACGAGAGGGCTCGACCACCTGCCTCCTCGGGCAGCTCGGCGGCGACGGCTACGGCACAGGTGCCGGACACCTTTCAGGGGTTCAAGATCACCGCATTGCTCCTCCGGGGCATACCCGGTCACATCCAGGTCGGCCCAATGGATGGTGCGCCCGACCTCCTGGCGGACGCCGTGAGCGGTGGCGACATGATCGACGATCGTCAGTCCGCGGCCGCGCTCGCCGCCCGTGCAGCTGGTCGCCCAGTCGCCTTCCGTGGTGGCAGGACCGCCGTCGGTGACCTTCACGTGCAGTCGTGAGGATGCCGAGTCACGGCTCAGCTCCAGGGTGAGCGGTGGACGGGCGTGTTCCACGGCGTTGGTGACGAGTTCGGAGACCGTCAGTCGCGCCGACTCCACCACCTCTTCGGGGACCCTCCACCGGCTCAGGGCATCCGCAGCGATCCTGCGGGCTTCGCCGGCGGCTTGCGGCTGGTGCACCAGCGGCCAGATACGTCCGTCCGCCGGCGCGCGCGCTTTGATCTGCCTCCCGGAAAGCCCTCCGGTGTAGGCGCACATCACAGCCATCACTCCCTCCAGCGTCTCGGAGACACCTTCGGGCCCTGGCCAGAGCCATAACGGTCTATATGGGCATTTATATCACTTGTCTATATAGGGCGTCTATGGTTTACGGGAGTGAATATTTCGGGGCCCAGGGCGGGCACGACCGGCCATCGCCGCTGACCGCCACCACTTCGGTATCGACCGACCACGAAGGCACCCGCTTCCTGGTCATCTGAAGTCCTGTCGCGGGCGGCTCAACTCCGCGCGCACGCCTCTCCGTTCAGCGTGAACGCGTAGGGCGTCGAGTTCTTGTCGTGCCACGAGGCGAGGAAACCGAAGGTCAGCGATGCGTCGGCGGCCACCGACTTGTTGTAGTCCGCGGCGGTGGCCGTGACGCGGGAGCCGGTCTGGGTGGACGTGGCGTCCCATGTCTGGCCGATCTGCTGGCCGTCCCGGAAGGACCAGACGACGCGCCAGCCGGAGAGGGCCTTGGTGGTGTGGACGGTCACCGTGGCCTGGAAGCCGTCGGGCCATTCGTCGACCACGTCGTAGTCGACCCGGCAGGTGGGGGCCTGAGTCGGGGTGGGGGAGGACGTGACTTCGTCGGGGGGCGATGAGGAGGAGCCCTGGGGTTCCGGGTCGGGATTCTTGTGGTCCGCCGGGCCATGGGTGCGGCTTGGCTTCGGGTGCGGCGCGCGGGAGGTGGAGGCGGGCGCCGAGGGGAGTGGGGCAGCAGGGAGGGACGGGCTGGGGTCGGCGACCGGTTGGCGTTCGTCGTGGGCCGTCGCGCTGTCCTCGCCGGAGTCGCCGAACGGCATCATCGACACCCCTAGCGCCAGCACCGAGAGCAGTACGGCGGTGGCGAGCAGGCTGTTGCGCAGGACGCGGTGTCTGCCCCGGCCGTCTTTCGGGTCAGCGGTGTCCGGGTCCGCGGCCGTCTCGGGGCGGGCGCCCAGGCGTACTTCGGCGGCCCGGCGGCGGCGTTCGAGGTAGGCGAGGCCGCCCCAGCCGATCACACCGCCGGCCAGGGCCGCGGGCAGTCCGCCGCCGTGCAGCCGCAGGCAGGCCGCGGCCTCGGCGCACCCCACGCAGGTGGCGAGGTGCCGGGAGAGGTCGTCCGGCGTGTCGGCGGCCGGCGAGCGGGTGACCGCGTCGAGGAGCCGGGCGTAGCTGCGGCACTGCGCGTCCATCGGGGTGTCGAGGTGGGCGCGGTGGCAGCGGTCCCGGAACAGGGCGCGCACCTGGTCGAGTTCCTGGGCGGCGGCGCCCAGGTCGAGGCCGAGGCGGCGGGCGACGACGGGCAGCGGCAGCGCCTCGACCTCGGCCAGCCACAGCAGCGCCGCGTCCGCCTCCTGCATGTCCCTCAACCCACGTAGCGCGACCGGGCGTTGCAGGGGCGGGACGGTGTAGCGGGCGGCCTTCTCCGAGTTGAGCCACAGTCTCAGGTCGGGGTCGAGCCGGTGGCCGGCACCGTCGGCCTCCCAGCCGGCGGCCGTGGTGCGTACGGCCGTCAGCAGCAGGGGGATCATGGGCAGCCGGGGTGTGCGGCGGCCCGTGCCTCTTACGGGTGCGGACCCCGCGGCACGGGCCTCCCGCATGCCCAGCGCGAAGGCTTCCGTGGCCAGTTGGCCCGCCGCCTGGGAGCCGGATGTGCACAGGTCGGCGTAGGAGAGCACCGCGTCCCAGCACTCGGAGAACAGCGCTGCCTCGGCGGCGTCCCGGGGGGTCGGCAGGTCGGGCATCGGACTCCTGCATCCACAGGCGAGGTCAACTCGCCATATTGGCATTGGAGTTGATGGGGGCCCCGCGGCAGAGCCCGAGCCTTTCACGTGTCCGACACAACTGACAAGCGGCCTGTTCGGATCCGGTTACCGAGCGTCGAGCGACCGGTTGCACCGAGTCGAGAGCCGACGGCTCGCACGGCTCACACGCGCGCCGTCTCCTCCCCCACCGCCGGAAGGCTGTCCATGAAGGAGCTGACCGAGAAGACCGCGCGGCCGGGGCCGGGCGGGCCGTAGCCGGGGGGCGAGGAGAGGCCGAAGTCGTCCATCGTGGCGCGGTACGCCTCGAGGAGCCGGATGTGGTACTCCAGCGGCGCGCCCTGCGGGTTGGCCTTGCCGAGCGGGGTCGTCGGCTCGGGGCACCAGGTGGTGAAGCGGGGCGTGATGCCGTGGGACATGAAGAAGCGCAGGCCCTCGGTCGTGGACGCGATGGCCTCGTCGACGGTCGTGAAGCCGAAGGGCTCGGCCATCTCCACGCCCGCCACGAAGTTGGGGATGACGTTGCGCGCGCCGAAGATCTCCGCCGAGTCGAGGATGCGCTTGTGCCACTCGTCGCGGCCGACGTAGCGCTCCTTGCCGGGGCAGTACAGCTCGAACAGGCGCCGGTCCCACACCTCGTAGTTGGGGTGGTAGATCTGTACGCCGTAGTCCTTGAAGCGCTGCACGTCGTCGCGCGGCAGCGCCTGGGCCACCACCTTGCCGATCCACCGCCCCGGGAAGCGTTCCTCGATGGCCCTGGCGTAGTGGCCGTAGAAGTCGGCCTCGTCGCGCCCGGCGACCTTCGACGTGATCGCACCACCCGTCAGCGTGTAGGCGGTGGACGCCTTCTGGGTGTCGTACCGGTCGATGATCTCCAGCGCCTCCAGCACCTCCTCGACGTCCTTCACGCCGGTGTAGGGCCGCCCGGCCGCCTTGTGCTGGCGCCAGTTGTGGTTGATGTCGCAGTACTGGCACTCCTCCTTGGCGCCGAAGTACTGGCAGACCCGGAAGACGGTGAGGTAGATCAGGTAACCCCACTGGATGGTCGGGGCCACCTCCATCACGGACTTGCCGCTGGAGAGCTTGTGCCGGTAGTACTCCGGCATCGGCGGCACGCCCACGTCGGCGATCCGCTTCCCGTCGAGGTAGAGGCCGAGCATCCCCTCGTCGTCGGCGGCGACACGGTACGGCGAGACCGGATTTACGCGGACCGAGACCACGGTGCGGCGCAGGTCGTACGGCCCGCCGGTGAGGATGATCTCCTCCGGGGGCCGGCGCAGCGCGGCCTCGCCCAGCTCCGGCAGGGTTCCGTGGTCGAAGGAGAAGATGAAGTACGACTTCGGCTTGACCTCTCCACCTTCGTTGTCGCTCAGCGCGGACGCGTCGAAGGCCACGCCGCCCCGAAGCAGGTCCTCCTTGAAGACGGCTTCCCGCGGTACGTGCGGGAACCGCTCCATCAGATCCTCGACCAGCGCGGTACGGCTGCCCATCCCGTGTCTCCTCTACGATCTCGACCCAGGTGTTCGACTCCTCACGTTATGCCCCCGCCACCGCAGCTGCCGTGCCGGGTCCCCACCCGGAGTCCGTAATCACCGGATTGGTCAGGATTGCGACCGTGTGGAACTCCGCAGCACCACATGTGTCCCCAGCACCACGTGCCGCCCCTCGTCCCCCCGCAGCGCGCAACGGACGGCCGCCCGCCCCAGCTCCTCCTGCGGCACATGCACGGTGGTCAGCGACGGGTGGACGTCGAGCGCGAGCGGAACGTCGTCGTACCCGGCCACCGCCACGTCGTCCGGAATACGCCGGCCGGCCTCGCGAAGTGCCTGCACCGCTCCGGCGGCGACGGCATCCGTCGCCCCCATGATCGCCGTGAACTCCCGCCCGGAGACGAGGAGTTCGGACGCGGCGCGATAGCCGTAGGCTCGGCTGAAGTCGCCGTCGGCGATCAGTTCCGAGTCCGGGGCCAGGCCCAGGAGCGCATGGGCCCGGGTGAAACCGGCGACGCGCTCGCTGCTGGTGGACAGGCCCGCGACCCGGCCCACATACGCGATGCGCCGATGTCCCGCCGACAGCAGATGACTGGTCAGGGCGAAGGCGCCGCCCTCGTTGTCGTACTCGACGACCGTGGCGGGCACACCGGGGCCGAGCGGTGGGCGGCCGACCAGGACCAGCCGGGAGCCCACGCGGTCGAGGGCGTGGGCGAAGTGCGTCATACGGTCCTGGTAGGCCGTGTCCTGCCAGGCGCCGCCCACCACGATCACCGCGTCGGCGCGCTGCTCGCGCATGGTGTCGACGACGGCGACGATGCGCCGCGGATCGCCGTGCGTAGTGCACAGCAGGCACATACGGCCCTCTTCCGAGGCCTGTTCCTCCACTCCGCGTGCGATGTGGGCGTAGAAGGGGCTGGTGACGTCGTCGACCACGACGGCGATCGTCTGGTTGGCGGCGCCGCCCAGGGCGCGGGCGTGGGCGTTGACCACGTAGTCGAGGTCGCGGATCGCCTGGAGCACCTTGGCGCGGGTCGCCGGGGCCACCGGATAGGTGCCGCCCAGGACCCGGGAGACGGTCGAGGCGGAGACCCCGGCCCGCGCGGCGACGTCCCGCACGGTCGAGGCGTGCTTGCCGCTCACGCCGTCCGCTCCAGCGCGGCGGGGTCAACCGGGTACGCCAACTCCCTTCCCGTGGCAAGTCGTTCGGCTTCTTCTACGACGGTGAGGCCGAGCCGGGCGAGCTCGTTGCCCTGGGAGCCGGCGAGGTGCGGGGTGAGGAAGGCGTTCGGCAGGTCGTAGAGGGGCGAGTCGGTGGGCAGCGGCTCGGGGTCGGTGACGTCGAGGACGGCGCTCAGGCGTCCGGCGCGGAGTTCCGCGATGAGCGCGTCGTGGTCGAGCAGGGCGCCGCGCGCGGTGTTGATCAGGACCGATCCGGAGGGCATCAGGGCCAGCTCGCGGGCGCCGAGGAGGTGCCGGGTCTCGGGGGTGTCGGGGGCGTGCAGGGTGACGATGTCGCTGGAGCGCAGCAGGTCGTCGAGCGGCAGCAGCGGTACGCCGAGCCGGGCGGCCTCCGCTTCGTCGACGTACGGGTCGGCCAGGCTGACGCGCAGGTCGAAGGGGCGGAGGAGTTCGATCAGGCGGCGGCCGATGCGGGAGGCGCCGATGACGCCGACGCGTCGGCCGTGGTTGCCGATGCCGGGGATGATCCCGCCGTACGGGAGAGTGCGGTCGGCGCGGAGCCGGTCGCGGAGGGCGAAGACGTCCTTTCCGGCCAGCAGGATCATCGCGAGGGTGTACTCGGCGACGGGGAGCGCGTTGGCGGCGGCGGCCGAGGAGACCGTGATGCCGCGCCGCCAGACCTCCGGTGTGGTGAAGCCCTTCACGGAACCGGCCGCGTGCAGGACGGCGCGCAGCTTGGGCGCCGCGTCCAGCGCGGCCGCGTCGAGGCGGGGGCAGCCCCAGCCGGTGATCAGGATCTCGGTGCGGGCGAGCGTCTCCCGGAGCCGTTGTCCGGTGAATTCCTCCGCGACCAGGGTGGGATCGATTTCTACGACCCCCCTGAGCCGCGCGAGCACATCCGGGGGGAAGATGCGTGGAATGTTCCGGTCTGTCATGGCGAACAGTGCCTGGGGACGCTCGGGCAAGGACCTGACCCTCCGGCTCGGAGACGCGCGGGCAGCAACCGGTCTCTACGCTAGGACCCGGCCAATGAGAGGGTCAACGCACGGGGCACTACCGGGAGGACGGCAGGGATGACGCAGACGGTAACCAACTGGGCGCGCAACATCACGTATACGGCCGATGAGTTCCACCGCCCCGGCTCGCTCGACGCCCTGCGGACGCTGGTGGCCGAATGCGCGCGGGTGCGGGTGCTGGGCAGCGGCCACTCCTTCAACGAGATCGCCGACCCGGGCGCCGGCGGTGTCCTGGTGTCGATCGCCGACCTGCCGCCGGTGCTCGACGTGGACACCGAGGCTCGTACGGTACGGGTCTCGGGCGGCGTCCGGTACGCGGAACTGGCCGCCATGGCCTGGGCACACGGCCTCGCCCTTCCCAACATGGCGTCCCTGCCGCACATCTCGGTGGCCGGCTCGGTGGCGACCGGCACGCACGGCTCGGGCGTCGGCAACGGGTCGCTGGCCGCGCCGGTGCGCGAGGTGGAGCTGGTGACGGCGGACGGCTCGACGGTGACGATCGCCCGGGGCGACGCGCGTTTCGACGGCGCCGTGACCTCCCTCGGCGCGCTCGGCGTGGTCACCGCGCTCACCCTCGACCTGGAGCCGTCGTACGAGGTCGAGCAGTCCGTGTTCACCGAACTCCCGCTCGCCGGGCTCGACTTCGAGACGGTCGCGGCGTCGGCGTACAGCGTGAGCCTGTTCACCGACTGGCGGGAGCCCGGCTTCAGGCAGGTGTGGCTGAAGCGGCGCACCGACCAGGCGCCGGTGGACTTCCCGTGGGCCGCACCCGCGACCGAGGCGATGCACCCGGTGCCGGGCATGCCCGCGGGCAACTGCACCCAGCAGTTCGGGGTGCCAGGTCCCTGGCACGAGCGGCTGCCGCACTTCCGGGCGGAGTTCACGCCGAGCAGCGGCGACGAGCTGCAGTCCGAGTATCTGCTGCCGCGTGCGCTGGCACTCGAGGCGCTGAACGCCGTCGACGCGATCCGGGAGACGGTCACGCCGGTGCTGCAGACCTGCGAGGTGCGTACGATCGCCGCCGATCCCCAGTGGCTCAGCCCCGCCCACGGCCGGGACTCGGTCGCGCTGCACTTCACCTGGGTCGACGACACGGCGGCGGTGCTGCCCGTGGTGCGACGGTTGGAGGAGGCGCTGGACGCCTTCGATCCGCGCCCGCACTGGGGCAAGGTGTTCACGGTCCCGGCGGACGTGCTGCGGCGGAGGTACGAGCGGCTCGACGACTTCCTGACGCTGGCCAAGGACCTGGACCCGAGCGGCAAGTTCACCAACGCCTTCGTGCGGGACGCGCTCGGGGCCTGACGTCACCGGTCCGGACTTGGCCCCAGGCGCGTGACGTCACTGGTCCCGACTTTATAAAGCCCCTTTCCAAAGCCCATTTAGTAAGCCCTTGCGGAAAGCCCTTCCCTGCCCATAACCTTGCGCCGCGCCGGTGCCGGTGCCGACGTCGCCGTGGCCCGGCCCCGGGGCAGGGAGGGGCAGCGCAGTGAAGCGCACGTCACGTGACATCCGCACCGCGAACCGCTACGAGGTGCTGCGTCAGATCATCGCCGCGTCGCCCACCTCCCGGCAGGAGCTGGCCGCCGCCACCGGTCTGAGCCTGGCAACGGTCGCCACGCTCGTGGGCGAGCTGCTCGACCTGCGCATGATCACCGAGGTCGGCTTCGAGGACTCGGCGGGGGGCCGCCCACGCGGACTCGTGGCCGTCAACGTCTCCGGCGGTGCACTCATAGGCGTCGACATCGCCGAAACGTACGTCCACGTCGAGCTGTTCGACCTCGCGCTCACCGTGCTGGCCCGCGCCGAGGAGGACATGCGTCCCGGCGAGAGCCGCCCGGAGCAGGTGGTCGGCCATGTCGCCGCCGCCGTCGATTCGGTCGTCGCGCAGGCCGGGGTCGAGGCGGCCCAGGTGCTCGGTGTCGGGGTGAGCGTGCCGGGCCAGGTGGACCGGGACACAGGCGTGTCCGAGTACGCGCCCAACTGGGACTGGCACGACGTGCCGTTGCTCGAGCTGCTCGCCGAACACATCGCGTATCCCCTGTACTTGGACAATCCACTGCGCGCCTGTGCGGTCGCCGAGCTGTGGTTCGGGGCGGCGCGCGGGCGCGGAGACGCGGTCGTGGTCAACCTCGGCACGGGTGTCGGCGCCGGGCTCGCGCTGGGCGGCGGGCTGCACCGTGGGGTGAGCAACAGCGCCGGCGAGTGGGGGCACACCACGCTCGTACTCGACGGGCGGCTGTGCCACTGCGGCAACCACGGCTGTGTGGAGACGTATGTGGGTGCGCCCGGCATCATGCAGAACCTGCGCGAACTCAGCCCGCAGAGCCCCCTGTTGCACTCCGAGGACCAGACGGCGACCATCGACACCCTGGCCCGCGCGGTGGCCGCGCAGGACCCGGTGGCCGTCAAGGTGGTCCGGGACACCGCCCGTTATCTGGGCGCGGGCATCAGCGACCTGATCAACCTGCTCAACCCCGAAGTGGTCGTGCTGAGCAGCTGGGTCGCCGCCCGGCTCGGCGAGCCCCTGCTCGCCGAGGTACGCGAGGCCGTCGCCCGGCACACGCTGCGCCGGCCGCTGGCGGCCACCGAGATCGTCCTCTCGCCGATCCCCACCGATCCGGTCTGTCTGGGCGCAGCCACGTTCGCGCTGGAGGGCGCGCTCCAGTCGGGCGGCCGGCGCACCGGCACCACCAGGCGCACCGTTCCCCGGCGCACCCGCATCGTCAACTGACGCCCCGACTTCACCCAACCCGTTGCCGAAGCATCAGCCGAAGGTCACGCCGACTATGAGCAGCAGGAACTGGGACCGCCGATCGATCTTCCGCGGCGCCGCGGCACGCTGGCCGCCTGTCACCACTGGTGATCGGCCAGGACCCGGGCGCCTGGACGGTTCAGGCCGCCCTCTCGTCGTACATGACCAATCAAACCGTCGACTACCACCTGCTCTTCATGGCCACGGCCATTTCCATCCTTCCCTTGCTGTTCGTGTCCCTCTTCCTCCAGCGCCGACTGGTGCAGGGGGTCGCACAGACCGGGATCAAGTGCTGAGCTAGGAGTCCGATGTCTTTCCGCACCACCACGGCCATCGACTACATCGAGGATGTCTCACCGGGCTCCGGGGCGCTTCCGCCCAGGGCCTGGTACGCCTCCTCCGACGCCAAGGCCCTGTCATTGAACGGTAGTTGGCGCCTGCGCCTGTCGGCGACGGCGGACGCCGAGGACGACGCGTTCGCCGAGCCCGGGTACGACGCCGCCGGCTGGGCGGAGGTCTCGGTCCCGGGCCACTGGGTCCTCCAGGGCAGCGGTTCCTTCGGATCCCCCATCTACACGAACCACCTCTACCCCTTCCCGGTCGACCCGCCCCGCGTCCCGACCGAGAACCCCACCGGCGACCATCTGCACGTCTTCGACCTGCCGGCCGACTGGCCCTCGGACGGCGGGTCGGTGCTGCGCTTCGACGGCGTCGAGTCCTGCGCCCGCGTCTGGCTGAACGGCACGGACATCGGCGAGTTCAAGGGGTCACGGCTGCCGCACGAGTTCGCGGTCGGGCATCTGCTCAAGCCCGCCGGGAACGTGCTCGCCGTCCGCGTGCACCAGTGGTCGGCGGGCTCGTACCTGGAGGACCAGGACCAGTGGTGGCTGCCGGGCATCTTCCGTGATGTCACCCTGCTGCACCGCCCGGCGGGCTCAGTCGCCGACTTCTTCGTCCACGCTTCGTACGACCACGTCACCGGCAAGGGCACCCTGCGCGTCGACTCCGACGTCGACGGCCGGGTGACCGTGAGCGCGCTGGACATCGATGTCGCGACCGGTGAGCCGGTGACCGTCCGGGTCGAGCCATGGACCGCCGAGACGCCGACGCTGTACGACGGTGTCCTCACCACCGAGGGCGAGCGGGTGCCGCTGCGCATCGGCTTCCGTACGGTGGAGCTGTCGGACGGCCTGATCAAGGTGAACGGCAGGCCGGTCCTGTTCAAGGGCGTCAACCGGCACGAGTGGCACCCGGAGACGGGACGCGCGCTCGACCTGGAGACCATGCGCGCGGACGTGCTGCTGATGAAGCGGCACAACATCAACGCCGTCCGCACCTCCCACTATCCGCCGCACCCCGCGTTCCTCGCCCTGTGCGACGAGTTGGGCCTGTGGGTCATCGACGAGTGCGACCTGGAGACCCACGGCTTCACCGAGCAGGCCTGGCGGGACAACCCCGTCGACGACGACCGCTGGACCCCGGCCCTGCTCGACCGCGCCGCGCGCATGGTCGAGCGCGACAAGAACCACCCCTCGGTCGTCGTCTGGTCGCTCGGCAACGAGGCGGGCACCGGCCGCGGCCTGACGGCGATGGCCGAGTGGATCCACTCCCGCGACTCCTCCCGGCTCGTGCACTACGAGGGCGACATCAACTGCCGTGACACGGACATGTACTCGCGGATGTACGCGTCCCACGCCGAGGTCGAGCGGATCGGACAGCAGCTGGACGGCGGCACGGAAAGGCGCCGCGAACTCCCCTTCATCCTCTGCGAGTACGGGCACGCCATGGGCAACGGCCCCGGCGGACTCGCCGACTACCAGCGGATCTTCGAGTCGTACGACCGGCTCCAGGGCGGATTCATCTGGGAGTGGATCGACCACGGCATCAAGGACGAGCGGTACGGCTTCGCGTACGGCGGTGACTTCGGGGAAGAGCTGCACGACGGCAACTTCGTGTGCGACGGGCTGCTGTTCCCGGACCGGCGGCCGTCCCCGGGTCTGGTCGAGTACAAGAAGGTGATCGAGCCGGTTCGGTTCGCGGGCGACGGCGGCATGGTCCGGGTCACCAACCGCCATGACTTCGCGGACCTTTCGGCCCTCGCGTTCGAGTGGTCGTACCAGGCGGACGGCGAGACGGTCGCTTCGGGTGTGCTGCCGGTGCCGGCGACGCTGGCGCCCGGCGAGTCGGCGGAGGTGAAGCTGCCGGAGCCGCCTGCGGACGTGCCCTTCGGTGCGGAGACGCAGTGGACGGTACGGGCGCTGCTCGCTGCCGACACCGCGTGGGCGCCGAAGGACCACGTGGTCGCGTGGGGCCAATTCCCGCTACTGTCACGCCAGTTGACGACCGTCGCGCAGTCCGCCCCTCCAGTGCTCGGCGAGCGGCTGGTCACGCTCGGCCCGGGCTCCTTCGACGCCCGTACCGGCGAGCTGCGCTCGATCGGCGGGGTGGCCGTCACGGGGCTGCGGCTGGACGTGTGGCGGGCGACCACCGACAACGACGACGGCGCCCCCTGGCAGCCGGACCTCCGTCTCGGCCCGGTGTGGCGCAAGCTGGGCCTGCACCGCATGCGACACCGCCTCGACGCGGTCGACCTGTCCGACGACGCGCTGACGGTACGCACCCGAGTGGCACCGGCCGCCCGGGACCTGGGCCTGACCACGCGGTACCGCTGGACCTCCGACGGCACCCGGCTGAAACTGACCGTGTCCGTCTCCCCCGAGGGCGACTGGCCGGTGCCACTGCCCCGGCTCGGCATCCGCTTCGGGCTCGCGGAGGCGGACCGGGTGAGGTGGTTCGGCGGCGGTCCCGGCGAGGGGTATCCGGACACCAAGTCGGCGTCGTTGACGGGACGTTGGGAGTCGACGGTCGACGAACTGCAGACCCCGTACGTCCGCCCGCAGGAGAACGGTGCCCGTGCCGACGTCCGCTGGGCGGAGTTGGGCGGGCTGCGTGTCGAGGGCGACCCGGAGTTCTGGTTCACGGCCCGCCGCTGGACGACCGAGCAACTGGATGCCGCCGCGCACCGCAGCGACCTCGTGCCTGGCGACACGGTGTGGGTCAACCTCGACCACGGCCAGCACGGCATCGGCTCCCAGTCCTGCGGCCCGGGCCCGCTGCCCCAGTACTACCTGACCGTTCGGCCGGCCGAGTTCTCGTTCGTGTTCTCGACAACTGACTGACGTCGGCGCGAGAGTCGGGCCATGACGGATCATCCCCACACCGACGAGGCCGCCCTCTGGGCCCGCCTGGCCACGCTTCTGCCCTCCCCCGAGGAGGCGGCCGAGGTGCAGGCGTGCTGGGACATCGGGGAACAGGAGGGCGGTCTCACCCTGCTCGTGCAGAGAATCGGCGAGCAGCGCGTGCCCGTCGACGACTTGACCCGCGCCGAGATCGCGCTCCTTGCTCACGAGTGGGGAGTGTGGGACCAACTCGGCACGCTTGTCGCGGCGTTCACACCCGGCACCGGTCGACCGGAGCGGCTGCGTGTGCTCGTCGACGGCACGGAGGAGCCGGTCCCCGTGCGGTCCGTGCTCCCGGACCACCCGTCGCCGGAGCTGCTCCTCGTCCCGTGGATCACCTGTGCGGGTCGCGGGTCGACCCTGGCCCGGGGACATGTGCGCGAGCCGTGGGGGGACCTGTCGTATCTGCCGCTCTGCTACGTCACGTTCAGCACCGGGGCCGACGTCGCGCCGCAGGTGTTCGCGCACGAGCGGCCGGGTGCCGTCTGGTCCGCGTTCGGGGCCCTGCGGTCGGAGGTCACTCCGGTGAGGCAGGACTCCCCCTCAACGGATCGCTGAGGGGGCTCACGACCGCCTGATCGCCGTGCCCAGGGCGGTCGCGGCGATCAGGGTGCAGGCGGCGCCCGCGATCAGGGCCACCGGAGTCGTGCCCCGGTGTTCCGCCACCCAGGTGAGGAGGGCAGCGCCGATCGGGGCCGCCGCGTACTGGAAGGTCCAGAAGGCGGAGGTGACGCGGCCGAGGAGGTGTTCCGGGGTGACTTCCTGGCGCAGGGACATGGAGCAGGTGCCCGCCATGGCGACGCAGGCCAGGTAGGCCGCGCTCAGCGCCGCCACTGCCGGGACCGGGCTGAACCAGCCGAGGCCCGCGAAGGCGAGCCCGCACACCGCGACCGAGCCGATCCAGGTCGGCCCGAAGCCGAGGCGGCGGCGGACGCGGGCGACGAGGAGGGAGCCCGCGATGGTGCCGAGCGCGCCCACCGCCATGACGGTGCCGACCGTGCCGTCGTCGTGGCCGAGGTCGTGCTTGACGTGGTAGATGACCAGGTCGGTCAGGCCGAGGGTGAGAAAGCTGAACACGAAGAGGAGGGCGGTGAGGGCGCGCAGCACCGGGTGCCCGTAGAGGAAGGAGATCCCTGTGCGCAGGTCCCGCCAGAGGCTCGTGTTTCGGGGCCGGCGATCGTCACCGGCGCGTACCCGCAGCCGTACGAGCAGCATGCATGCCGCAGAGACCCCGAAGCTGGCCGCGTCCACGGCCACCGCGTTGGCCGGTCCCGACCAGGCGACCACCACGCCCGCGCCGAGCGGGCCCAGCACCCCGGCCGCCGCTGCCGTCGCGTTCAACCGGCCGTTTGCTTCCGTCAGTTGAGCGGTGCCGACCAGTCCTCGTACGACGGTGACGTAGCCGACGGCGAACAGCATGCCGACGGCCTCGCACACGGGAAGGACGGTGTAGAGCAGCCAGACGTGCGGTCCGAACAGCCACACCACCGGGACGACCCCGTACAGCACCATCCGCACCAGGTCGCAGCCGATGAGCAGCCGCCGCCGGTCCACCCGGTCCACCACGGTCCCGGCGAACAAGGCCGCCAGCACCGAGGCGGCCCCGCCCAACGCGGTCAGCAGCCCCATCCGGGCGAGCGAGCCCGTGGCTTCCAGCACCAGCAGGGGCAGGGCGATCAGGGCGAAGGAGTCCCCGAGGACGGAGAGGGTCTGGGCGGCCCAGAAGATCCCGAAGTTCCGCTGCCGCCAGAGGGGACGTGCCGCGGGTGCCTCCGCGGTACCCGCCTCTCCTTCGCGTTGCGTTTCCCGCGTCACCCATGCCCCCTCGGTCTCGAGGCCCCGGTCAGCGCCCCCTCGACATCCTCACGCACTCCTGGCGCAGTTCGCGCGCCGTCTGCCCGTACTGCTGCTTGAGCGCGCGAGCCATGTGGGCCGTGTCGACGCAGCCCCAACGGGCGGCCACCCCCGCGACGGTGAGTCCGAGGTGGGCGGGGTCGAGCAGGTCGCGGCGGATGCGGGCCAGCCGTTCCTGGCGGAGCCAGGTCGCGAAGGAGGTGCCGGTCCGGTGGAAGAGGCGGTGCAGATGGCGGTGCGAGATGGCGTGGGCCCGCGCGACCGACTCGCCGCACAGGGCCGGGTCGGAGATGTTGAGCAGGACGTGGACGTGATCACGCGGGGCGGGCGCGTGACCCGGTGTTCCGAGCCGCGGATGCGGGCCACGGCCAGCCGTCCCAGCGCCGCCGCGTCGATGTCGGCGCGGAAGGCCGCCGTATCCGGGGCCGTCACGGAGAGCGGAGCGAGGATCGACGACGCCGCGGTCTGCAGCTCGTCGACTCCCGCCCGCTCGATGCGTAACGCACCATCACCCATGAAGAGACCTCCCCCGTCCTCCACTTGAGCCTCTCCCCGTTGACGCGCCCTGCCATGCGGCGGTTCCTTGGCGCGGATCGGAGAAACAGCGGGCGGGATCAGGTGACTCGGCGCCTCGCCGCGTACCTACTCTGAAGGCATCGGGGGAGCGAGGTCGGCCGGCACGTCAGTCCAGCTCCGGCCGGCCAACCCCCGGATGCCGGGTATCGGCGACGGCAGCAGCCACAGCAGGGACAGGGCGCCGCCCACCGCGGCCACCGTGATCGTCGGGCGCAGGCCGATGACCATGGCCAGGCCTCCGCCGGTCAGGGCACCCAGGGGCCGTATGCCGTAGTTGACCGTGGTGTAGGCGCCGGCGACGCGGCTGCGCAGGGCGTCCGGGATGACCGACGCGTTCAGCGAGTTGAGGTTCACGTCGAAGAGCATCACGCCGAAGGCGGACAGGAACTCGACCGCCGCCAGCACCCCGGCCCGCGCCCATAAGGGACCCTCGGCCGCCCACACCAGGGCGTACGGCGCCGGGAACAGCACCGCGCCCACCGCCACGCTGCGCCCGACGCCGATCAGCCGGGATATCCGGGGTGCCGTCACCGCGCCAAGGAGACCACCGGTCGCGCCCGCGCCGAACGCGAGCCCGATCACGCCCGCGGACACGCCGAGTTCCCGGTCGGCGAACAGGACGAGCAGGCCGGTTCCGGCGAGGAAGGTGAAAAAGTTCAGCGTGGTGGTGCAGGCCAGGGCCGACCGCAGCACCGGGTGGCGGACGATGAAGGTGAGGCCTTCGCGCGCGCTCCGCAACAAGGAGGGGCCGGCGGTCGAACCCTCGTCAGCGGTCGACACCGGTTCGTCGACGCGGATACGGCCCACCAGCACCGCCGACGCCAGGAACGACACCGCGTCCACGGCCACGGCCACGGGCGCGGTCAGCAGCTGGACCAGCCCGCCGCCGAGCGCGGGTCCCGCGATGAAGGAGGCCGAACGGGACGCGCTGAGCTTGCTGTTGGCGTCGACGTACGACGAACGCGGCACCAGGCGAGCGAAGAAGGACTGGTACGCATTCCCGAACACCACTCCCGCCAGCCCGGTCAGCAGTGCCACCGCATACACCTGGCCGAGCGTCACCATGTCGAACAGCGCGGCCACCGGCAGCGTCAATAGCACACCGGCGCGCACCAGATCTGCGGCGACCATCAGCTCACGCTTGCCGCGCCGCCGGTCCACCCACGCACCGAGCACGAAAGCGAGCAGGTTCGGGGCCCAGGACAGCGCGGTCAGCAGGGCGACCTGCGCGGCGGAGGCGTGCAGCGCGGCCACGGCGATCAGCGGGAGGGCCAGTTCGGTGACGCGGTCGCCGAACTGGGACACGGTCTGCCCCGCCCAGAAGCGGACGAAGCGCCGGTCGCGCCAGAGCGAGCCGGTCACTCCGCCGTGTCCGTGGTCCCGTCGGCGCCCTCCGGCAGCGCGTACATCAGCAGCCGTACGCCGCGGGTTCCGTCCGGCCGGTCCGCCGCGTCCCGGGTGACGTACGGCGCGACGAGTTCCTCCAACTTGTCCTGCAGCCCGGCCAGTTCCTCCGCCGAGATCACGATCCGGGTGTTGGCCGCGCCCGCGTGCCGGGCCCATCCGGGTTCCAGCCCCGGCTCGGTCTCGGTGAGCCAGCGCAGGGGCAGTTCGGCGGTGCGGGCGAACATCTCCCCGGACAGTACCCGTGCCGCCGACCGCCCGTCCTCGTCCTCCGGCACCTCGAAACGGAAGCCGCGCGCCACCGCCTCCCACCGCCGCTCCCGCCGGTCCGTCGAGCCGTCGGAGTCCCGGACGAGGCCGAAACCCGCGAGATGGCGCAGATGCCAGCTGGTCACGGACGGGGTGGCGCCGACGTGCGGGGAGAGTTGGCTGGCGGTGGCG
Organism: Streptomyces sp. NPDC002619; assembly: GCF_042889305.1. NCBI lineage: Bacteria > Bacillati > Actinomycetota > Actinomycetes > Kitasatosporales > Streptomycetaceae > Streptomyces > Streptomyces sp. NPDC002619. The sequence goes on along the minus strand of NZ_JBIAQV010000003.1, from coordinate 212,460 downwards.
GGGCCGTGCCGTTGCAGCCGCTCCAGGACGGCGAGCCGTACGGGGTGCGCGAGCGCCCGCATGGCTTTGGGGTCGGTGATCTCCAGGTCGCCGTAGCGATTGCCCGATGCCATGGTGTGAGAGTGTTCTCTCATAAAGCCTGAGAGTCAACTCTCACATCTGTCCGGCCTCCCGGTGCTCATGCGATGAACCATGTGCCTGGGTATGTTGGGCCGGGCGACTGGCTGATGATCAACGGTTTCGGAGGCACCCCACCCCATGGCTCGCGCAGGCATCACCGCCGACCGGCTGGTCGCGGCGGCAGCCGAACTCGCCGACGAGGTCGGGTTCGAGAACGTCACCCTGTCGGCGTTGGCCCGGCGGTTCGGGGTGAAGGATGCGAGTCTGTACTCGCACGTCAGGAATCTGCACGACCTGCGCACCCGCCTCGCCCTGTACGCGGGCGCCGAGATGATCGACCGGATCGCGGCGGCCGTCGCGGGGCGGGCCGCGAAGGACGCGCTGGTGGCGTTCGCCGGGGCGTACCGGTCGTACGCCCTCGAGCGGCCCGGGCGCTACGCCGCCACCCAGATCCGTATCGACCAGAGCCTGATCGCCGACTCACCCGCCCTGCGCCGCACCGCCGAGATCACCTACGGCATGCTGCGCGCGTACGGCCTCGACGAACCCGATCTGACCGACGCCGTACGGCTGTTGCGCAGCACGTTCCACGGCTACTGCGCCCTGGAGTCGGCGGGCGGCTTCGGTGCCCCGCGTGATGTGCGGGCCTCCTGGGACAAGGCGGTCGACGCCCTGCACATCACGCTCACGCACTGGCCCCGGGAAACGCCCACCCCGTCGGCCTCAGCCACCACTTAGACTGGACGCCTTGGGGAGGGAGCGTCTTGTCCCAACAGCAGCTCGGACGCGGGCCGTTGCGATCCGACGGTACGGCTCCGGTGCCCGCGCCGGATGCGGGCTCGCCGTCGGCGCGGTTCGTCGGCAAGTTGGCGAGTCTGGGGTGCGTGGCGGCCGGATACGGCGTGTTCCAGGGCCTGTTCGGCGTGCTGCCCGACTCGCTCGGCGGGGAGGCGGCCAAGTGGCTGATCTCCGTGGTGAGCGGGGTCGGTACGACGGTGGCGGCCTGGCTGGCGGCCGCGCTGTTGCGCGCCAGGGCCGCCGGCGCGGCACGAGCGGACGTGGTGCCCGTGCAGGAGACGCCGCCCGAGCTGCCGGGGCCGCTGCCCGGGGTGTTCTCCGCCGCGTACGAGAAGCTGGTCGACGGGGTGACCGTCGTCGAGGACCCGGTCCGCGGACGGCTCACCGGCTGGTCGCACTCCCTGGGCGAGGGCGCCGCGTCGCCGCCGACGGCGCTGAGCACGGCGTACGGCCTGCACATGATGCTCGACCTCGGCGTGCCCGACGGCCGCCTGAACACGGGTGAGTTGGTGGAGACGCTGTGGCGGCTGAGGCTGCCGGACGGCGGCTGGTCGGCACGGACGCAGGGAATGAAGGCCCGGCCGGAGATCACGGCGCTGGTGCTGGGCGCGCTGGCACGGGCGGGCTCCTCCGGTGACCGGCTGGCGGCCGAGGTGACCGGTTGCACCGCCGGTTTCACTCGCGAACTCGACCCGGCGGGGCGGGAGTCGACGCACGTCGTTACGACCGTGCTGCGCGGTCTGCTGCGTGCCGCGCCCCGTTCGGCCGCCCTGCCCGCGCTGTGCGAGGCCCTGGTGGACGGGGCGGTCGACGACGAGCGCCGCGACCATCTGCGCGGCTGGGCCTACCGGTTGCACGCGCCGTACGGCCGGCCGTCGGCGCTGCACACCGCGCAGGCGGTGGTCGCCCTCGATCGTGCGGCCCGCATGCTGGGCGAGACGGCCGGAGCACGCGCAGCCCGTCAGGACGGGGTGCGCTGGCTGCTGTCGTGCCCGGATGCCCGGCACGACACCTGCCCCGACGTGGCGCACCTGCGTGAGGAGGTCCGCCGTTCGCACCCCGACGACCCGGCCCGTCACGAGGTTCTGTACGTACGGCACTTCACCGCAACCTGGCTGGTGCGCGCCCTGACGACACCGGGCGCGCGGGAGGTCGCCGTCGCCGACGGTCTGGAGGAGCGGTGGCGGGAGCGCCTCGACGGGGCGTTCGCCGCGGTGTGGGCGGGGCAGACGAACGGTATCTGGAGCTGGGACCACGGCGACGGGAGTGAACTGCGGCGCCCGCTGTGGATGACCTATCAAGGTCTTTCGGCGCTGAGCGCCCATGCCGTATGGATGTATCGCCCGCATATTTAGTTGAGGGCGCCTGAACACGACATGACCGTACGGCAGTTGAAGGGTGAGTGCATGGGTGGTCGGCAGGTCCAGGCGGCGCGGCGGCTGCTGACCGGGACGCTGGGCGGCGCGCTGTCCGAGGACGAGACTGTGGCAGCGGCACGTGCTGCGGTGGCCGAACTCGGCTCCTCCGACCGCCTGTTGGAGCTGATCGCCGAACTCGCCTCGGGCGAGGGCGATCCCGAGGGCTGTGCGCGGCTGTCGTACCGGCACGTCCTCGGGTTCGACAAGCTGCTGCTGATCGACGGCGGCCCCCGGCTCATGCTGCGCGTACACGTCTGGCATCCGGGCGCCGGCTCGCCCACCGAGGAGGACGTCCACAACCACCGTTCCCCGCTGGCGTCCTATGTCGTACGGGGCCGGTTGGCCATGGAGCTGTACGAGTCAGGGGCCGAGGGCGGCGGGATCGCGGCGGAGCGATACCAGGAGTCACTGTCGGACGACGGGTCGGCGAACTGGCTGCTGCGGCCGGCGGGACCGGCGCGGCTGCGGCTGACGCATGTGGGCCAGTACGCGGCGGGCAGTTCCTACGCGCTGCCCGCGCACACCCTGCACCGCGCCTCGTGCGACACGAACGCGCCTACGGTGACGCTGTTCCTGGAGACGGGCGCCGAACGGCGGCGCCACACTGATGTGTTCACGGCGGGCGGTCCGCATCCCGGGGCGGTGGCGAAGGTGCCGTTGGACGTGCCGGGCTATCTGGCCGCGCTGAGCGACTTGGCGGAACTGCTCAGGAACTCGTACGTGTGAGGGCCCCGAGGGCCTGACACACGATGTCGCGGTTGTAGTCGTCGATGTCGACCGAGGACAGCCGGTCCGGCGGCAGCCAGGCGAAGTCCTGATCGTACTCCGGGAGGGTGACATGCCGGGTCAACGGCCTGACCAGGAAGTTGTCCTGCCAGTTCTTGACCTCGTGCCCGCGGTACTCGCTGACGAAGGAGGACTCGCCGATCCGCCGGACCACCTCGCCGAGCAGCCCGGTCTCCTCTTTCAGCTCGCGCAGGGCGCCGTCCTCGGGGCTCTCGCCCGCCTCCAGCTTCCCGCACGGCACGCCCCACACACGCGGCAGGAACCGCTCACGCTCACTGCGGCGCACCAGGAGCACGCGCCCCTGCTCGTCCATCACGACGGCGGCCGCCAGTCGCCTCTCGCCGGGGATCTCCATGTCCATGGTTCCTCGGTCCCTCGCCGGTGGTGAGTCCAATACGTCTGATACCCACGAAAGCATCCACGGTACCAGGATCGGCCGAACGGGGCTGTGCGCTCGGTCTCACCCGTCCCCGCGGGCCAGCGCCTGCACCTCCCCGTACGAGGGTGTCGTACCACGACTCGGCGCACGCCCGCCCACGATGCCGTCCACCGCGTCGAGGGCCGCGCCCAGGGCCCGCCGGTAGAGCAACGAACCGAGACTGACGCGACGCACACCGAGCGCGGCGAGTTCGGGGAGGGTGGGTCCGTCAGGCGAGTGAAGGATGTTGAGGGGTACGTCGAGGTGCCGTACAAGGTCGGAGATGCGGGCCGGATCGGTGAGCCCGGGCACGAACACCCCGTCGGCGCCGGCCTGTTGATAGGCGTCGAGTCGCCGAAGAGTCCCCTGCCCATCCCCGAGCCAGTGAGTGTCGGTACGGGCGTTCACGAAGAGCCCGGGGACGGCGGACTTCACGGCGGCGATCTTCGCCGCGTGTCGCTCGACCGGCCCGAGCCCGTCCTCCAGATTGATCCCGACGGCCCCCACGGCCCACAACTCCTTGGCGAACTCGGCCACTTCCCCGGGGTCGTCGCTGAAGCCGCCCTCGGCGTCGACGGAGAGGAGGAAGGGCCCGCTGCCGAGGGTGAGAGCGAGTTGAAGGGTCTGGTCCCGGGTGGCTGCCGCGCCGTCGGGCAACCCGACAGCGGCGGCGACCCCGAGACTCGTCGTCCCGACCGCCGCGAACCCACGCGCCGCGAGGGCAGCGGCCGAGGCGTGGTCCCAGGCGTTGGGCAGGAACAGGGGCCGCCCCGGCTGATGGTGAAGACCGACGAAGGCGGCACCAGGGGTCGCGTGCCCGACCGTGCTGGTGACGGGGTCGGCGGGCGACGTGGGTGCGGTGTAGTGCCTCATACGGTGAACGCTAGGGCCGGGTTCTTTCGGCGCCGGCCGAAGTGTCGAGGCAAGCTGTTCCCGCCCCCTCACTCCCCGCGTTCCGCCGCACTCCGTTCCACGCAGAATTCATTTCCCTCGGGATCGGACAGAACAGCCCAACCGGTCCCGTCCTCCCTCCGCTGGTCGTCGACGAGCGTCGCCCCGAGTTCGAGCAGCCGTGCGACCTCCTCGTCCCGGGTACGGTCCTGCGGCTGGAGGTCCAGGTGGACGCGGTTCTTGACGGTCTTGGGCTCCGGCACGGTGACGAAGAGCAGCCCGGCCGCCTCGATCAGCGCTTCCGGGTCGCCAGGGTGGTCGTCCTCGTGCAGGGGCTGGCCGAGGACCTGTGCCCAGAAGGCGGCAAGGGCGTAGGCGTCGGCGCTGTCGATCGTGACGTGCCGGATCTTGGAAGTCATGGCGGGGATTCTCGCTCACCTGGGCGCCACCGACCACAACAATTCCGTCGATGGTCCGCCCGACGCCGTGAACCGGAACTCCATCACCGTGCCGGAGGCCCAGTGGACGTCGAGGTCCCTGGCCTCCCGCGCCTCCACGGACACCAGCTCCGCGAGGGGCAGGGGTTCCGCCTCGCCGGTGAGCCGGGCCAGGGCCACGAAGAGGGTGGGGGTCTCGGTCGTCGTGCCTGCGCCGTCCTCCGACATGCCAAGAGCAGGCGCTAGTTCGGCCCGTACGTCGTCCCCCGCCGCCCAGCCCGTCACCCGTACCGGCGTTCCCGCAGCCGCCCCCGCCACCAGGTGGGCCCGTACCTCCACCGCGCCCTCGGTCACCACCAGGCTCGTCACCGTGACGCCGCCGCGGACCGTGTGCCTGGAGGCCGCCCAGCCGTCGCCGACGCCCAGCGGGACGATGTCCTTACGGCTCGGATCGTCACCGACGATCACGCTGTTGTCGTACGACGCCGAAGGCTCCGTCACGGTCGAGTAGGCGAGCCGGGTGTAGTAGGGGTCGTAGCGGACGTCCTCGCTGCCGTGGTTGTGGAGGCGGACCAGGCCATCCGAACTGGTGGACTGGAGCAGCCAGTTGGAGGGCGCGATCCGTGTGACCGCGTCCGTGCGTTCCGCCGGGCCCGGTTCCTCCGGCGCCGTCCATACCTCGTGGTCCGGTGGGAGGAGGAGGCCCACGAAGCCCTTGCTCGCCCAGTAGGGGGAGGCTGGGCCCGAATAGCCCTGCAGAATCGCCTCGTTGGGACCGTGCCAGCCCAGCGACAGCAGGCCGTTCCCGTCCACCGCGCCCCGGTCCAGGAAGTACTTCAGCGCGCCCGAGGCCAGCCTCCGGGTCTCGCCCGGCGACAGGGGCGTACGGCCCGTGACCGCGCCCAGCCACAGCGGAGCCGCCGTCGCGAAGCGGTAGGTCAGGGAGCGGCCCTGGAGCATGGGGGCGCCGTCGCTGCCGAACAGGCGGGCGTAGTCGGAGAGATGGCGCTCGAGCCGGCCGCCGTACAGATCGAGCATGTCGGGCGCGTCAGCCAGCCAGGCGTGCAGCACCGGGTAGAGGTGCAGGGCCCAGCCGTTGTAGTAGTCGAAGGCGCGGCGCGGGCCGTCCGTGTACCAGCCGTCCCCGACGTACCACTGCTCGATCCGCTCCAGGCCGTGGTCGATCGCCTTGTGGGCGGCGGCCACCTCGTAGCCGATCTCCTGGAGGAAGCCGCCCACCGTTACCGGGAACAACTCCCAGTTGCACTCCCAGGGTTCGGCCGTGAGCGCGTCCGCCAGCCAGGCCGCGGCCCGCTCCCGAACGGGCTCGTCCAGCCGGTCCCACAGCAAGGGCCTGGTCAACCGCAGGGAGAGAGCGATCGACGCCGCCTCCACCAGGGGCTGGCTGCGGTCCTCGATCCGCGGCCACACGCCAAGAGGGCCTGAGGCGAGGCCCTCGGCGTAGCGGCCGAGCACGGTCCCGTCCTGGCGGAAGGCGGCGAGCAGGAGCGTACGGGCGTAGCCCTCCAGGCCGTCGGAGAGGCGACCGGAGCTGCTGACGTGGTCGCCGGGGAGGTGGTAGAGGGCACGGTCGTCGGTGGCGTACGGCTCCACGGCGTCGAGCAGGGCGTCGGCGGCGGCCTCCCAGTGGGCTCGGGTGTAGCCGGTGTACGGGCTGAGCGTGTGGTCGGGGTCGGGCAGGTGCATCAGCGGCTTGTTCCCTTCCGTGCGTGACCCAGGGCGCCCCGGTTCCGGTCGGGACACCCCGGGCCTGGCCGCTGGACGCTACCGCTCCGCGCAAGCGCTTTCCAGACCCCTGGTCCGCCGCAGGCTGCACCGGGACCGAAGTCAGCGTGCGCTGGGCGCCTCGGGGAACCCCAGCCGCGGTGCCAGCGCACGGGCCCCGGCGGCCCAGCCCGCCAGGAACGCCAGCGCCAACCCCCCTTTCCCTGTACGGGAGTTCGGCGGAGACGGTTCGCCCGCCGCCGTAGTCCAGCTGCTCCTCCCCGGCGCGGGCGAGCATCAGGTTCAGGTGGAACTCGACGCCATCTGACCTGCGCCGCCGCCTTCCCGCCGCTTCGACTAACGTCCATGGCATGACCGGCACCACCTCGCCCCGCCTGCGCGACGCACTCGCCGCCGGGTCCCTCGTGCTCGACGGCGGCATGTCCAACCAGCTCGAATCCGCCGGGTACGACCTGAGTGACGCGCTGTGGTCGGCGCGGCTGCTCGCCGAGCGGCCCGAGGCGGTCACCGAGGCGCACCTGGCCTACTTCAGGGCGGGCGCGAACGTGGCGATCACCGCGAGTTACCAGGCCACCTTCGAGGGCTTCGCCCGGCGCGGAATCGGTCGGGAGGAGGCCGCCCGGCTGATCGCGCTCAGCGTGGAACTCGCTCGGGAGGCCGTACGGCAGGCCCGCCGCGAGGGCATCGCGCGGCCCCTGTGGGTGGCGGCGTCCGCCGGGCCGTACGGCGCGATGCTCGCGGACGGCTCGGAGTACCGCGGCCGCTACGGGCTGAGCGTCACCGAACTGGAGCGCTTCCACCGCCCGCGCCTCGAAGTGCTGGCCGGCGCCGCGCCGGACGTGCTGGCGCTCGAGACCCTCCCGGACACCGACGAGGCGACGGCACTGCTGCGCGCGGTGTGCGGGCTCGGGGTGCCGGCCTGGCTGTCGTACACGATCGACGGCGACCGCACCCGCGCCGGGCAGCCCCTGGAGGAGGCCTTCGCCCTGGCCGCCGACGCGGACGAGGTGATCGCGGTCGGCGTGAACTGCTGCGCACCCGGGGACGTGGAACTCGCGGTCAGGACGGCGGGCCGTGTGACTGGCAAGCCCGTCGTCGTCTACCCGAACAGCGGGGAGGCCTGGGACGCGGGTACGCGCGCGTGGAAAGGCCGATCCACCTTCCGTGCCGGGCAGGTTGAGGCGTGGCGGGACGCCGGGGCGCGGCTGGTCGGGGGTTGCTGCCGGGTGGGCCCGGACGCAATCACGTCGATCGCTCGAACCCTGGGTGGCGCAGGCGCCCCATAGGGGCGCGGGGCTGTATCACTATGCGGCTCCGCCGTGTGGGCGCGACCAGCCACGACGAGACCCGCACCCGCCCATCGGCAGCACATGCTCAGTGCAAACGCGCCCCCACCGTACGCCGCAGCCGACGCACCGCGGACGCCAACTCCCTGCCACGCGCGGCCGAAGCCCCGTCGGCAGGCGGCGGCGCCCCGGCACCACTCTCGGCCGACCAGAGCGCCAGTTCGGCGTCACGCGGACCATACGCCGTATACGGCTCCCCGCCCCCAAAGATCCGCACCGGATGCGACGAGTCCCACGCCTCCCACCCCGGCTCCCCCGCGGCAGCGAACCGCACCCACGCCCCGTGCATCTCCTCGCACAATTCATGCGGCCCGCCCTCCCCCGCCAGCTTGCGCGACTCGGGCGCGTCTCCGGTGTCGAAGACGAAGCCCAGCTCCAGGGCGTGGCAGGCGCCGAGGTCGGGGAGGTTGGAGGGCCAGGCGAACTCGTAGACGTACGACGATCCGGGGCGTGCCTCGGCCAGACGGTGCAGCGGGAGACGCAGCAGGTGGTCGGTGACCATCTGGCCGACGGTCTCGGCGGTGCCGGCGTCGGGGTGCAGGGCGCGGTAGCCGCGCGGCACCTCATGGCCGCAGTGACAGCGGGCCATCGCCGCGGCGAATGCCACTGGGCCGAGCCGGTCGACGTGCTCGATGAGCCCGCCCGGCACCAGCCACAGCCGGTACTCGTCCCGGGTCCAGCCCAACAGCAGGTCGACGCCCGTCGCGGCCTCCCCGTCGATCAGCGCGGCCAGCGGGTCGCGCGGGACGAGGTCGCCGTCGACGACGACGCCGAAGGCGGGGCCGCCCAGGACCGGGCTGCTCAGCCGGCCCACCTCGGCCTGGGTCTTCAGGAGCAGCTCCGGGTCGACGGCCGCGAAGGCCTCGGCGGTGGCGGGGATCTTCAGCCGGGTCGCCATACGGCGCACCATCCGCCGTACCTTGTCGCGCTCGGAGGCCTCCGGCGGCCCGCTCTGCAGGACGGCCCGCCGTACCAGGCCCTGGGCCTGCGGGGCAGCGATCAGGGCGCCGATGCTGATGGCGCCGGCCGACTGGCCCGCCAGGGTGATCCGGTCGGGGTCGCCGCCGAAGGCCACGATCGACTCGTGCACCCAGCGCAGCGCGGCCAGTTGGTCGCGCAGCCCTGGGTTGGGAGGCGCGTCCGGGAACAGTCCGTAGCCCTCGACGCCGAGCCGGTAGTTCACGGAGACGAGGACGACTCCGTCCCGGGCGAACGCGTGCCCCTCGTACACCGGTACCGCCGAGGACCCCCTGGTCAGCGCCCCGCCGTGGAGCCACACCAGCACCGGGAGCCGCGCGGCGGGGCCCGGCTCGGGTGTCCACACGTTCAGGTTGAGACAGTCGTCGCCGGGCACGACCGGATCGGACAGATAGTGCGCGAAGGCGTCGGAGTACGGCGGTTTCGGCGCCGTCGGCCCGAAGGCACCCGCGTCGCGCACGCCGTCCCAGGGCTCGGGCGGCTGAGGCGGCCGGAACCGGCGCGGTCCGAAGGGCGGGGCCGCGTACGGGATGCCGCGGAACACGGCGACCCCGCGCTCGTACCTGCCGCGCACCGCCCCGTGCGGCGTCCTGACCACGGGGCCCGCCTGAACTGCCGTCATCCGCCCACCAACTCCTCCCGCCACCCACGCGTACCGGTTACAACAGAGCACTACATCGTCCGTCCGTATTCCGGTGCGTGCAGGGGATGGTGGGCCGTTCGGCGTACGGCGCGCGGGCACAAGGGGCGTGGGGACGGGCGCCTCGCGTGAAGCACCCGGCCCTGGGCAGTACCCGCCGCTCAGTCCTCATCGTCCCGGCCGGCCGCTCGGTGCGCCCCGACCAGGGCCTCCACCGCGTCGACGGCGCTGCCGTCGTGGTCGCTGCCGGCCGTGCCCCTGCCGGTCCGGAGGTTGGCCATGCGGCCGACCTCGAGGATCGAGTCCGCCTGGGAGTTGTCGATGACGGTGATCAGGCTGCCGGCAGCGGCCGCGGGTGCGACGGTCGCCCCGAGGAGCGCCGCCGCGATCGCCGTGGCGGCCCGCAGCCGGGGTACGGCACGCGTCACACGCCCACGCCCACGGGCGCGCGCCTCTCCGGGGCGATGTTGCGCTCCAACAGGGTGGTGGACGCCTTGACGCCGACCCCGCTCGCGGCATCGAGTTCGGGCAACCCGCCGTCGGCGGCCCGCAGTTCGGTGAGCGCGGACTCCATCGCCTCGTGGGCGGCGAACAGGCACGGGGTGCTGTAGATCGCGACATCCACCCCCAGGATGGACAGTTCACCGAGGGACAGCCGGGGCGACTTGCCGCCGGCGATCTGGTTGAACAGCAGCGGCTTGTCCCCGACGACCTCGCGGATCCGGCGGATCCACGCCACGCTGCGTACCCCGTCGACGAGGACGACGTCCGCGTCGGTGGCGGCGAGCCGTTCGGCCCGGTGCAGGATGTCGTGCTCGTCGGTGGCGTCCGTACGGGCCACCACCAGGTCCTGACGGGTCGCCAGCACCTTCTCCAGCTTCTCCAGGTACTCCTCCAGCGGCAGCACCTGCTTGCCGTCCGCGTGCCCGCACCGGCGCGGCCGCTGGAGGAGCACCCGGTTCACCGGAGAAACGTCACTCGTTCCGGGCCACCCAGTCGATCCCACCGCGCAGATGAGCCAGGAAGTCCCCGTCGGTGTAGGCCTCGCGGGCATGTCCGAGGGCCGTGTAGAAGACCCGGCCCGCCGCGTGGTCGCGGCACCACGCCAGCGGGTGGTCGGTGCCCATTCCGCCACCTTCGTAGGAGGACTCGTCCGCGCGTACGAGCACCCGTACGGCTCCGCGCGGGTTGCTCCGGAAGTCGTACCACTCGTCCGTGAAGTCCCAGACGGCGGGCAGCTGCCGGGTGGCCGGATGGTCGCGGTCCTCGACGACGGCCTTGCCTGCCTGGAGGTGCGGGTGCCGATCGAAGCGGGCGCCGAGGAGTTCGCCGTAGTACGGCCAACCGTACTCGGTGCAGGCCGCCGCGTGCACCCCGGCGAAGCCGCCGCCCGACTCCACATACCCGGCGAGCCGCTCGCGCCCGGCGGGGCTCAGCACGTCGCCGCTGGTGGAGAGGAAGACGACGGCCGCGTAGCCCTCGAGGGGCTTTTCGAGGGCGGCGGGGTCCTCGGTGGCGTCCACGTCGAAGCCGTGGAACCCGCGTACGGCGGCGACGGCGTCGGGGATGGAATCGTGGCGGTAGTCGGTGGTGCGGGTGTACACGAGCAGCCGGGGTGCCATGGCAGAGGAGCCTATGCCGAGGGGCGGGACGTGCGAAGCGGCCCAACCACGCCACTTGTTGACTCGTCCGCTCCGCGTGAAAGCCCACCCTTCGCGACAATGCGTGCACGGCCGATGACTGACAGCAACAGATCGACGCGCTCCACGCGGAGTTGGTCCGCCGGAACGACCCGGCCGCCCGGGTGCGGGAGGCCGACGCGGTGGAGGCCTCGCTGCGCTGTCCCCGACTCGCGCTGCGCGGGCCGGTGTTCGGGATCGCGGCCCGGGATCCGGGCGAGGGCCGGCCGTGGCGGCTGGTGCTGCCGGTGTCGGACGGGATGACGCCGATGGCCCGGGACGGGCTGAACTCGTGTCTGTGATGCCGGGCCGAGGACGACACCGACGACCCTGCCGTACGCCGTGAACCGCTCGCCGCCCTCGGCACCGAACTGGACCTCTCCGAAGGGCCGGTGGGCTTCTCCTTCACCGTGGACACCGCCGACGGACCGGTGACCTTCGGCTGAGAGCGTGTCCGATTCGTTCAAGACCGGGGACGGGCACCCTGCCTACGGTGACGGTATGACTCCACGATTCGCCCTGATCGGTGTGGTGGCCTCCGACATGGCCGCCTCGCTGGCCTTCTACCGTCGCCTCGGACTCGTCTTTCCCGAGGGTGCCGAGGAACTGCCGCATGCCGATGCCGAGTTGCCCGGCGGTCTGACCTTCGCCCTGGACGCCGAGGAGACCATCCGCTCCTTCCACTCCGCGTGGCAGCCACCGGCCGGCGGCGGCCGCGTCGCAATCGCCTTCCGGTGCGGATCGCCCGCGAAGGTGGACGCCCTGTACGAGGACCTGGTGAGTGCCGGGTATCACGGGGAGCTGAAGCCGTGGGACGCCTTCTGGGGGCAGCGGTACGCCACGGTGCTCGATCCCGACGGCAACGGCGTCGATCTGTTCGCGCCGCTATCGGCCGCCGAGTAGCTCGCCCAGCGTCCGTCCCGCCAACTCTCTTACGTCCCGGGCCAGGTGGGGCTGGTCCGCGTAGCCGGCGCGGGCGGCGGTCTCCGCGAGGGAAACGCCGGCGCCGGCGAGTGTGAGCGCGCGTTGCATGCGCAGGATCCGGGCCAGGGTCTTGGGGCCGTAGCCGAAGGCGGTCAGGCAACGGCGATGCAACTGGCGGGCGCCGAGGCCTAGTTCGTCGGCGGTGGCGGCCACCGGGCGGCCCGCGTCCAGGGCCGCGACCAATCGGCGCAGGGCGGGGTCGGGGGCCGGTGACCGTTCCAGCGCGATCTCCTCCAGGGCCGTCGCCGGGTCTGCCGCGGCCGCCACGCGTCCGCCGAGGCGTCGTACCTCCGCGGCGGGCCACAGATCGGCCAACTCCACGCGCCGGTCGCGCAGTTCGTGCGCCGGTACGCCCAGGGCGGCCGGGGCCGTGCCGGGGTGGAAGCGGACGCCCGCCCAGCGGCACGGTGGGCCGCCGGGGACGTGCGCGCGCGTGTCCGGGCCCGCGACCAGCAGCCGTCCCTCGCTCCACAGCAGGTCCATGCAGCCGTCGGGCAGGACGAGTACGGGCCGGGCGCTGGGGTTCGCGGGGTTCTCCGGCGTACGGCGCCACACCACGGCACCGCTCAGCCTCGACGCCCGCTCCTCGTACACGTACGTCAGGCTACGCGGGTGCGGTGGTCCTGGGGGCTGACGCCGTAGACGCGTTGAAGGCGCTGGACAGGGCGAAGGCGCTGCCGTAGCCGACCTGACGGGCGATCGCGGCGATGGTGTCGTCGGTGTCGCGCAGGCGGTCGGCGGCCAGGGCGAGGCGCCAGCCGGTGAGGTAGGACATCGGGGGCTCGCCGACCAGGTCCGTGAAGCGGCGGGCCAGCGCCGCGCGCGACACCCCGGCCTTGGCGGCGAGGGAGGCCACCGTCCAGGGGTGGGCCGGGTCGTCCTGGAGGAGGCGCAGGACGCGGCCGACGACCGGGTCGGCGAGCGCCCGGTACCAGGCGGGAGCCGCGGCCTCGGGGCGGGAGAACCAGGCCCGGAGCGCGGCGATGACCAACAGGTCGAGGAGGCGGTCGAGGACGACTTCCTGGCCGGGGGCCTCGCGGGTGATCTCCTCCGTGAGGAAGGGGGTGAGCGGGCAGGGCCACTCGTCGCGGGTGAGGGTGAGCAGCGGTGGCAGCGCGTCCAGCAGCCGGCCGCTGATCTCGCCCCGCATGAGGTAGGTGCCGATCAGCATGACCGCGGCCCCGTCCGGGCGGTCGCCCCAGGTGCGGACTCCCAGGTCCATGGAGCCCTTCAGGGACGTACCGTCGGGATAGCGGCACTCGCCGCCGGGCAGGATGAGCGCCTGCGGGGGTGTGCCGGGGTCGTCGGCGCAGGCGTACGGGTCCGGGCCGCGCGCGATGGCCAGGTCGCCCTCCTGCAGCCGTACGGGTTCACCGGCGTCCGGCGTGATCCAGGCGTCGCCGCGGACCGCCAGCATCACGGTGAGCGGGGCGCGGTCCTCCACCCGTACGGCCCAGGGCGGGTCGAAGCACGCCCTGATCATGAAGGCGCCACGTGCGCGTGGGCCCTCCAGGAGGCCTGCGAGTGGGTCCATGGGGCCAGCGTAGACGCGCGCTTATGGGAACGAGCCGTTCAGCGATGGTCCCTTGCCGGGTGCGGCAGTTGACTGGGGCCATGACACGGAACACGCAGAACATGACGGTGGTGGTGACGGGTGCGTCCGGGCGTACGGGGAGCCGGGTGGCCGAGTCCGCGCATGCCGCCGGGCTGACGGTCCGGGCGGCCTCACGGGCGCAGGGCTTCGACTGGCGGGACCGGTCGACGTGGGCGCCGACGCTGCGCGGCGCCGACGCGGCGTATCTGGTGTACCCGTCGGACGTGGGCGCGCCGGAGGCGGCGCGGGCGGTGGGGCTGCTGGCGCACGAGGCGGTGGGGCTCGGTGTACGGCGCCTTGTGCTGCTCTCGTCGCGGGGCGAGGAGCTTGCGCGGCCCACGGAGGAGGCGTTGCGGGAGTCAGCAGCGGACTGGACGGTCGTACGGGCCGCGTGGTTCGCGCAGAACTTCAGCGAGGGGCCGCTGGTGGAGGAGCTGCGGGAGTGCGGGGAGCTGGTGTTCCCGGGCGGTGAGGTGGGCGAGCCGTTCGTGGACGTGCGGGACATCGCGGACGTGGTGGTGGCGGTGCTCACGGCGGGCGACCGGTACACCAGGCAGGCACTCGCCGTCTCGGGGCCGCGGCTGCTGACGTTCCGCGAGGCGGTCGCGGAGATCGCGGCGGCGACGGGGCGTCCGATGACGTACCGGCCGGTGTCGGCGCCCGAGTACGGCGAGCGGCTGACCGGCTTCGGCGTGCCGCCCGAGGAGGCCGGCTTTCTGGTCGACCTGTTCGAGTCCCTGCTCGACGGCCGCAACGCGTACCTGTCGGACGGGGTCCAGCAGGTCCTGGGCCGCGAGCCGCGCGACTTCACCGAGTACGCCCGGGAGGCGGCGGCAGGGGGCGCGTGGAAGCAGTGACGGGGATGCCCGGGTCGGCTACTTCTTCTGCGGCTTCGGGTCCGGCGGAGTCTTGTGGGAGTGCGACTTCACGTGGGTGCGCAGGCGGGCCGTCACGTCCTCCGGGGGGAGGAAGCGGGACCAACGTTCGGGGAACTCGGACGGCATGTCCGGGTCGTCGGGGTCCTGGTCGCGTGCCGCGGCCGCGCGGGCGACGTACTCGGCGACCTGGGCCTCCCGCAGCCGCTCGTTGGCCGCACGCGCCGCCGAGGTCGCCGCGGCCGGCCAGACGCGGTCGATCGCGGCGTTGACCGCGGCGCCGACCAGCACCGCGAACGCCGACACACCGATCCACAGCAGCACCGCCACCGCCGCCGCCAGTGAGCCGTAGATCGTCGCGCCCTCGATGGTGTTCGTCAGGTAGATGCGCAGCAGGAAGCTGCCGAGGACCCACATGGCGAGCGCGACCAGGGCGCCGGGCACGTCCTCGATCCACGGGGAACGCACGGGAACCGACACGTGGTACAGCGTCGTCAGGAACACGATCGACAGGACGATGACGACCGGCCAGTACAGGACCTGCACCAGCGTCTCCGACCAGGGCAGGAACCGCACCACCGCGTCCGGCCCCGCGACCATCAGCGGCAGCGCGACGGAGCCGATCAGCAGCGCCGCGACGAACAGCAGGAACGACACCACTCGCGTCTTGACGATGCCCCGGACGCCGTCGAGGCCGTACATCACGGTGATCGTGTCTATGAAGACGTTCACCGCGCGGGAACCCGACCACAGGGCGAACAGGAAACCGATGGAGATGACGTCGGGCCGGCCGCCCTTCATCACGTCGTGCAGGATCGGCTCGGCGATCTCCCTGACGCCCCTGTCGGACAGGACGGTGCGGGACGCCTCCAGGAGGTTGTTCTCCAGGCTGTGGATGGTGTCGGCGCCGGTCCAGTCGTCCACGTAGCCGAGCAGCCCGATCAGGCTCAGCAGCAGCGGCGGAACCGACAGCAGCGTGAAGAACGCCGCCTCGGCCGCGAGGCCGAGGATGCGGTACTCCAGGCACGAGTTGACGGTGTCCTTGACCAGCAGCCAGGCGGTCCTGCGCTTGGATACGTTCCGGTAGAGGACACGTGCCCGGTGGAGGCGCCCTGCGGGCCGCTGGGGGGGTTCACTTGCTGACTGCACGATCCAACGGTATCCGCCGCGCCGCGCCCTATTCACCCTGGTGACCATTGGCGACGTCCGGACGGTAGGTTCGCACACATGGCAGGCACGACCACCCACACCGTGACGAACCAGCCACCGCCGCTGGTCGGGTACGACGTGTTCACCTCCGACCGGGCCCTCGTCGAGGCCGTCGAGCGGCACACCGCCCCCGGTCTGCTCGACGAGGTGCGCGACGAGCTGTCGGTGCTCGGCCGGTCCGCCGGTTCCGCGCAGGTGCAGGAGTGGGGGGTGCAGGCCAACGAGAACCCGCCCCGGCTGCGCACGCACGACCGCTACGGCCATCGGATCGACGAGGTCGACTTCCATCCGGCCTGGCACCGGCTGCTCGGCAAGGGGATCTCGGCGGGCCTGACCACGGCCTGGGTCCGCCCGGCCGGGCATGTGCGGCGGGCGGCCGGGTTCCTGGTGTGGACGCAGGCCGAGGCCGGCAGCGGATGCCCGCTGTCCATGACCCACGCGGCCGTGCCCGCGCTGCGCACCGACCCCGCCCTCGCCGCCGAGTGGGAGCCGCGGCTGACGTCCACGGTCTACGACCGCGAGCTGCGGCCCGCGCAGCTGAAGGTCGGCGCGGTCTTCGGGATGGGCATGACCGAGAAGCAGGGCGGCAGCGACGTACGGGCGAACACGACCGCAGCGCAGCCGCTCGCCGAGGACGGGACGTACGAGCTGACCGGACACAAGTGGTTCTGCTCGGCACCCATGTCGGACGGGTTTCTCGTGCTCGCCCAGGCCCCCGAGGGGCTGACCTGTTTCCTCGTCCCGCGCGTCCTCGCTGACGGCACGCGCAACACGTTTCTCCTTCAGCGGCTCAAGGACAAGCTGGGCAACCGGTCGAACGCGTCGAGCGAGGTCGAGTTCGACGGGACCTGGGCGCGCCGGGTGGGTGAGGAGGGGCGCGGGGTGCGGACCATCATCGAGATGGTCGCGGCGACCCGGCTCGACTGTGTGCTCGGCTCGGCGGGGCTGATGCGGCAGGCGGTGGCGCAGGCGGTGCACCACTGCACCTATCGGGAGGCGTTCGGCGGCAGGCTGCTCGACAAGCCGCTGATGCGCAACGTGCTGGCCGACCTCGCCCTGGAGTCGGAGGCCGCGACGACGCTCGCGCTGCGGCTGGCCGCCGCCTACGACGACGGGAGCGAGCAGGAGCGGGCGCTGCTGCGGCTCGCGGTGCCGACCGCCAAGTACTGGGTGACCAAACGGTGTACGCCGGTGACAGTGGAGGCCGCCGAGTGCCTGGGCGGCAACGGCTACGTCGAGGAGTCGGGGCTGCCCCGGCTGGTGCGCGAGTCGCCGCTCAACTCCGTGTGGGAGGGCGCCGGTAATGTCCAGGCGCTCGACGTACTGCGGGCGTTGCAACGGGAGCCGCAAGCACTGAACGCATTCCTCCTGGAGGTCGGCCGGGCGCGCGGCGCCGATCACCGGCTGGACGCGGCGGTCAAGCAACTGTTGGCCGAACTCGGTGACTTGGAAGGTGTCGAGGGACGTGCCCGGCGGCTGGTGGAACGTATGGCGCTGGTGCACCAGGGGTCGCTGCTGGTGCGGTTCGCGCCGCCGGAGGTCGCCGACGCCTTCTGCGGTTCGCGGCTGGGCGGCGAATGGGGCTCGGCGTTCGGAACGCTGCCGTACACCACGGCGCTGGCTTCGGTGGTGGAGCGGGCCCGTCCGGTGTCCTGACCTGCGGACGGAGGTTCCGGCCCAGGTCGCGCGGTGGAATGTCGCGGGGGTGGTGCTGCGCCGACACGGCACCACCCCCGCCTGCGGGCCAGTACGAGACCCGGAACGCCGCTCTCGGCGGCGTTGCTCAAGTTTCAGACACCCTCTGGCCGTTCACCAGGGTTGCAAGGGGTTGCAACTTGTTGGCATCAATGAGTGGAGTGGATGCCTCCGGCGCTGGAGAGCGGCAGTATGAGACCGAATGGTCGGATCGGAAACCGCCGCCCGGACGACTTCACGAACAAGAATGCGTTGCACTCCGGGAGGGAACCCCTGTGGCGAACCCGCCGATGAACGTCGCGCAACTCGCCGCCGTGGACGCGGCGCAGGCCGCGCGGCTGCTCAGCGAGGTGCGCGAGGCCACGCTCGCGGGACAGCGTGCGCGGATCGCGCCGCGCCCGGTGATCGAACAGTCCTGGGGGCGCGTGCTGCGCAGCGGCGTCGACCCGGACCGGGACAACAGCCCCGGGGTGCTCGGCCTCGACGAGGTGCTGCGCAGACGGGAGGAGTCGCCGCTGCGGGATGTGCTGCCGGTGTTGCGGGAGGGGCTGCTCTCGGTCGCGGACGTCACCCACATCATGGTCGTCGCGGACGCGGAGGGGCGGGTGCTGTGGCGCGAGGGCTGTTCTCCCGTGCTGCGCAAGGCCGACGGCCTCGGCTTCGAGCCCGGCGCGGACTGGCGGGAGGACACCGTCGGCACCAACGGGGTGGGCACGGTGGCGGCGGTACGGCGGCCCGTCCAGGTCTTCGCCGGGGAACACTTCGTGCGCTCGCACACCTCGTGGACGTGCACGGGCGCCCCGATCACCGACCCGCGCGACGGCCGGCTGCTCGGCGTGGTGGACATCAGCGGCCCGCTGGAGACGATGCATCCGGCGACCCTGGCCTGGGTCGACTCGGTGGCCAAGCTCGCCGAGGCACGACTGCGGGAGTTGCACCAGACCTCGCTGGAGCGGTTGCGTGCCGTCGCGGCCCCGGTCCTGGCCCGGATCGACGAGCGGGCCCTGGTGGTGGACGGATCCGGCTGGACCGCGGCGATCACGGGGATGCCGTACGCACCGCGCGTTGCACTCCCCAAGTCGCTCGCCCCCGGGCTGCGCTGGCTGCCGACGCTGGGGCTGTGCTCGGTGGAGCCGCTCGCGGAGGGCTGGCTGGTGCGCGCGGTGCCCGAACCGCCGGCGTCCGGGGCGACCTGTGTCGTCCTCGATCTGGCGCACCCGCGGCACTGGTCGGTGGGGGTGTCGGGCGGCGCCGGTTCCTGGTCGCGCGAACTGAGCCCGAGGCACGCCGAGTTGCTCTGTCTGCTCGCCGTCCACCGCTCGGGGCGCAGCGCGGCGGGGCTGGCCGGGGACATGTTCGGCGACCCGTCCCGCACGGTGACGGTGCGCGCGGAGATGTCGCGGGTACGGCGGTACTTGGGAGCGCTCCTCGAACACCGGCCGTATCGTTTCTGCGAGGACGTGGACGTCGAGGTGCTGCTGCCCGACGAACCGCGTGACCTGCTTCCGCACTCCATGGCACCGGCGGTGACGGACGCCCGGGCGAGCGGGCGCATGCCCTGAAAGGGTACGGCCTCTGGCATATTCCGCACATCCGATTCGGCCCAACGGGACCCAATCTTCCACATATTTGCGGGGTCTTCGGCCGGGGCCGCCCAAGACTGCCGTAGCATCCCGGTACGGGCCTGCCCACCTGCTCCTCGGCCAACGCAAGTACCACCAGGCGCAGTTGGCCCGTGTTGGGAGGAAGCATGAAGCATCGCGGCAGACATCGCCGGCGCAAACGTGGCCAGGTGCTGCGCGCGGTCCTGGCCGGGGCCGCACTCGCGCTCACCGCGGCCGCCACCATGATCAGCGCCTCGCAGGCCACGGTCGCCGACGACCCCGGCGCCCTGAAGCCGCTCACCTCCTCCGCCGCGATGGGCGAACTGCGGCTCCAGGAGCGCCTGGTGCCGCCGGGCACGCTGGGGCGCCTGGCGCGGGCGATGGGCCGTCCGGTCGGTGTCGGCACCGTCCTGAAGAGCGCCGACCGCACCCTGCGATCCGGCGTCGGCTGTGCCTCCGCCGACCACGAGTCGCTGCCCGTGGCGCCGGAGGCCGCGCGGGCGTACTGCTGGGACCCGGCCGACACCGTCACGCCGGACTGGCAGCCGGCCTCGGCGACCACGTCCGGGGACGCGGACGACGACGGCCTGTGGGGCGCGAACCGCGTGATCCTCGCGGGCTGGAGCCACAGCACGACGACCGGGCCCACCGCCGAACGGGGCCTGGCCCGCGTCGCCTTCGTCGACGCCGCCGACCCCGTCCGCCCCGCCTACCGCTGGGCCCTCTTGGTGGTCCCCACCGAGGGCGGCCGTGACTACCGCGGCCTCGTCTCGCACGTCTCCGGCATGGTCTGGTACCAGGACAAGCTGCTGGTCACCACGACGACCGGGACCGCGGACGCGCTGTACGTGTACGACCTGAACCGCATCCAGCGCACGACGGTCGACAGCCCGGCGATCGGCCGGGTGCCCGGCGGCTGGTCGGCCGACGGCTACGGCTATGTGATGCCCGCTGTCGGCACGTACCGCTTCTCGGCCTCAGCGTGCGGCGCCTCCGGCTCCCCCTGTCCGGGCAGCATCTCCCTGGACCGCAGCACGGCGCCCGACAGTCTGGTCCTCGGCGAGTGGACCCCGGCCGACAGCGACCGGCGCGCGCGCCTGTGGCGCTACTCGTTCAGCTCGGCACCCGGGCGCGGCGGTCTGCTCGCCACGGACGTGCGCGGGCGGGCGAGCGCGGTCGAGGCGTATGAGACGCGGGCGGCCGGGATCCGGGGCGTGCTCTCGTACCGCCCGGCCGGCGCGACCCGCTCCGACTGGTACGTCGGACAGCTGCCGAACACGACGGCCGGGCCCGGCATTCTGTGGCGCCAGAACACGAAGGGCACCCGGGCGGCCCGCTGCGGCTCGGACGAGACACAGCGCTGCTGGGCGGAGGGCACCGGCTCCCTGTCGTACTGGCAGGAGACCGGGGCGGTCTGGTCGGTCACGGACCGGATGCTGTTCTCGGTCCCGCTGCGCTCGATCGACAGGTCGCTGGGGTAGATGATTCCCTGGCGTCCATGAGCGCCCTCACCGTCACCACCTGGTCCCTGGAGCAGACGTCCCCGACCGACCTGCTGCCCGCCACCGCCCCCGAGGGCGACGTCCGGATCGTCCGCTCCGAGGTCCCCTCCCCCGAGTTCAGCCGCTTCCTCTACGCCTCGGTCGGCGGTGACATCCGCTGGACCGACCGGCTCGGCTGGAGCTACGCGCGCTGGCGGGAGCACCTGGACCGGCCCGGCGTCGAGACCTGGGTCGCGCTCGACCGGGGCACACCCGCGGGGTACGTGGAGGTGGAACCGCAGGACGACGGAGTCGTGGAGATCGTCTACTTCGGGCTGATCCCGGCCTTCCGCGGGCGGCGGATCGGCGGTCATCTGCTGGCGTACGGCGCCGCCCGCGCCTGGGACCTCGCGGACCGCTGGCCGGGGCTTGCGGAGACGAAGCGCGTATGGCTGCATACATGCAGCAAGGACGGCGAGCACGCGATGGACAACTACCTGCGGCGCGGCTTCAAGCTCTTCGACACCGAGGTCGAGGAGGAGGCGGCGGCGCCCACGCCCGGTCCCTGGCCGGGGGCGTACACCGCCTGACCTGCACGGACACAACCGCTTTCGAATGCTGTGACCGAGGCCACGCCTGTCTCACATTGCGGGACAAGGATGTCCGCATCATGGACGAAGCTGGACTGAGTCCAGAACGCCGTGACACGCTGCCGTCATGTCTGGAACTGGAATTGCCTTGGTGAGTCGGCGGCACGTCGACCTCGGCCGCATGTCCAGCGCCATCTGTCCGGCGATCTGACGCTGTCCGCAGTGGCCCTGGGCCACACCGGCACCGCCGAACCTCCCGCAACCGCCTCATTCTGCGCAATGCCGCGCACGTATGCCCGCACGCGCAGGTCAGTGCTGCTTCCGCCTGTCCCGAAGGACGTATCAACCATGGCCGCCACCCCGCAGAACCCTGCCGCCTCCGCGCCCCGCCGCAAGGTGAGTCGTCACCGCGGCGAGGGTCAGTGGGCCGCGGGACACTTCACCCCGCTGAACGGCAACGAGCAGTTCAAGAAGGACGATGACGGTCTCAATGTGCGGACACGCATTGAGACGATCTACTCCAAGCGCGGCTTCGACTCGATCGACCCCAACGATCTGCGCGGCCGTATGCGCTGGTGGGGGCTGTACACCCAGCGCAAGCCCGGGATCGACGGCGGCAAGACCGCGATCCTGGAGCCGGAGGAGCTGGACGACAAGTACTTCATGCTGCGGGTGCGCATCGACGGCGGCCGGCTCACCACACGGCAGCTGCGGGTGATCGGCGAGATCTCACAGGAGTTCGCGCGCGGCACGGCCGACGTCACCGACCGGCAGAACATCCAGCTGCACTGGATCCGGATCGAGGACGTGCCCGAGATCTGGAACCGTCTCGAGGCGGTCGGGCTGTCCACGACCGAGGCCTGCGGTGACACGCCCCGCGTGATCCTCGGCTCGCCCGTCGCCGGCATCGCCGCGGACGAGATCATCGACGGCACCCCGGCCGTCGACGAGGTCCACCGCCGGATCATCGGCAACAAGGACTTCTCCAACCTGCCCCGCAAGTTCAAGTCCGCGATCTCCGGCTCGCCGCTGCTCGACGTGGCGCACGAGATCAACGACATCGCCTTCGTCGGTGTGGACCACCCCGAGCACGGACCCGGCTTCGACCTGTGGGTCGGCGGCGGTCTGTCCACCAACCCGAAGATCGGCGTACGGCTCGGCGCCTGGGTCCCGCTGGACGAGGTGCCCGACGTCTACGAGGGCGTCATCTCGATCTTCCGCGACTACGGCTACCGGCGGCTGCGTACGAGGGCCCGCCTGAAGTTCCTGGTCGCCGACTGGGGCGCGGAGAAGTTCCGGCAGGTGCTGGAGAACGAGTACCTGCAGCGGAAGCTCGTCGACGGTCCCGCGCCCGCCCAGCCCGTGGAGCGCTGGCGCGACCACGTCGGTGTGCACCGGCAGCAGGACGGACGGTTCTACGTCGGTTTCGCGCCGCGCGTCGGCCGCGTCGACGGCACCACGCTGGCGAAGATCGCCGACCTGGCGGAGGCCCACGGCTCGGGCCGGGTGCGCACGACCGTCGAACAGAAGATGATCGTGCTCGATGTAGAGGATGATCGGGTCGACTCGCTGGTCGAGGGCTTGGAGTCGCTGGACCTCACGGTCAACCCCTCCCCGTTCCGGCGCGGCACGATGGCCTGCACCGGCATCGAGTACTGCAAGCTCGCCATCGTCGAGACCAAGGCGCGCGGCGCCTCGCTGATCGACGAACTCGAGCGCCGCATCCCGGAGTTCGACGAGCCGATCACCATCAACCTCAACGGCTGCCCGAACGCCTGCGCCCGTATCCAGGTGGCGGACATCGGTCTCAAGGGTCAGCTGGTGCTGAACGAGAACGGCGAGCAGGTCGAGGGCTTCCAGGTCCACCTCGGTGGCGCGCTGGGTCTGGAGGCCGGTTTCGGCCGCAAGGTCCGTGGCCTGAAGGTGACTTCGGAGGAGCTGCCGGACTACGTCGAGCGCGTGCTCAAGCGGTTCCAGGCGGAGCGCGAGGACGGCGAGCGGTTCGCCACCTGGGCGGCACGGGCTTCCGAGGAGGCGCTGTCGTGAGCGAGCGGGCCGCCCCCTTCTACTGCCCCTACTGCGGCGACGAGGACCTGCGTCCGAACGAGCAGGGCCACGGCGCCTGGGAATGCGCGGCGTGCAGCCGCGCATTCCAGCTGAAGTTCCTCGGGCTGCTGGCCCGGGGCGTTCAGCGGACGGACAACGGAGGGGACGAGATATGACCACCGTTCAGGAAGCGCGTACGGACGACGAGTTGAAGGCGCTGGCCGAGCAGGCGGGCCGCGACCTCGAGGACGCCTCCGCCCTGGAGATCCTTCAGTGGGCGGCGGACACCTTCGGCAAGGACTTCTGCGTGACCTCCTCGATGGAGGACGCGGTGGTCTCCCATCTGGCGTCCCGTGTCCTGAAGGGCGTGGACGTCGTCTTCCTCGACACCGGCTACCACTTCCCCGAGACCATCGGCACCCGGGACGCGGTCGAGGCCGTGATGGACGTCAACGTCATCACACTCACGCCGCGCCAGACGGTCGCCGAGCAGGACGCGGAGTACGGCCCGAAGCTGCACGACCGCGACCCCGACCTGTGCTGCAAGCTGCGCAAGGTCCAGCCCCTCGAGGAGGGCCTCAAGAGCTACCGGGCCTGGGCGACGGGCCTGCGCCGCGACGAGTCGCCGACCCGGGCGAACACCCCGGTCGTCGGCTGGGACGAGAAGCGCCGCAAGGTCAAGATCTCCCCGATCGCCCGCTGGACTCAGGACGACGTGGACGCCTACATCGCCGAACACGGCGTACTGACGAACCCGTTGCTGATGGACGGCTACGCCTCCGTCGGCTGCGCCCCCTGCACCCGCCGGGTGCTGGAGGGCGAGGACGCGCGCGCCGGCCGCTGGGCCGGGCGCGCGAAGACCGAGTGCGGGCTGCACGGATGAGTACGGCCGACGCCGCTCTCATGGCATCCACAGATCCGGCTGCTACTGATGTTGCCGAAGCGACCACTTCGACCCAGGAGAATCACGTGACGACCGGAGCCACCGTCTGGCTCACGGGTCTGCCGAGTGCGGGCAAGACCACCATCGCGTACGAGCTGGCCGGCCGGCTGCGCGACGAGGGCCACCGCGTCGAGGTGCTCGACGGCGACGAGATCCGCGAGTTCATCTCGGCCGGACTCGGCTTCAGCCGTGCGGACCGGCACACCAACGTGCAGCGCATCGGCTTCCTCGCCGAACTGCTCGCCCGCAACGGCGTCAAGGCGCTCGTGCCGGTGATCGCGCCGTACGCGGACAGCCGTGACGCGGTGCGGGGGCGTCACGAGGAGAGCGGGACGACGTACCTCGAAGTCCATGTCGCCACCCCGGTCGAGGTGTGCTCGGTCCGCGATGTGAAGGGGCTGTACGCCAAGCAGGCCGCGGGCGAGCTGTCCGGCCTGACCGGCGTCGACGACCCGTACGAGGCACCCGAGTCGCCCGATCTGCGGATCGAGTCGCAGAACCAGACCGTGCAGGAGTCCGCGGCGTCCTTGTACGCCCTGCTCACCGAGAAGGGACTGGCATGACGACCGTCGTGAACGCCGCGGAGGGCACGGGCACGCCGTACGGCCTGTCGCACCTGGACGCGCTGGAGTCCGAGGCGGTGCACATCTTCCGTGAGGTGGCGGGTGAGTTCGAGCGGCCGGTGATCCTTTTCTCCGGCGGCAAGGACTCCATCGTCATGCTGCATCTGGCGCTGAAGGCGTTCGCCCCGGCGACGGTGCCCTTCTCGCTGCTGCATGTGGACACCGGACACAACTTCCCCGAGGTGCTGGCCTACCGCGACCGTGTGGTGGCCGCACATGGGCTGCGCCTCCATGTGGCCTCCGTACAGGACTACATCGACCGCGGTGTGTTGCGCGAACGCCCCGACGGCACCCGCAACCCCCTCCAGACCCTCCCGCTCACCGAGCGGATCCAGAGCGAGAAGTTCGACGCCGTCTTCGGCGGCGGCCGCCGGGACGAGGAGAAGGCCCGCGCGAAGGAGCGGGTGTTCTCGCTGCGCGACGAGTTCTCGCAGTGGGACCCGCGCCGCCAGCGCCCCGAGCTGTGGAACCTCTACAACGGCCGGCACGCGCCCGGTGAGCATGTCCGGGTCTTCCCGCTGTCCAACTGGACCGAACTGGACGTGTGGCAGTACATCGCCCGCGAGGGCATCGAACTGCCCGAGATCTACTACGCCCACGAGCGCGAGGTCTTCCAGCGCCACGGGATGTGGCTGACCGCCGGCGAGTGGGGCGGCCCGAAGGGCGGCGAGACGGTCGAGAAGCGCCAGGTGCGCTACCGGACCGTCGGTGACATGTCCTGCACGGGCGCCGTCGACTCCGACGCGACCACGCTGGACGCCGTCATCGCCGAGATCGCCGCCTCCCGGCTGACCGAGCGCGGCGCCACCCGCGCCGACGACAAGCTCTCCGAGGCCGCGATGGAAGACCGCAAGCGCGAGGGGTACTTCTAGCCATGAGCACGACCACGGAACTCACCGAGACCACGCTCCTGCGGTTCGCCACCGCGGGTTCGGTCGACGACGGCAAGTCGACGCTCGTCGGCCGTCTGCTGCACGACTCCAAGTCGGTCCTCGTCGACCAGCTGGAGGCCGTGGAGCGCGCCTCGGCGAGCCGGGGGCAGGAGGGTCCCGACCTCGCGCTGCTCACGGACGGTCTGCGGGCCGAGCGCGAGCAGGGCATCACCATCGACGTGGCGTACCGTTACTTCGCCACGCCCCGGCGGCGGTTCATCCTCGCCGACACCCCCGGCCATGTGCAGTACACCCGCAACATGGTCACCGGCGCCTCCACCGCCGAGCTGACGGTGATCCTGATCGACGCCCGCAACGGCGTCGTCGAACAGACCCGCCGGCACGCAGCCCTCGCGGCCCTGCTCCGCGTCCCGCACGTGGTCCTCGCGGTCAACAAGATGGACCTCGTCGACTACAAGGAGTCCGTGTTCGCGGCGATCGCCGAGGAGTTCACGGCGTACGCGACCGAGCTGGGCGTCCCGGAGGTCACCGCGATCCCGATCTCCGCGCTCGCCGGTGACAACGTCGTGGAGCCGTCCGCGAACATGGACTGGTACGGCGGCCCGACGGTCCTGGAGCACCTGGAGACCGTCCCGGTCAGCCACGACCTGACGCACTGCCACGCGCGGCTGCCCGTGCAGTACGTGATCCGCCCGCAGACCGCCGAGCACCCGGACTACCGCGGCTACGCGGGCCAGATCGCGGCCGGCACGTTCCACGTCGGCGAACAGGTCACCGTCCTGCCCTCGGGCCGTACGACGACGATCTCCGGCATCGACCTTCTCGGCAAGCCGGTCGACGCGGCCTGGACGACGCAGTCGGTGACGCTGCTGCTGGCAGACGACATCGACGTCTCGCGCGGCGACCTGATCGTGCCCAGCGAGGACGCGCCCGCGACCACGCAGGACGTCGAGGCGACGGTCTGCCATGTCGCGGACCAGCCGCTGACCGTC
Source organism: Streptomyces sp. NPDC002619 (assembly GCF_042889305.1). NCBI lineage: Bacteria > Bacillati > Actinomycetota > Actinomycetes > Kitasatosporales > Streptomycetaceae > Streptomyces > Streptomyces sp. NPDC002619. The sequence continues at coordinate 185,674 of NZ_JBIAQV010000003.1, read as the reverse complement.
GGGCACCGGGTGCTGCTCAAGCACGGCACGCGCACGGTCAAGGCGATCGTCCGGGACATCCCGTCCCGCCTCACGCTCGACGACCTGTCCCTGCACCCGCACCCGGGACAGCTCGTCGCCAACGACATCGGCCGCGTGAAGATCCGCACCGCGGAGCCGCTGCCGGTGGACTCCTACGCCGACTCGCGGCGCACCGGCTCGTTCATCCTCATCGACCCGGCCGACGGCACCACGCTCACCGCGGGCATGGTCGGCGAGTCGTTCGCCTCCCCGGAGCCCGTCGAGGACCCGGCCGACGACGACGGGTGGGACTTCTGAGCATGAACTCCACCGATTTCTACTCGACGTTCGCGAAGGAGGGCGGCCGCGTCGGCAGCGGCGCCCTCGGCAGCGGGCAGGGCGGAGTGGCGCGATGTGCGCGATGACGTACGCGCACTGCCTGCGCGCCCTCACCCCCCACCGCTTGCGCAAAAAAAGACCTGCCGACCTCCCGGCCACGACCTGAGAAACCGTGACCAGCCGGGCCAACGAGAGGAACCCCTCCCGTGCCTGCCAACCGCTCGCCCCGTAGCACCTTCCTCCGCCGCGGCTTCGCCGTGGTCGCCGCACTGCCCCTTCTGACCCTCGCCGCCTGCGGGTACGGGTCCGACTCCAAGGACGACTCGGCGAACCAGAAGGTCGCCGCCGGGTCCAAGAAGATCGACGGTCTCGACTCCGTCAAGATCGGCTACTTCGGCAACCTGACCCACGCCACCGCTCTCGTCGGCCGTGGCCAGGGTCTCTTCCAGAAGGAGCTCGGCGCCACCAAGGCCGAGTACGCCACCTTCAACGCCGGCCCGTCGGAGATCGAGGCGCTGAACGCCGGTTCCATCGACATCGGCTGGATCGGCCCCTCCCCGGCGATCAACGGCTTCACCAAGTCCGACGGCAAGAGTCTGAAGATCATCGGCGGTTCGGCGTCCGGCGGTGTGAAGCTGGTCGTGAACCCGAAGAAGATCAAGTCGCTCAAGGACGTCAAGGGCAAGAAGATCGCGACGCCCCAGCTCGGCAACACCCAGGACGTGGCGTTCCTCAACTGGATCGCCGACCAGGGCTGGAAGGTCGACGCGCAGAGCGGCAAGGGTGACGTCACGGTCGTCCGCAGCGACAACAAGGTGACCCCGGACGCGTTCAAGGCCGGTTCCATCGACGGTGCCTGGGTGCCGGAGCCGACCGCGTCCAAGCTGGTCGCCGAGGGCGGCAAGACGATTCTCGACGAGTCCACGCTGTGGCCCGACAAGAAGTTCGTGATCACGAACATCATCGTGTCGCAGAAGTTCCTCGCCGCGCACCCGAAGGCCGTCGAGGCGGTGCTGAAGGCCTCGGTCGAGACCAACAAGTGGATCAACGCCAACCCGGATCAGGCGAAGGCCGCGGCGAACAAGCAGCTGGGCATCGACTCGGGCAAGGAGCTGCCGGCCGACGTCCTGGACTCGGCGTGGAAGTCCATCCAGATCACCAACGACCCGCTGGCCTCCACCCTCAACACCGAGGCGGACCACGCGGTCAAGGCAGGTCTGCTGGAGAAGCCCGACCTGAACGGCATCTACGACCTGACCATCCTCAACAAGGTCCTCAAGGCCGAGGGCGACAGCCCGGTCGACGCCGCCGGTCTCGGCACCAGCTGACCCCACGACCCGACGAGTTCCCAGGAGGTGACGACCATGGCCACGACTCTCGCCAAGGCCGAGGAGTCGGTCGAGCACGCGGCACGCATCGAGCACGTCTCGAAGTCCTTCGCCAATCCGGGCGGGCAGCAGCTCGTCCTGGACGACATCAGCATCGATGTCGCGCCGGGCGAGTTCGTCACCCTCCTGGGGGCCTCGGGCTGCGGCAAGTCCACGCTGCTGAACCTGGTGGCGGGCCTCGACGAGCCCACCGCCGGCGCCATCACGACGGACGGGCGCCCCGCCCTGATGTTCCAGGAGCACGCGCTGTTCCCATGGCTGACCGCGGGCAAGAACATCGAACTCGCCCTGAAACTGCGGGGAGTTCCCAAGAACGAGCGGCGCGGCAAGGCCGAGGAGCTGCTCGAACTCGTACGACTGAAAGGCGCGTACGGCAAGCGGGTGCACGAGCTGTCGGGCGGTATGCGCCAGCGTGTGGCGCTGGCCCGGGCGCTCGCGCAGGAGAGCAACCTGCTGCTGATGGACGAGCCGTTCGCCGCTCTCGACGCCATCACCCGGGACGTGCTGCACGACGAACTGACCCGGATCTGGCAGGAGACCGGCCTGTCCGTCCTGTTCGTCACGCACAACGTGCGCGAGGCGGTGCGGCTGGCGCAGCGGGTGATCCTGCTGTCCTCGCGGCCGGGCCGTATCGCCCACGAGTGGACGGTCGGCATTCCGCAGCCGCGCCGGATCGAGGACGCGCCGGTGGCCGAACTGTCCCTCGAGATCACCGAAGTACTGCGTGGGGAGATCCGCCGTCATGGCCAGCACTGAGACGAAGACGACGGACAGCTCCGGTCTGGCCGGCATCGAGGCGGGCCTGGACGCGCTGGAGTCCTCGGTCACGCGCCGTACGCCGTTCCGGCAGACCTTCGTCAACAAGATCCTGCCGCCGATCATCGCGGTCGCCGTGGTCCTGGTGGTCTGGCAGGGGCTCATCTCCTTCGAGATCGTCACCGATCCGTCCAAACTGCCGTCGCCGTCGGCGGTGTGGCACACCCTCCAGGACGCTTGGCTGAAGGGCACCCTGCTCGGCTACATCTGGACGAGCGTCTCGCGCGGTCTGCTGGGCTTCCTGTTCGCCCTGGTCATCGGCACCCCGCTGGGGCTGCTCGTGGCACGGGTGAGGTTCGTGCGCGCGGCCATCCACCCAATCCTGTCCGGTCTGCAGTCGCTGCCGTCGGTGGCGTGGGTGCCGCCGGCCGTGATCTGGCTGGGCCTGAACAACTCGATGATGTACGCGGTGATCCTGCTCGGCGCCGTCCCCTCGATCGCCAACGGTCTGGTGTCCGGCGTCGACCAGGTGCCGCCGCTCTTCCTGCGGGCGGGCCGCACGATGGGCGCGACGGGCCTGAAGGGCACCTGGCACATCACGCTGCCGGCCGCGCTGCCCGGGTATGTGGCGGGCCTCAAGCAGGGCTGGGCGTTCTCGTGGCGCTCGCTGATGGCCGCGGAGATCATCGCCTCGTTCCCCGATCTCGGCGTGGGCCTGGGCCAGTTGCTGGAGAACGGCCGCAACGCCAGTGACATGGCGATGGTGTTCGAGGCTATCCTGCTCATCCTGTTCGTCGGCATAGCGATCGACCTGCTGATCTTCAGCCCGCTGGAGCGGTGGGTGCTGCGCAGCCGCGGTCTCCTCGTCAAGAGCTGATCGCCCATGCACAGGCCGGTTCTTCTCGTCATCGCCCACGGCAGCCGCGACCCGCGGCACGCCGCGACCGTGCACGCCCTCGTACGGCGGGTGCGGTCGCTGCGGCCGGGTCTGCGCGTGGAGACCGGCTTCCTGGACTTCAACGTCCCGTCCGTGCACGGGCTACTGGAGTCCCTGGCGGCTCAGGGCGTACGGGACGTGGTGGCCCTGCCGTTGTTGCTGACCCGCGCCTTCCACGCGAAGGCCGACATCCCGGCGGTCCTGCGGGACGCGCCGGCCCGGCTGCGGATCCGGCAGGCCGAGGTGCTCGGCCCGTCGCCGCTGCTGCTGTCGGCCCTGGAACGGCGCCTGTACGAGGCGGGACTCACGCTCGCCGACAAGTCCTCGACCGGGGTCGTCCTGGCCTCGGCGGGGTCGACGGACCCGGAGGCGATCGCGGTGATCGCCGACATCGCGCGGGAGTGGTGGCACACCGGTTGGTGCGCCGTGCGACCCGCGTTCGCCTCCGCATCGCTGCCCCGCACCGAGGACGCGGTCCGTGAGCTGCGGGCGGCGGGCTGTGCGCGGGTCGCCGTCGCGCCGTACGTCCTGGCCCCCGGCTTCCTGCCGGACCGCATCGCGCGGGGCGCGACGGAGGCGGACGTACTGGCCGATGTACTGGGCCCCGCGCCCGAGGTGGCACGACTGCTGCTGGAGCGGTACGACGCGGCCCGCGTCCCGTCGTTGACGGCCCTGGGCGCCTGACCCGACGCCCCAGACGACCCACCAGGCTCCGACCTGCTCGGATTCCCCGAAAACCCTTCCTGGCCCCGGCCGTATCTGCTGGGATGGTCCCTGGAGAACCGGCGGGGGAGAGCAGTTCGCGTGGCGGTCGTGAGTTCGGGCATCACCTGGGCTGCCACGGTGGGCAACGCTCTCGGTGCCGCAGGCTGCGACGCCGGACTCGAAGAACCGTCCCCCCGCGATCATGGTGGTGCGCTGAGCCCATGACGACCGTCATCCGCCCCTCGTGCTTCGACCGCGCGTCGGCACTGCTTCCGGTCCGTACGGCGGGGAAGGGGCGCGCCGAGTGAGTCTCGCCCAGCTGCACTACACCTCGGCGCCGCCCGGACCCGACGGGTCGGGGTTCCGGTTCACCGCGGTCAGCTCCGGCGTCCCGGCGACGCTGCTGCGGGAGGCGGAGCAGCTCATCGGGTACGAACCCCCGCACGACGGCCCGGACGGTCCCGCCGAGCAGCTGAAAGGCTTCCCGACGGCCCTCAGCTTCAGCGAACTCTCCGACGGGGGACGGCTGCTCAGCCGGTCCGTCTACACCGGCACGGACCACGGGGGACGACCGGGGAACTTCCACGCGCACGCCCTCCATCTGCCGTCCGGTGCGCGGCTGCCGGACGGGGCGCTGCCGATCACCGCGTGGGAGTCGCCGCGCTGGGCCGAGGCCACGCCGCCGGAGGGGCGGCCGGTGCCGATCGAGCGGTTCGAGCCGTCCGGGCTGCTGCGCAAGGAGGGGCTGGTGGTGTTCGCGCGGTCCCGGGCGGACCGGCTCGCCCCCTTCTTCGCGGACCTGCGGGCGCTCGTCGGCCGAGCGGACGCCCGGCAGCTCGTCGTCGTGGAGCGGGACAGCGCCGACGTCGCCCTGTGGATCGCCCTCGCCTGCACAGTGCTGCCGCGCGAGCAGGCTCACGCGCTGACCTTCACCACATACACGCGCCGGCCACGGCAGGCCCGGCAGCAGATCATCGGGGCGCTGCCGTCCTCGGAGCCGGTCGGCGACGACCACCGCTTCCGGGTGCACGACTGCACGGCACGCGCCGACACGGAGCCGGTCACCGACACCTGGGCCGACCTGTGGGCCCGCATCTGGTCCGCGGGCCGCCCCGACCTGTTCCGCGACGCGCCCGACGATCTGGGCGGCCTCGCGGCGACGGCCCTGACGTCGGACATCGCCCTGCGGTCGGACGCCCGAGCGGCGGCCGCCCGCTGGACCACGGACCAGGCGTTCGCTCTTCCCGAGGAGCGGCTGCGGGAGCTGGTGGAGCGGTTGTGCGGGGACGGAGTCGGCCGGCTGGACGCATACGGCCGGTCCGCCGACGGTGCCACGGCGGACACCGAACTCGTCGCGCTGGCAGATCTGTTGGAGCGGCTGGACGGGAACGTACCGACCGCCGTGTCCGCTCCGCTCGCCGCGCGGGTGCTGGCCTCGGGCGTGAGTGGGCGGGGTCCGGTGCCCGTACTGCGGGCCGGGTCGCTGACGCCGCAGGCACAGACCGAGCTGGCCCGCGACCTCGCCTACGACCTGCGGGCCGGCATCGCGGACGCCACCGAGCCCGCCGCCGGACGGCCCCTGGCCCTGCTCCGGGCCGCCGACCTGCTCGACGTGGACTGCCAGGACGAACTCCCGGACTTCGCGGGCCGCCTCGCCCGGGGCCTGGTGGGCGTGGACGAGACGGCCGGGAATGCGCGGCGTGCAGCCGCGGACCCGGCCGCCCCCGTCTGTCCCCCCGCCCTCCTCGAAGCCGTACACGGGCACCCCGCCCTTCGCATCGCCCTCTTCGAGGCCCTGAACACGCTCGCCGCCGCCGATCCGCCGGCGGCCACGCGGCGGTTGGCGGGATCGGGGCTCCCCGTCGAGTTGCCGCCCGCGTTCCCTCATCTGCGGATGTGCGTCGCCGGGGCCGGGACCTCCGGCGACCGGCTCGGCCGGTTCCACGGCTTGCTGCGCACGGCCGGGGTCTCGCCGCACGCCGAACCGGCCGTGCTGCGCACCGCGTTCCGCCTGGTCTGGCCGGACGGGCCGCCCACCGGCCGGGAGGCGAGCCTGCTGCTCAACCAACTGGGTTCCGACACCCACCGGATGGCCGGCACCCGGGACCTGCTGATCGGGGCGGCCCTCGCCGCACCGGCCGACGATCCCGACGTACCGCCACTCGCGACAGATCTGCTGCGCTCGTTCACCGGGGAGCTGCGCCGCGCCTACCAGGCGCCGCTGCATCTGCTGGAGTTCGCGGGGCTGCTCGGCACGGACCGCGAGGGCGAGGAGTGGGTGAGCCGTGCGCTGGCGCTCCGGGACGGCGTGCCCGAACCCGTCCCGGAACCGGTCATGGAGCGGGTGTTCGAGGCCCTCGCGCGGCGGCTGCTGACCGCGCCGGTGCCGGAGAGCGAGCTGTACGCCCTGGCCCGCTCCGGTGATCGGGGGCTGCTCGCGGCGTACGAGCGGGAGGCCCGCGAGGAGCGGGTCGGCGACCGGCTGCGCGTCGTGCCGTCGTACGTCGCCGCCTGTTTCTGCGACTGGAGCGCGTACCCGGGGACGCATCCCTCGTGGGACGCGACGCGGACGACGCTGCTGTCCAAGGTGCTGCGGCCGGTCGTGCGGGTGCTGCCCCCCGCGGACCGGGCCACGGTGGAGGAGGCGCTGGCCCGCGCGGGTCGGGGCAAGCTGGACGCGTTCCACGCGTGGAACCGCCCCGGCGCCCTGGGCCGCCTCGCGGGCCGACTCACGGGTCGCGGCCGGTGACAGCCGCCAACGCGGCGTTGTCCGGCGAAGGTTGCCGGGCGTGACGCCGTGACACGGGCCCCGACGGGTTACAGCCCCAGGGCGTGGGTCAGTTCCTGGACGAGTGCCAGGGAGCCGGTGCCCGCCGTGACGCCGATGCCGATCGTGTCCAGGGAGGAGCGGATACGGCCCTTGTTGGCGCCGCGGCCGTCCGGGGCGGCCTGTGTCAGCTCGTCCCGGATGATCTCGCCATAGCCGATGAGCGCCGGGGCCTCGCTGCGCAGCCGCTCGACGAGCTGCTCCGCGAGGCGCAGCACGGCCGCCGTGCCGGCTCCTTTGTGGGTCTCGACGGGGCCGTGGTCGCTGAAGTCGCCGAGCCCGTCCACGTCCCCGTGGAAGTCGTACATGCTCATTGTCCTGTCCTCGCTCCGAGTACCGGGACCGCTGACCTGCCCCTCCAGCGGATGTGCGCGCCTCACCCTAGGGACAACCCGGGTGGTCTGTCCTGGAGTTCACGCGTCTTGAACCCGACAGGGGCTACTGAGCGAGGAGGGCCGTCCCGGTCCGGTACTCCCCTGCGATACCGGGCCGTGGACGACCGGAGGGCCGTCACTTCTCGCAGGACGGCTCCTTGTACTGCGCCACTGGCGTCGTATGTGTCACAGTGCGCTTCTGGTACATCACTGTCAGGGGTCGAATTCCGGTCAGTCGAAGGACAGTCCCCCGGTGCGGGTGCGCTTGAGTTCGAAGACGTCCGGGTGGGTGGCCAGAACCCGGAAGCTGTCGAAGAGTTCGACGGCCGCCGCGCCGCGCGGGACGGCGCGCAGGACGGGGCCGAACCACACCGTGCCGTCGACATGGAGGGTGGGCGTGCCCACATAGCCGCCCGAGTCGGGTTCGGCGCCGGCGTCGTGGCTGCGGCGTACCGCGTCGTCGTACGACGGATCGTGGGCGGCGGCGGCCAGGTCTGCGGGCAGCCCGAGTTCGGCGAGGGACTCGGCGATCACCGCGTCGAAGTCCTTGTTGCCGTGCACATGGATCCGGGTGCCGAGCGCGGCGTACAGGTCGCGCAGGATCGTGTCGCCGTGGTGTTCGGCGGCGGCCGCCGCGACCCTGACCGGGCCGATCGAGCGATCGACCAAGTCCCGGTACCAGTCCGGGAGTTCGTTGCCGGTGTTGTGCAGATACAGGCTCATCACATGGAAGCGGAGGTCGAGCGCGCGGCTGCGCTCGACCTCCAGCAGCCAGCGGGAGGTGATCCAGGCGAAGGGGCAGGCCGGGTCGACGTACATGTCGACCCTGGTGGTCTCGGAACGCGTCATGGCGACGACGTTACGGCGCCAGTGGCCCAGGATCCCGACCCAATCAGCCACGTTTCGACTGGTCCATTCCGTCGACCGCCCGCTGTCGCGGGTCCCGGCCGCTGGCGGCCAGTGCCCGGTCGAAGACGGGCGCGTCGGCGGGCACGGGCACCGGGTCGGCGAAGCCGTCGTACTGGCGGTAGAGGTCGCCATGGGTCTCCACCACGTCGAGGACGAGCCGGCCGGCGCCCTCCGAGACGCGGTACTCCTGGCCGGTGGCGGTGGCGACGTCCCAGCCGTGCACCGCCAGCTCCTTGATGATCATCGAGGCGATTTCGGCGGCCGGCATCTTTGCCATGCCCAGGTCGACGTCACCCTCCCACACCGCCGGGTCCGCCCAGGCGGCGACGGCCCGGTCCAGCTGGGCGGCGTACGCCTCCGCCCAGTCCGCGTCGGCGGTGAAGTCGCGTTTGGTCAGCTCCTCGGGGAGCTGCTTGCGCAGGGCGCGGTGCTCCAGGCCGTACGAGGTGTAGAGGACCCAGTGGTTGACGAGGGCGCGGACGTCCCATGCGGGGCAGTGCGTGGGGTCGTCGAGCCGCGCGGCCGGGACGCCGCGCGCGACGCGGGCCGCCTCGGCGGCGCATTCGATCAGGTACGGGTGCAGGTCGTCGTACGTCATGCGCCCCACGCTAGGCAGCGTCCGCTCAGGCCTCTTGAACAAACGCGACAGCGTCGTCCGCCAGCCGCGTCAGCTCGGCGACCGGCAGGGACCCGGCGGCCCGCCGCTCCCGCGCGAAGGTGTTGGCCAGCCGCTGGAGCAGCTCGTTCAGCGGGGTCGGCACGCCGTGCAGCCGGCCCAGTAGGACGATCTCGCCGTTGAGGTAGTCGGCCTCGATGGTGCCGGTGCCCCGGGTGAGGGACTGCCAGGAGGAGCCGCCGCCGCGCGGGGCGCCGGCCAGCGGGACGAGGGTGACCTTGTCGCCGCGCACCGCGGCCTGCTCCGCCTCGCGCGCGTAGGCGATCCCGGCGGCGTCGAGCACGGCCTCGCCCTCGGCGCGCACGCGCGCGTAGAGCGCCTGGGATTCCTCGCCCACGATCGGTCCGGCGACCGCCTCCAGCGCGTTGGCGAGGTTGCTGAGCAGCTTGGCGTACTGCCAGCGCGCCACGTCCGCCACCACCGGCGCCTCGAAGTGCGCCGTCTCGAGGTCGGCGGCGATGCGCCGGGCGGTGTCGTCGGTGCCGTGCGGACACCGGCCGAGATGGAGGATCCCGGTGAGCGGGGTGCCGGCGGCGGAGACCACGCCGGGTTCCACGAATGTCGCGGGCAGCCAGACGCAGACGCCGTACACGTGCCGGAAGCGGCGCAGCGCGAGGCGACCGCTCTCCACGCCGTTCTGCGCGCACAGCAGCGGCAGCCGCTCGGCCGCTGTGCCGCCGCCCGCCACCGGTACGGGTCCCCAGGTCTCCAGGGCGGCCTCGGCGTCCTGGGTCTTCACGGCCAGCAGCAGCACGTCGTCGGCGCGCAGCGTGCCGAGCGGCGCAGGGCCGTCGACCACGGCCGTCCGGTACGTCGACTCGCCCTCCGGCACCCGCAGCCGCAGCCCGCCCTCGCTGAGCGCCGCGTACTGCTTGCCCCGCGCGACCAGCACGACCTCGTGCCCGGCCTGCGCGAGCCGCCCACCGACGGCACCGCCGACGGCCCCTGCCCCGATGATGATGTAGCGCATGGAATAGAGCCTCGCACAACCGTCCGGCTCGACCCTGCCCCTGGGTCAAGGGGGAGCGTCCGACTGCGGCGAGCTTCTCTCGCTCGCCCCCTACCTCGGTCCGCGCACGGTCACGCTGCCGTCAACTCCACGAGTTTGACGACCGTGTTCCAGTTGCGGCTCGTCGCGATCAGGCCCTTGTTGATGCGCGGCTTGGCCAGGTGTTCGGCGAGTTTGGAGCGGCCGAGGCCGTCGGGGGCGTACAGGTACAGGGCGCGGTCGCCCAGGCGGAACTCCTCGGGGTGGTACGCCTTCGGGTCGATCTCCGCGAAGCGTTCCGCGTCGACGGGGCCGGAGAAGTACGTCACGTGGAGCTGCTTGGGCTCCAGTTCGGCGGCCGGGAAGGGGCAGGCCTCGGCGATCGCATTGAGGTAGGCGTGATCGCGCACGATCACGTCGACAGCGAAGCCGAACCGTTCCTCGATCGTCCGCGCCAACTCGGCGGCCAGGGACTCCTCGTCGCCGCCGTCGGTGGTGAACACGGCCTGTCCGCTCTGGAGATGGGTGCGTACGCCGATGTGCCCCAGGCCCTCCATGAGCTGCCGCAGCTCGGCCATCGGGAGCTTCTTCTTGCCGCCCACGTTGATTCCGCGCAGCAGCGCCGCATACGTCGTCATCCGGACACCATAGAGCGGCCGCCGTGCCCCGTGGGGGTGGGCACGGCGGCCGCGCGCCCGTGGTCCGGGCTGGGCGAAACTCTCGCTGATGGAGGGGGCCCGGAGCAACACCTACACGCAGCTGTGACTTGTTCAACAAAGTTTCTTAATCGCAAAGTGGATCTCTGCCGACGCAACGGACACCCTGATCAACATCCCCGGGAAGCCCGGATAGATGTAAGGGCCCGGCATCATCCCCAGAGGCGAGAGGGCCGTGCCGTACTTCACCGGGCAGCACGAGGAGACGCGCTTATCCGGCCCATACCTTCGAATCGGAACGAAGCGAAGTCGTGGCGGCCGGGGTCCGTCACCGCACGGAGGGGGCAAACCCGTCATGGGGAACGGAGATTCGCGGGTGCGGGGCCTGGCCGCCCGGGCCGGCGGCTGGAGCGCCCGGCACCGCTGGGCGGCCGTCGGCATCTGGCTGCTGTTCGTGGTGCTGGCGATGGGACTGGGGTCGGCCGCGGGCCGGGTCGACGTCAATGAGAGCGACCAACTGAAGGGCGAGACGCACACCGCCGCGCAGATCATCGACGACGCGGGGATCAAGGAGCCCGCCGGTGAGACGGTCCTGATCCAGTCCAAGGAAGGCGCCGTCAAAGCCACCGACCCGGAGTTCCGGGCGGCCGTCGCCGATGTCGTCAAGGCCGTGGACGGGACCGGCAAGGTCACGGACATCACGTCGCCGTACGCCACGAAGACCATCTCGAAGGACGGCCGCAGCGCGCTGATCCAGTTCGACATGCGCGGCGACGCGGACACCGCCGCCGACCGCGTCGAGCCGGTGCTGAACGCCGTGGCCGGGGTTCAGAAGGAGCACGGGTCGCTGCGGATCGAGGAGATCGGCGGCGCCAGCATGAACAAGCAGTACCAGGACGCCTTCGGGGACGACTTCCAGAAGGCCGAGCTCTCCGCGGTACCGGTGGCCCTCGGCATTCTGCTCATCGCCTTCGGCGCGCTGGTCGCCGCGCTGCTGCCGGTGGGACTCGCGATCACCGCGATCATGGCCACGATGGGCCTGATGGGCATCGTCAGCCATCTGCAGCCGATGAGCGACACCGCCAACTCCGTGATGCTGCTTGTCGGTCTGGCGGTCGGCGTCGACTACTGCCTCTTCTATCTGCGCCGGGAGCGCGAGGAGCGCCAGGCCGGCCGGGATGCACAGACCGCGCTGCGGATCGCCGCCGCCACCAGCGGCCGGGCGATCATCGTCTCCGGTGTCACCGTGTGCGTGGCGATGGCGGGCATGCTGTTCACCGGGCTCGCCGAGTTCGAGGCGATGGGCCTGGCCTCGCTGATGGTCGTGGCGGTCGCCATGGTCGGCTCCGTGACGGTGCTGCCCGCGCTCCTCTCGCTCCTCGGCGAGCGGGTCGAGAAGGGGCGGATCCCGTTCCTGCGCCGCCGCGCCCGCACCGGCGGCTCCTCGGAGAGCCGGTTCTGGACCGCTGTGCTGCGGGGCGTGCTGGCGAAGCCGGTGATCTCCGTGGTCGTCGCTGTGGGCGCGCTGCTCGCGGTGGCCGCCCCCGCCCTCGGGATGAAGACCTCGCAGCTCACGCTGGATCAGGAGTTCGGCGACAAGCTGCCCATCGTGCAGACCTACAACCGCGTCAACGACGCCTTCCCCGGCGGCTCCGAGCCGGCCGAGGTGGTCGTCAAGGCCAAGGACATCAACGCTCCCGAGGTACGCCAGGCGCTGGCCGACTTCCGTCAGCGGGCCATCGACTCGGGCGCCTCGCGCGGTCCCGTCGACATCAAGCTGCACGACGCGCAGAACGTCGCCCTCGTCTCCGTGCCGCTCGTCGGCGGCTCCGACATGGACAAGGCGGAGAAGAGCCTGGAGAAGCTGCGCGACGAGGTACGGCCCGCCACGCTCGGCAAGATCGACAGCGTCCAGGCGCCGATCACCGGAAACGTCGCCGGCTCCCACGACTTCAACGACCAGCTGGTCGGCTCCGTGGTCCCGGTCTTCGCCTTCGTCGTGGTCTTCGCCTTCCTGCTGATGCTGCTGTCGTTCCGCTCGCTGACCGTCGCGATCACGTCGATCGTGCTCAACCTGCTGTCGGTGGGCGCGGCCTACGGCATCCTCGTGGCCGTCTTCCAGCACGGCTGGGGCGCCTCGCTGGTGGGCGCGGAAGGTGTCGGCGCGATCGTCACCTGGCTGCCGCTGTTCCTGTTCGTGATCCTGTTCGGCCTGTCCATGGACTACCACGTGTTCGTGGTCTCCCGGATCCGCGAGGCGCGCCAGAGGGGCCGTACGACGAAGGACGCGATCCAGCACGGTGTCGTCACCACAGCGGGTGTCGTCACCAGCGCCGCGGTCATCATGGTCGCCGTGTTCGCGATCTTCGGCACGCTGTCCATGCAGTCCATGAAGCAGATGGGCGTGGGCCTCGCGGCCGCGGTGCTCATCGACGCGACGGTCATCCGGGGCGTGCTGCTGCCCGCGGTGATGGCGCTGCTGGGTGAGCGCAACTGGTATCTGCCGAAGTGGCTCCACCGGCTGCCCGACCTCACCCACGACGAGCCGCCGGAGGAACTGGCACCGGCGGTGCCGGACGAGGGCAAGCTGCTGCGGGTCTGAGCGTCACGAAAGGCCTTGTCGCGAGGGCCCGTTGGTCTCCCGAGGAGCCGACGGTCCCTCACTCATGCCCGGCGTGCGGGAAGTTCCGCCTCGATGAGGTCGGCCGCGCGTCGGGTACCGCCTTCCTCGGCCATTCCGGCCTGAATTCCCTTGAGCCGCCTGGCCACTTCGGGGTCGTCGACGAGCACGAGGGCGGTGGCGCGGAGCGCGTCGGCGGTGGCCTCCTCGGTGGGCAGATACCGGGCCACGCCCAGGGCCTGGAGCAACTCGGCGTTGCCGAACTGGTCCACGGCCTGCGGCACGGCGATCATCGGCGTGGCCGTGGCCAGCCCCTCCTGGCTGCCGCCCGCACCGGCGTGCGTCACGAACAGGTCGGCCTGCCTCAGGACGGCCAACTGCGGGACCCAGGAACGCACTTCCACGTTCGCCGGTACGTCGCCCAGCTCGGCGGGGTCGACATGCCTGCCGATCTGGAGAACGAGGTGCCAGCCGGGCAGGTCCCCGAACGCCGCCACGCACTCCCGGTAGAAGGCGGGCTGCTTGGTGAACGCCGACCCGAGCGACACCAGCGCCACCTTCTCGGCACCGGCCGGCCGCCGCCAGTCGCCCTGTTCGGCACGGTCGCCCTGACAGGCACCGACGAAGCTGTGGACCCGCTCGTCGACCCGGTCGGCGTGGGGCTGGAGCGCCCTGGGGATGAGGACGAGGGAGCGGGCCGGGCGGCCGACGAACGGGTCCGGGTGCTCGGTGATCCCGTTGTCGGCCAGCCAGGCCTCGAAGCGGGCGTAGTAGGCCCGGCCGCGCTCGATCCTCCTCGGCTCCGCCCACATCGGCTCGGCCACCTCCTCCTCGTAGCCGTCCCAGGCGACGAGGTTCGGCGAGAGCGAGATCGCGGGCACGCCCCAGCGGTGGGCGAGGACACGCGCCGGATAGGAGGTGATGTCGTGCAGCACGAGATCGGGCACGCCGACGCCCGAGTCACTCTCGTACGCCTCGATGAGCTGCGGGAGCGCCTGGATCGCGTCGTCCAGGAAGGGCTCCACGTTGTCCAGCAGGGTGCTGCCCCAGGCGTCGGGATCGGCGTCGGGCGAGGGCAGGACGGAGGTGTACGGCACCGGACGGGCCCCGGTCTCGGCCACCTTCTCGGCGAACAGCGGCGGAATCGCGTACGTGACGCGGTGCCCCCGCGCGACGAGCTCGCGGATCACCTCCAGGCTCGGGTTCACATGGCCGTGGGCCGCGATGGAGAACATGGCGATGTGTGCGGGAGTGGTCATGGCGTCGAGGCTAGGCGAGACGATACGTCTCGTGCAATTCGATTACCGGGTCAGCGCTGGTAGCGGGCCGACACCAGGTCCGACCTGTACGAATGCGAGACTGGTCCGGTTCGGGATCAGACACGGAGGCGGACGATGGACGAGGCGCGGGCCCGGGACGTACTGGCCGCGACGGGCGCGCTGCCGGGTCCGGCGCGGGACGCGCGGCTCCTCGCCCTGGGCGAGAACGCGGTGTTCGCGGCCGGTGGCCTCGTCGTCAAGGTCGGCCGGGACGCCGCACTCCTGGACCGGGCGCGGCGCGAGCTGGAGGTCGCCGGCTGGCTGGCCGAGGCGGGCGTGCCGGCGGTGCGCGCGGCCGAGCCCGAGCCGCTGCTGGTCGAGGGGCACCCGGTGACCGTGTGGCACCGGCTGCCCGACGCCGTACGGCCGGCCGAACCACGGGATCTGGCCGAACTGCTACGCCTCGTGCACGCTCTCCCCTCCCCCTCCTTCGTGCTGCCGCCCCGCGATCTGCTGGGCGGTGTGGAGCGCTGGCTGCGGCTCGCGGTCGACGCGATCGACCCTGCGGACGCGGCGTATCTGCGCGAGCGCCGCGACGGTTTCGCGGCGGCCGCGGCCGCACTGACGCCGCAGTTGCCGCCGGGCCCGATCCACGGCGACGCGCTGCCCCGCAATGTGCTGGTCGGCCCCGACGGACCGGTCCTGGTCGACCTGGAGACCTTCTCGTCCGACCTGCGCGAGCACGACCTGGTGGTCATGGCCCTCTCCCACGACCGCTACGGCCTGCCCACCGAGGCCTACGACTCCTTCACCGAGGCATACGGCTGGGACGTACGCGCGTGGAAGGGCTGCTCGGTGCTGCGCGGCGCGCGCGAGACGGCCAGCTGCGCCTGGGTCGCCCAGCACGCGCCGAGCAACCCGAAGGCGCTGACCGAGTTCGAGCGCCGGGTGGCGTCCCTGCGGGACGGGGACGAGACGGTGCGGTGGTACTCGTTCTGAGCCGGGTTCGGTTCCCGGTTCAGACCCGTTCGTCCGTCAACTCCCGCAACGGCCACACCCCGTCGACCACCGCGTTCGCGTCGCCCTTGCGGCGCAGGAAGTCCTGGAAGTCCGCCGCCCATTCGGCATACCACTCGATCTGGCGGCGGTGCAGTTCCGCCGGGCCGAGGGCCGCGATCTTGGGGTGGCGGTCGGCTATCGCGCAGGCCAGCCGGGCGGCGGCCAGAGCGTCGGCCGAGGCGTCGTGGGCGGAGAGGAGCGGGACGCCGTACTCGGCGCAGACCGCTTCGAGGTTGCGCTTGCCCTTGCGGTAGCGGTCGACCCAGCGGTCGATGGTGTATGGGTCGACGACCGGGGCGGGGTCGGCGCCGCCGAGCCGGTCGGACAGGGACGGCAGCCCGTGGCGCCGCAGTTCGGCGGAGAGCAGGGTGAGGTCGAAGGCCGCGTTGTAGGCGACGACCGGCACGCCCGTTTTCCAGTACGCCGTGAGGACGTCGGCGAGGGCGTCGGCGACCTGGTCGGCGGGCCGGCCCTCGGCGGTCGCGCGTTCGTTGCTGATGCCGTGCACCGCCACCGCGTCGGCCGGGATCTCCACGCCCGGGTCCGCCAGCCACTCGCGGCTTCCTATGGGCCGTCCGGCCCTGACCTCGATCACGGCCCCCGTGACGATACGCGCCTCGCGCGGATCGGTCCCGGTCGTCTCCAGGTCGAAGCCGATCAGCAGCTCCTGGTGCCAGCCCATGGGCGGCCCCCCTTCTTGGTGGTGCTTTCCCCCAGTGGTCTCCACGATCGCATGCGCCACTGACAATCCGACGGGCGCGTTCCGCTTGCGCTCAAGGACAATTCAGGACACTGGCCGCGAATCGGCCCAAGCCAGCTCGAACTCGTCGCGGTAGGTCGGGAAGAGCCCGGGTTCCACCACGTCGTCCGACTTGAGCACACGGTTTCCGTTGCGCAGCACCAGCACCGGTGACTCCATCCCCCGCGCCCCGCGCAGATAGGACTGCACCACGGCGACGCCGTCGGCCCCGTCGCCGTCCACGAGGTACGCCGTGAAGCGGGGCGTCTCGTCGTAGACCTGGATCTCGAAGGCGCCCGGATCGCGCAGCCGGGAGCGCACCCGGCGCATGTGCAAGATGCTCATCTCGACGGACCGGCTCAGTTCGCCGCGTTTCATCCCGAGTTCGCGCTCGCGGCGCTTGACCGCGCTGGAGGCCGGGTTGAGGAAGAGGAGCCGTACCCGGCAGCCGGACTCGGCCAGCCGCACCATGCGCCGTCCGGAGAAGTTCTGCACGAGCAGGTTGAGGCCGATGCCGATCGCGTCCAGCCGGCGGGCGCCGCCGAAGATGTCCTCGGCGGGGAACTGGCGCAGCAGCCGCACCCGGTCGGGGTGCACCGCGACCACGTCGGCGTACCGGTCGCCGACCAGGTCCTCGACCGCGTCGACGGGCAGCCGGCGCGCGGACGGCACGTCGCCGCCCGAGCCGAGCATCTCGAGGAGGCGGGCCGAGGCCCGCTCGGCCTGGGCCAGGACGGCCTCGGACAGGGCGCGGTTGCGGGAGACGACGTTGCGCGTCACCTCCAGCTCGTCCAGGGCGAGTTCTACGTCGCGACGCTCGTCGAGGTACGGCTCGAAGCACGGCCAGTGCTGCACCATCAGCTCGCGCAACTGAGGCAGGGTGAGGAAGCTGAGGACGTTGTCGTCGGCAGGGTCGAGCAGATAGCCCTTGCGGCGGCTGACCTCGCGCACGGCGACCGCGCGCTGCACCCACTCCTGTCCGGCGGGTCCGGCAGCCGCGACCGCCCAGTCGTCGCCGTGGACGGGTTCGTAGATGGGGCGCAGAACGGCGGCCACGACCGCGCGCAGCCGCTGTTCGACGAGGTTCAGCCAGATGTAGGCCCGGCCGGCCCGCTGTGCGCGGGTACGCACCTCGAGCCAGGCCTCGGCGCCCCAGTCCAGTTCCGGCCCGATGGCGCCGGCGTCCATCGGCCGCGCCAGGGACACCGCGCCGGGCGGGACCTCCGTGGAGTTCCCCTCGTGACCCTCGTCACCAGGGGGCAGCTCCAGCCCTCCCGAGCCCACCCGTGCACCGCCTTCCGCTCCCCCGAGCTCTCGCCGTCTCAACGATCAAGGAAGGGTACTCCGGTACCGGTCGGCGGTGCAGCCGGATGGGCAGGGTCGTTGCTCAACTTCCGCCTTCCACATGACCGTTCTGATCGGCGAGCGCGGCCGGCGTGAGCGGATTCATAGCGGTCACGTCGCGCGGGGCGACGGAGAAACCCTGCCAGTGGACCGGCATGGGCTGCTGGTCCTCGTCCCGGGCGATGTGGTGGAAACCGACGTTGACCCAGACCACCGGGTGGGTGAGGGTCTGTCTGTTCACCCACTTGTCGAGGGTCTTGGGGTGACCGCCCGCACAGCCCGGGTTGTTGCTCGCGAACAGCTCGCACTTGTCGTACTCGGTGAAGTACACGTCGTGCTTCGTGAATCCGTGGCCCGGGTACTTGTTGGTGGCGCCCTGGACGATCTCGTACGAGCGGGCGTGGCCGTCCTTGTTCTTCCCGGCCGTGCTGACGACCCGCCACCAGCGCATGTTCCTTGCGTCACCGGCGAGTTCGTTGGTGACCTTGGTGCTGGTGGTCTTGTTCGTCGGCGCTTCCTGACCGCGCGCCGGCGCACTGACCTGTGAGTCGTACTGCTCGACGCGGCCCTTGGCGGAGCCGTCCAGGTCGAAGTCCAGCCGCCAGAAGACGTTGTGGCTGTGGCTGGTCGCGTAGGCGGTGGCGCCCTTGCCGATCGGCCAGCCGCGGCCGTCACCGGCGTCGTAGTCGACGGGCGAGAGGCTGCCGGTGGCGCCGACGTTCATGTTGATCGTGCCGTCGTCCTGGAACCGCCACTCGGTCATGTACTCGTACCAGCCCACCTTGTTGACGGTGTAGACGAGCAGGTCCTTGCCCTGCTGCTGGTACACCTTGTTGCCGGTGTCGGCCTGCATGCGGTACGCGTGTCCACGCGAACGGGTGGTGGTGCACAGGCCGTTGACATTTGGGTGCCTCGGGTCCCAGGCCTCGGGCACCTTGACCGTCTTGATGGTGCCGCCGGGGCATTCGCCCGAGGCCAGGTTCACCAGGCCCTGGGCGAAGCCGAATCCCGTGAGGTCGTCGTACTCGACGCTTCCGTCGTCGTACGGCACGTCGATCTGGCCGAGCCTGGCACTGGCGAGGACCTTGATCGGGGCGGCCTCGCCCTTGGGCTGGTAGGAGATGTCCTCCAGGACGAGCCCGGCCTTGCTGTCGTAGTGCCAGCACATCCGCCAGGTGGTGCCGGTGGAGAGCTTCTGCTCGATGCGGTATGCCGCGCTGCAGTGCGGTGCCTCCGCGGAGGACGACGTGGAGGTCGCTGACGGCTGGGCGACGGCCGGTCCCGCCCCGGCGGCCGCGCCCGCGGCCAGCGCGGCCACGGACACGCCCACGGCGGCCCGCCTGCGGGCACGGTTGATCGTGTTCACACGCATGACGAAATGACTCCTCGTGCAGGAGATGCAAGTTGCGAGTTGGAAAAGCGAACCGAGGCCTGGCTCAGCGGCGGAGCGCGACGACCTTGCGGGCGCTCAGGTCGATCACCAGCGAGCGGGCGTCGATCCACGGCCCGTTCGCGACCTTCGGGAACAGCCGCACGCAGCGGTGCTCTCCGCACGCGTCCAGCGCGGCGGGCTGGGCGCCCGGCGTCGCCCGGTAGACCGCGCTGTTGAGCAGCAGTTGGTCGGGCGAGGTGAGCGGCTGCCCGGTGGCGTCCTCGAAGTCGGCCTTCAGGCCCACGCCGAGCTTGTCGGCGATCAGCAGCTTCGCCGCCTCGACGTTCTCGTCGTGGCTCAGCGGCGGCTGCGCGCCGTGCCGGGTCGTCGTCCGCTCGACCTTCCCCGTGCCGAGGTTCACGGTCCGGGTGACGAGGGTGTCGTCGCGGTAGTCGTAGAACGTCAGGTCCGCGCGGCGCGGCGCGTCCGGGTCGTCCACCTCGTCCGCGTCCGGTTCGGCGAGGTCGACGCCGATGCGCTGCGGGCCGCGCCCGCCCTCGACGTTCTCGCTCGCGTGGAACAACTGTGCGCTCACCGCGAGCTTCTCGACCCGCGCCAGCTCGTCGTCGGTGAGCGGGTCACGGCCCCTGCCCTTGTCGCCCTCGGCCGGGGCCTTTTCGACGACGCCCGGCCCGACCGCGCCCTGTCCCTGGCCGGGCCGCTGAGCGGCCTGCGTACCGCCGCCCCTGGGTCCTCCCGTTTCGTCAGCCCCTGCCGTGCCCGGCAGGGTGATTCCGACCATCACGGCGGTACCGGCCACCGCGAGGGCCGCACCGGCCACTATCTTTCCCAGATGGCGGTGCACTAGCTCACGCACATCTTCCCCCTACTCCCCCTGTGTCCCCGGGAGTACGTTTTTGTCCCACTGGTTCGGCATACGGCGTCACATGCGCCTCTGTATGCACTGGTCGCACGCTAAGAGGGGCGTGAGCCGGAGGGGGTTCCGTCACTTTCGGGCAGACTCGGGGCCAAGGCGCCCCCAGCGGCGGGGCACACCTGGAAGAGTCGTGTCCATGCAGGTCTGGCCTGGAGAGGCATATCCGCTCGGCGCCACCTACGACGGCGCCGGCACCAACTTCGCGGTCTTCACCGAGGCCGCGGACCGAGTAGAGCTGTGTCTGCTGCACGACGACGGCTCGGAGACGGCGGTGGAACTGCGGGAGAGCGACGCGTTCGTGCGGCATGCGTACGTGCCGGGCGTGATGCCCGGGCAGCGCTACGGGTTCCGGGCGCACGGCCCGTACGACCCCGGCCGCGGGCTGCGCTGCAACTCGGCGAAGCTGCTCCTCGACCCGTACGCGAAGGCGGTCAGCGGGTCGGTGCGCTGGGGCGAGGAGGTCTACGGCTATCACTTCGACGCGCCCGACGAGCGCAACGACCTCGACTCGGCGCCGCACACCATGTCGTCGGTCGTGATCAACCCGTACTTCGACTGGGGCGACGACCGCCGCCCGCGCACCGAGTACCACCACACGGTGATCTACGAGGCCCATGTGAAGGGCCTGACGATGCGCCACCCGGGCCTGCCGGACGAGCTGCGCGGCACCTACGCGGCGCTCGCGCACCCGGCACTCATCGAGCACCTCACCGGCCTCGGCGTCACGGCCCTGGAGCTGATGCCGGTGCACCAGTTCGTGACCGACCACCGCCTGGTCGACATGGGTCTGAACAACTACTGGGGCTACAACACGATCGGCTTCTTCGCCCCGCACAACGCGTACGCCTCCTGGGGCGACCGCGGCCAGCAGGTCCTGGAGTTCAAGTCGGCGGTCCGGGCGCTGCACGAGGCCGGCATCGAGGTCATCCTCGACGTGGTCTACAACCACACCGCCGAGGGCAACCATCTGGGCCCGACGCTGTCCTTCCGGGGCCTCGACAACCCGTCATACTACCGCCTGGCGGACGACCCCCGCTACTACACGGACACCACCGGCACCGGGAACTCGCTGCTCATGCGGTCCCCGCACGTGCTCCAGCTGATCATGGACTCGCTGCGCTACTGGGTCACCGAGATGCACGTCGACGGCTTCCGCTTCGACCTCGCGGCGACCCTGGCCCGGCAGTTCCACGAGGTGGACCGGCTGTCGTCGTTCTTCGACCTGGTGCAGCAGGACCCGGTGGTCTCCCAGGTGAAGCTGATCGCCGAGCCGTGGGACGTCGGCGAGGGCGGCTACCAGGTGGGCAACTTCCCGCCGCTGTGGACCGAGTGGAACGGCAAGTACCGCGACACCGTACGGGACCTGTGGCGCGGCGAGCCGCGCGCGGTCGGGGAGTTCGCGTCCCGGCTGACCGGCTCCTCCGACCTCTACCAGGACGACGGGCGGCGCCCGCTGGCCTCGATCAACTTCGTGACGTGCCACGACGGGTTCACCCTGCGCGACCTGGTGTCGTACAACCAGAAGCACAACAGCGCCAACGGCGAGGACAACCGGGACGGCGAGAGTCACAATCGCTCGTGGAACTGCGGCGTGGAGGGCGACACCGACGACCCTGGTGTACGGGAGCTTCGGGCCCGTCAGATGCGGAACTTCGTGGCGACGCTGATGCTGTCCCAGGGCGTGCCGATGATCAGCCACGGGGACGAGTTCGCGCGCAGCCAGGGCGGCAACAACAACGCGTACTGCCAGGACAACGAGGTGTCCTGGGTGGACTGGCCCGGCGACGACGGCGAGTTGCTCGCGTTCACGCGCGCGATGGTGTGGCTGCGCAAGGACCACCCGGTCTTCCGCAGGCGGCGCTTCTTCCACGGCCGTCCGGTGGAGGGCACCCACGACGACCTGTCCGACATCGCCTGGTTCACCCCCGAGGGCCGGGAGATGACCCAGCGCGACTGGGACTCGGCGCAGGCGTCGGCGCTGACGGTGTTCCTCAACGGCAACGCGATCTCGGAGCCCGGCCCGCGCGGGGAGCACATCGCCGACGACTCGTTCCTGCTGATGTTCAACGCCTCCCCGAAACCCCTCGACTTCGTCGTGCCGGTCAATCACGGCCGGCAGTGGCAGGTCGTGGTCGACACGGCCCGCGCCGACGGGGTGCCGCCCGGCACGGGTCCGAAGGTGCAGGCCGGTGAACGGCTCGCCCTGGTGGACCGGAGCCTGACCGTGCTGCAACGGCCCACGTAGGGGCACGCGCGCGTGGGCCCTCTGCGTGACCCTGGAGAATCACTCGTACGGCCGGTGCGGCCGGACCCGCGCGCGGGATGCGGTGACACGAAGGGCGGCGGGATGGGTACGTAGGTCTGCATGACAAGTGAGCGACCCGACCCCGTGGTGCCGACGGCCACCTACCGGCTGCAGCTGCAGCCCGCGTTCCCGTTCGCGGCCGCCGCGGCCGCCGTGCCGTACCTGGCCTCGCTCGGCGTCTCGCATCTGCACCTGTCACCCGTCCTGGAGGCCGTCCCCGGCTCCGCGCACGGCTACGACGTGGTGGACCACGCGCGCGTGCGCGCCGAGCTGGGCGGGGAGGAGGGGCTGCGTGCGCTGGCGGGCACCGCGCGGGAGCACGGGCTCGGCCTGGTGGTGGACATCGTGCCCAACCACATGGCGATGGCCCCGCGCCACAACCGCGCCCTGTGGGAGGTGCTGCGGGAGGGCCCGAAGTCGCCGTACGCGCGATGGTTCGACATCGACTGGGAGGCCCAGGGCGGGCAACTGCTGCTCCCGGTGCTCGGCGGCCCGCTCGGCACGGTGGTCGCAGACCTGGTGGTCGACGGCGACGTGCTGCGGTACCACGACCATGTCTTCCCGCTCCGCGAGGGCACCGGGGAGCTGCCGTTGCCGCGGCTCCTGGACGCGCAGTGGTACCGGCCGGTGTGGTGGCGGCTGGCCCGTACGGAGCTCAACTACCGGCGTTTCTTCAGCATCTCCGAGCTGATCGGGGTGCGCGTGGAGGACCCGGAGGTGTTCGAGGCCACACACGCCAAGATCCTCCAGCTGCTGCACGAGGGCGTGGTCGACGGGCTGCGCGTCGACCATCCGGACGGCCTCGCCGACCCCGACGGCTACCTCCGCAGGCTGCACGAGGCGACCGGCGGACGCTGGACCGTGGTGGAGAAGATCCTGGCCGACGGTGAACACCTCCCGGCGTCCTGGCCCGTCGCGGGCACCACCGGCTACGACGCGCTCCGGCACGTGGACGGCCTGCTCACGGACCCGGCGGGCGCCGGTGAACTCCTCGGGCAGTACCGCAGGTTCGCGGCCCCGCAGACGGACCGGGGCGGCGACTGGGCGGCCACGGTGCGGCGGGCCGCGTACAAGGTGCTCACGCACGAACTCGCCGCCGAGACGGACCGGCTGACCCGGGTGGCGAGCCGCCTGTGCGCCACCTCTGAGGACCCGTCGCTGCGCGACCGCGCACCCTGGGCGCTGCGCTCCGCCCTCCAGGAGCTGCTGGTACGGCTGCGCGTGTACCGGCCGTACGGCAGCGCCGACATGGCGTCCGTGGTCACCGAGGAGGCCGCTGCAGAGGCCCGGCTCGCCTTCGTCGTGCCCGAGGAGGGCGGGGCGGTCGACGTCGTACGGCGCCTGCTGCTCGAGCCTGTCGGGGAGGCATCGGACGTGGCGGAGTTCCGGGCGCGGTTCGCGCAGACCTCGTCGGCGTTGCGGGCCAAGTCCGTGGAGGACACGGCGTTCTACCGCTATGTCCCGCTCCTGTCGGCGACCGAGGTGGGCGGCGATCCCGGCCGCCCGGCCGTGTCCCCGGAGGAATTCCACGCGTACTGCGCGCGCGTGCAGCGCGACTGGCCGGTCACCGGGACGGTGGTGTCCACGCACGACACCAAGCGCAGCGCCGATGTGCGCGCGGCGCTGGCCGTGCTGACCGAGTGCCCCGAGCGCTGGGCGGACGTGCTCGCCGAGGTCACCGGCGACGGCGAGGGCGTGCCGGACGCGCAACTGGCGTGGGCGGCCTGGCAGACGGTGTTCGGGCTGGGCCCGGCGGACGCGGAGCGCGTCCAGGGTGCCCTGCTCAAGCAGGTGCGCGAGGCGGGCCTGTACACGAGCTGGACGGAGCAGGAGCCGCCGTACGAGGAGGCGGTGGCGGCGTTCGTCGCGGCCGGCCCGTGCGGGCCCCCTGGCGCCCACATGGCCGCCTTCCGAGCCTCCCTGGCAGCCCACATCCGAGCGAACGTCCTGAGCACGGCCCTCGTCCACCTGACGATGCCCGGCGTACCGGACCTGTACCAGGGCACGGAGGACGAGTACCTGGCGCTCGTGGACCCCGACAACAGGCGGGCTGTGCGGTTTCCCTCCGGGGAGCTGCCTGAACTCGGGGAGAAGGCTGCGGTGACAGTGGCGGCGTTGCGGTTGCGTGCGCGGCGGCCGGACGTCTTCGGGGACACGGCGACGTACGCACCGCTGGCGGCGGAGGGACCGGCCGAAGCGCACTGTGTGGCGTTCGCGCGCTCCGGTGAGGTGATCACGGCCGTGACGCGGCTGTCGCTGCGGCTGACGGCGGCGGGCGGCTGGGGCGACACGCGGTTGCCGCTGCCACCGGGGCGGTGGGTGGATCTGCTCACGCCGGGGCGGGAGTTCACGGGGCACGCGCGCGTGGCGGATCTCTTCGGACCGCTGCCGGTGGCACTGCTGGAGCGGGCCGGGGAGGCGGACTGAGGTGTGCCGCTCGCCGCGGCGGAGCCGAATGCATCCGGGCGCCCCCTGGAGCCTCCTCGGTCCTCTCCTTGACAGTTCACCTATGTCGTGCGGCACTGGGGGTGGCGAAGACGGGCGGACAAGTCGGGGGTGAGTCTCCTGCCGGAGCTGCGTTACCCCAGTGTTCCCGAACTGGTGGCATTCTCCCGGGCGTTGGCCGCTGGCTGGCCGGGTCTGTGCACGCTGCGGCAAGTGGGGGTCTCCCGCGAGGGCAGACCTCTCCAACTGCTGTCGGTCGGTCATGCGCGGCGCTCGGTGCTGGTGGTCGCGGGCGCCCATGCCAACGAGCCGACGGGAGGTTCCACGCTCCTCGTACTCGCGGAACGCATCGTGCAGGAGCGCGAGTTAAGGGACGACACGTCCTGGCACTTCCTGCTGTGCGCGGACCCGGACGGCGCGAGCCTGCATGTGACCCCGGCGCCGCGCAGCCTGCTCGACTACCACCTCGGCTTCTACCGGCCCGCCGGACCGGAGCAGCCGGAGTGGTCTCCCTCCGTGCTGCCGCCCGACCGGCTGCCGCCCGAGACCCGCGCCCTGACCGGAGTCATCGACGAACTGCGCCCCTACCTCCAGGTGACCCTGCACGGGACCGACCTGGGCGGCAGCTGGGTGCAGTTGACGAAGGACGTGCCGGGCCTGGCCGAGCCGTTCGCCAAGTCCGCAGCGGAGCTGCACATCCCGGTGGAGACGGGAGCCTCGGACGCCGCGGGCTGGCCCGCCTCGGGACCCGGTGTGCGCGTGATGCCGGGCCCGGAGTCGGGGCTGGCCTACCCGAGCATGCCGGACGACGCACGGCACAGCACCTGGTACCACGCGCACCGCTACGGCGGCCTCACGGCGGTGGTGGAGGTGCCGATGTGGGCCAGCGACCTGGTGGACGATCCGGCGCCGCATCCGGCCCCTGCGGCGGCGATGCGCCGGCTGGCCCTGCGGCTGCGGCGGGACGCCATGGAGGTGGAGCGGGTGCTCGACGAGGCGCTGCCCCGGCTGCACGGTCCCGAGGGGCCACTGCTGCGGGCCGCCAAGTGGGCACTGGAGCTGATCCCGGGCCTGGCCGCCGACTGGGTCGAGACGCCGCCGGTCGACACGACCATGGCGTACGTCGGCAGCGTGGACGCCTTCGGGCGCCGGCTGCCGCTGCGGGCGGCGGCGATGCTGCTGCGGGTGCTCCAGGAGGCCGACGACAGTGCCGCGCCCCGGCTCGAACAGCTCGTCACGGCCTGGTGCGAGGCCTTCGCGATACGGTTCCGGGCGCGCTGGGTGCCATTGAAGGACCAGGTCGAGCACCAGTCCCGGACGGTGCTCGCGGCGGCGCTGCACGCGCGCGATCGGGCGGCCTGAGCCAAGAGACCAGGAGCACGCGCGCGTGGGACGTGATCGGCCGGCACGACCGCGCTCCACGCACGCGTGCCCCTGCGCAAGGACTCCGCTCAGCTGTCCAGCGCGAAGACCGACCCCGTCCGGGCGGCCAGGACGCAGCTGTTGGAGAACGTCTTCCGGTACTCCACAGGCCGTCCGTGCCACTGCCCGCGCGCGTGGGCGGTCACCGGGGCGTAGATCATGGGGCAAAGAGCGCCCTCCTTCGGCGGGATGCCGCCGATGTCGCCGTCCGCCGCCTCCAGTTCGGCGCAGGCCTCCGCCGCGTGCGTGCGGCCCTGGGTCAGGTCGCACAGCAGCAGGGCGCCACGCGTGTCGCTGGAGCGGGCGTCGCCCCGGGTGACGGTGAGGTAGAGCCAGTCGCCATGGAGCTTTCCGGCCGGTGCCGCCGAGGCTGCCTGGGCGGGGCCGAGGGCCAGGAGCGCGGCCGCCGTGAGCAGTGCGCCCCGTACGGCTGTCGCCGTGGTGGTGTTCGTCATTCCCGGTGCATCGGCACGGCGGCCTCGGTACCCCACCCCGACTCACCCGAACGGGATCGCACGCGCGCGTGCCTGCGAGCCAGTTCGAACGCGCCGAGCACCACGCGCGCCTGGTACTCGGCCTGACGCGCGACCGGGATCCAGCGCGCCCCGCAGCCGTCGCGGTAGTCCGCGCACCACGCGTCGATGAGTCGGTCCAGGTCCGGCAGGACGCCGGCGGGGTCCTGGCCGGTGCCGCGCACGAGCCGCTGCAACAGTCCGGCCGTGCGCAGGGCGAGCCGGCGTCCGGCGATGCGCAGGGCGGTCAGGTGGGCGGTGTTGAGCGCGGGGAGGGGCCGGGCCCGGCCGTCGTCGGTGTCGGGGTCCCACGCGTCGGCGAGGCCGGGGCAGACCAGTAAGTAGTCGTCGACCGGGGCGAGCAGGCTGGCCGCGTCCGGCGCCTCGGCGAGCTGGGGCCGGATCCGGGCGAGGATGCTGTCCAGAAGCCGTGTGTCGTGGCGCAGCGCCCCGCTGACGGCCCGCAGGGTGGCGTCCCGGTCCGTGGGCGGTGAGCCGTCCTCCACGGCCGTCACGCCCCACATGGGGGCCTCGACGACCGCGGTGACCGTGCCGTGCCGGTGCGGGTGGAACCAGGTCGACTCGACCGCCGCCTCGGTGATGGCGGCGGCCAGATCGCCCCGGCGCGGTGGCGGGATCCGGTAGACGGCGGGGCCGACGGTGGGCCAGTACAGGGTGTCGTACGCGCCGAGTTCGCGGGGGATGCCGAGGCGGGCGGCGGTGCGCCGGACGCGCTGGGCGAGGCCCGGCAGGTCGCGGGTCAGCTCGACGAAGCCGCCGCCGACGTCGACGCCGTGCAGCGAGCACTGGAGGAAAGGCCGCAGTTCGTCCTGGAGGGCGAGCAGGGTGAGGGTCTCCGGCAGTGCGGCAGCGGCCGCGCCGTCGGGCAGCCACTCGGGCTGCTCCCGGAAGCCGGGCCGGAAGAAGTTCCGGAAGTAGTGGCCCAGGGTGTAAGGGCCGGACAGCCAGCCCTCGTTGCGGCGCGAGCCGTCGGGGTCGAGGCACAGCAGCAGGTGCCAGGAGGCGTCGGCGTGCACGGTGAGCCGGGGTTCGGCCAGGAGGCGTTCGGCGAGGTGGACGACGGTGGCGCCGCCCACCGGTTCGTTGGCGTGCGGCCCGGCGACGACGAGGACGTTGCGGCTGCCGTGACCGATCGAAAGCAGCCACAGGGGCGTGCCCGCACGGGAGGTACCGACGCTGCGCAGCCGGGCGTCCCCGGGCCGGCGCGCGACGAGCGCGGCCGCGTGGGCGCGCAGCTCGTCCACGGTCGGATAGCGGAGGAGCGGCAGGGCACACCTCCACAAAACGATGCTGCCGATTCACCTGGCGTGCATGGCGTACGCACAGTCAGTCACGACTTCAGGGGTACGTCAACACCGCGGTGTCCCACAGGTTTTCGGCCATCGACAGTGGTGAGCGAGGACGGCGGATTCAGTCGGCCGAGAGCCGGAAGGCCACCCGTCCGAAGCTGACCTGGTCGCCCTCGCGGACGACGGCGGCACCGATGACCCGGCGGCCGTTGACGGTGGTGCCGTTGGTCGAGCCGAGGTCCCTGAGCACCCACATCCCGCCCTGCCGGGTGAGTTCGGCGTGCACCCGCGAGACCGTCTCATGGGTGAGGCGCAGCCCGTTGACGGGATCGCGCCCGATACGCAGCGGCGGTCCGCCCACCGGACGCGGCAGCAGCAACTTGGGCAGCCGCTCGGCCTGCCAGGCCCTGCGCAGCCGTACGGGAAACCCGGACATCGCCTCGACGGCCCCGAACAGCGCCCGCGAGATGCGGCTTTCACGCGGCAGATCGGCGGTGAGCGCGGCGAGTTCGTCCACGCGACGCGCGGCGAGCACGAGCTCCATGCGCCGCACGAACGTGTCATGCGACAAGCGTCCCTTGACGACACCGTCCCGAAGCATTTCGAGCGCCTTGTCGCGCTCCGCATCGGACAAACGCGCGGGGTACGTGGGGAACTCGAAGGACGACGTCACGCTCGTGATTGTCGGGCAGTGAACCCCGGGTGTCCAGGAAACGTGGAAACGGTCCGCGTGCGCGTACTCGCAGCGGAAAGATCTCCGTCACGGCACGATGGACCTGCTACATCACGGTGAGCAGACGAAGGGGAACCGTCCGTGCAGTTCGAGGTGTGGGCACCGCAGGCAGACCGTGTGACGCTCCGGTGCGAGGGCGTCACACGCGCGTTGGAGCGCGATCCGGAGCGGGCCGGGTGGTGGTCGGGGGAGGCGGAGGCGAGCGACGGCGTGCGGTACGGGTTCGCGCTGGACGACGGTCCGGTGCTGCCGGATCCGCGCTCGCGCCGCCAGCCGGACGGCCCCGACGGGCAGAGCGCGGTCGTGGACCATGGCCAGTACGCGTGGCGTGCCGCGTGGCCGGGGCGCGCGCTACCGGGGGCGGTGCTGTACGAGCTGCACGTGGGGACGTACACCCCCGAGGGCACCCTGGACGCGGCGGCCGGGCGCCTTGAGCACCTGGTCGAACTGGGCGTCACGCACGTGGAGTTGATGCCCGTGTGTCCCTTCCCGGGCCGGAACGGCTGGGGGTACGAGGGGGTCTCGCTGTGGGCGGTGCACGAGCCGTACGGCGGACCCGAGGCGCTGAAACGGTTCGTCGACCGGGCGCACGAGCTCGGCCTGGGTGTGGTGTTGGACGTGGTGCACAACCACCTGGGCCCGTCCGGGAATTACCTGCCCGCGTTCGGGCCGTACTTCACCGAGACGCACCACACGCCCTGGGGCGCGGCCATCAACCTGGACGCGCCCGGCTCGGACGAGGTGCGCGCGTTTCTGGTGGGCAGCGCGCTGGCGTGGCTGCGCGACTACCGGATCGACGGGCTGCGCCTCGACGCGGTGCACGCGCTGCGCGACACGCGCGCGTGCCACTTCCTGGAGGAGCTCTCGGCGGCCGTGGACGCGCTCGCCGACGAGCTGGACCGGCCGCTGTTCCTGATCGCCGAGTCGGATCTCAACGACCCGCGGATCATCACCCCGCGCGCGGAGCACGGGCTGGGGCTGGACGCGCAGTGGAACGACGACTTCCACCATGCGATGCACGCCGCGCTGACCGGCGAGTCCCAGGGCTACTACGCCGACTTCGCACGCGATCCGTTCGCGGCCCTCGCCAAGACGCTGACCGGCGGCTTCTTCCACGACGGCACGTACTCGGGCTTCCGGGGCCGAAGCCACGGCCGCCCGCTGAACCGCTCCGAGGTGGCCGCGCACCGGCTGCTCGGCTATGCCCAGAACCACGACCAGGTCGGCAACCGCGCCCAGGGCGACCGCCTTTCGGCCACCCTGTCCCCCGGTCTCCTCGCCTGCGCGGCCACCCTCACGCTCACCGCGCCCTTCACGCCGATGCTGTTCATGGGCGAGGAGTGGGCGGCGGGCACCCCTTGGCAGTTCGTCACCGACCATACCGATCCCGAGCTCGCTCAGGCCGTACGGCAAGGCAGGCGGCGGGAGTTCGCGGCGCACGGCTGGGCGGAGGAGGACGTGCCCGACCCGCAGGACCCGGCGACGCGCGAGCGGTCCTGCCTCGACTGGTCGGAGCCGGACCGTGAGCCCCACGCGCGCGTGCTGGCCTGGTACCGACGGCTCATCGCGCTGCGCAAGGAGCAGCCCGACCTGACCGATCCCGATCTCGCCGACACCAAGGTGGCGTACGACGAGGAGGCCCGCTGGCTCGCCTTCCGGCGCGGGGACGTCCGGGTAGCCGTCAACCTCGGCAAGGAACCGGCGGCGATCCCCCTGGGCACCCGCCGGGCCCGGGTGCTGGCCGCGTGGGAGCCGGTCGAGACCCCCGGCCCGGACGGCCTGCTGCACGTGCCGGGCGAATCGTGCGTGGTGCTGACGCAGGAGTGACGAAGGCCCTAGGGCTCCTCGTCCGCCGGCGCGTCCCGGAACTCGGTGGTCCGCTCCAGCAGGATCGTCTCCCAGGCGCGCGCCAGCTGGGTCCGTAGCAGCGGCAGGGGGCCGGTGTCGCGGCCGTCGAGTTGGTCCTTGAGGCGCAGGACGGTGTCGCAGCGGGCGAGCCACAGGCCGCGCAGGCAGGGGCGGACGCCGTAGCCGGCGAGGGTGGCGGCGCGCACGGCGGCGCCGGAGCCGACGGCTAGGGCGAGTCCGGCGATGTCCTCGGCCGGGTCGGCGACGGCCGCGTCGGTCCAGTCGAGGACGCCGCGCACCCGGCCGTCGGCGCTCACCACGAGGTGCTCGCCCTTGAGGTCGTGGTGGACCAGCACCGCGGTGCCGGGCTGCGCGGCGAGCTGGGCCGCGCCGGGCGACGTGAGCCGGCGGAGCCGGGCGAGGTCGAACTCGTCGGCCGCGCCGAGGCGTTTACCGGCGTGCACGGCCATGCGGCGCAGCGCCTCCAGGGACCGCGGCCGCGTGCGCGGCACACCGAGCGGCTCGGTCTGCCGTACGGACACCTCGCGCAGGCCCGTGAGCAGTCCCGCGAGGTCTGCCTCGCCGACGGCCGACACGTCGTGCTCCTCCGCCGTGCCGCCGGGCAGCAGGATGTCGAGGGTGTAGGTCAGGCCCGGCGCCCACTCGCCGTGTGCCACGCTCGTCGGGACGGCGACGGGCAGGTGCGGGCGTACGACTTCGCGCAGGCGCAGTTCGCGGAGCTGGCGGACGGCGGCCTCGCGGTCGGGGGCGAGGCGCAGCACATGGCGGGTGCCGACCCACCAGGTGGAGTGGCCGACGCCCTCCGCGACCGGGCGCACGTCGGGGCCCGTGGTGCCGTCCGCCCCGTCCTTGAGCAGCGTGCGGACGATGCGGCGGACGGTGTCCGCGGTGGGGGTCGGTGCCTGGGTCATCTGTCGCGCCATAGCCGTTCGGGGGTGCGTCGAGGTGGTAGGTCTCGGGGGTTGTCAGTCCACTATCACCATCTCGCGGGTGGTGTTGTTGAGGCGACGCCCGCTGTCCTCGGTCACTGTGACGATGTCCTCGATGCGCACCCCGAAGCGGCCGGGCAGATAGATGCCGGGCTCCACGGAGAAGCACATCCCGGGCACGAGGGGCTGTTCCTCGCCCTCGATCATGTACGGCGGCTCGTGCGTGGTGACGCCGATGCCGTGGCCGGTGCGGTGGATGAAGTACTCGCCGTACCCGGCGTCGGCGATCACCGCGCGGGCGGCGCGGTCGACGTCCTGGCAGGCGGCTCCGGGCCGTACCGCCCGGAATCCGGCCTCCTGGGCGGCGCGCACGATGTCGTGGACCCGGCGCTCCTCGTCGGTCGGCTCGCCGACGTGCACGGTGCGGGTGGTGTCGGAGCCGTAGCCGTCCTTGAGCCCGCCGAAGTCGAGGACGACCATGTCGCCGCGCTGGATGACGCGGTCGCCGACCTCATGGTGCGGGTTGGCGCCGTTGGGTCCCGAGCCGACGATGGTGAAGTCGACCTGGGAGTGCCCGAACCGGCGCAGCAGGTCGGCGAGGTCGTGGCCGACGTCTGACTCGCGCCTGCCTGCGAAGGCAACCTTCCGGATCTCCTCGAACGTGGCGTCCGCGGCGGCCCCCGCGGCGGCCAGGAGTTCCAGTTCCGCCGTGTCCTTCACGGCCCGCAGCATGGGCAGGGCGTCGGTGAGGGCGGCGTAGGAGGTGCCGGGCAGCGCCTTCTGGAGGCCGAGCAGATGCAGGGCCCAGGTGTTGTCGCTGATGCCGAACCGGCCGTCGGCGGCGAGGAGGGCGCCGGTGAGGGCGTAGGGGTCCTTGCCGTCGGTCCAGTCGCGCAGGGTCAGGGCGGGCGCGCCGGTGGCCTGCTCCGCGTCCGGGGCCTCCAGCGTGGGGACGACGAGCACCGGGTCGTGTCCGGCGGTGAGGACGAGGAGGGTGAGCCGTTCGGTGACGGCGGTGGGCGCGTAGCCGGTGAGCCACACCAGGTCGGGGCCGGGGGCCACGAGCAGCCCCGCGAGACCGGCGTCGGCGGCGGCGCGCGCGGCGCGGTCCATACGGGCCCGGTAGTCGTCGGCGGTGAAGGGCGCGGGCGCGGGGCCGGTCATCCGGGCCTCCCAGGGCGGGTGCGGGTCAGGGGACTACGGGCAGCATCCTGCCCGGACCGGGAGGGCTGCGCGAGCCGATTGGGAGGTCGTGCCGTCGAGACCGCGGCGGTCCGATGCGTCAAGCCTGCTGAACCATTAGCCCTAATGGTTGAGCGCTCGGGCCACGAAGCGCGACGTGCGGGTGCACGGCCGGCTGTCGGAGCTGCCGGACGGGGGGTTACGTCACGACCCCGGGTACGGCGGTCAACTGCTCGTAGCCGCCGCTCTGGTGACGCACCGTCAGGGTGACCTCCCGGCCCGGGGTGGCGTGAGCGACGGCTCGTGCGAGGTCGGCGGCCGATTCGATGCGGGTCGACCCGAACTGCAGGAGCACGTCTCCGCGGACGAGGCCCGCCGTGTAACCCGGGCCGGGCAGGTGGACGCCGACGAGCAGCGCGCCCGTCTTCTCGGCGTCCACGGCCTCCACGCCGAGGGTCGCGCCGGCCGGGTCGGGCGTGGGACTCGGGACGGCCGAGGGTTTGACGGGAGCGGGTGGGTGCGCGGGCGGCAGCTGCCGCTGCAGTTCGGCGAGTCTGCTCATGCCGATCACCGTGGCGCCGACCGTACCGATCCCGACGCCGGACAGGACCAGGACCGTACCCACCACGACGCCGAACAGCACGGCCCTGAGCCGCCGTCCGCGTCGCCGGGCGGCGTGCGGACGCCGGACGGGGCCTGCCGTGCCACCGTCCCGCCGCTTCTGACCGGGCATCGGTTTGGGCCGCAACACTGTCTGTTCCATGGCTCGCCTCCGCTGGTGATCTACCCGGCGCACGCGGGCGCGACGAGCCACGAACGAGTGAGACTGAAACGGGGCCGGGCGTCATCCGACCGGGAGCGCGGGTGGCCGGTCCGGCAGGAAGCCGTGGGCCCGGCGCGCGAGGTGGGGAGCCTTGTAGCGGTCCACGGACCTGTGCCAGTTCAGAATTCCGGACATCCAGTTCCGCAGGTCGGCCACATAGGCCTCCACGGCCACGCGCCCCTCGGCCGACAGCGCGAAGTCGTCGTACACGACCGGGAGTTCATGGGCCACGACATGCTCGAAATGCTGCAGACGCTGTGTCATCAGATCGTGTACGACACCGAGCGCGGTCGGGTAGTCGACGCCGAAGAAGTTCTGCACGACGAGGACGGCGTTGTGGATCTCGCCCTCGTACTCGATCTCCTTCTGGTAGGAGAACACGTCGTTGAGCAGGCAGGCGTAGTCGATGGCCGCGTTCTCCAAGGAGCGCACGGGGCCGCTGTCGTAGACCTGCTGGGGGATCGCGGGGCCGTGGCCCATGCGGCACAGGCTCAGCGTGAGGTCGGAGCCGAACGTGGCGCGGCGCATCTCCAGATAGTCGACCGGGTCGGGGACGCGGTTCTGGAGCTGGTTGGACAGCTCCCACAGCCAGCTCGCCGTCATCGTGTCGACCGTCCGCTTCACGGCGGCCTGTTGGCCGGGGGTCATCTCGGCCGTTGTACGCGCCCACAGGTCGAGCAGTCCGCGTTCCATTCCGGTGGCCGGGACGGGCAGTGGCTCCCCGGCGAGCGGCATGCACGCCGACAAGCGGGCGGTGGCCGCCTTCGCGCCGGCCAGGTCGCGGCGGTGGCCGAACACGAGCGGGTAGTAGTCGTCGGCGTACGTCCCCCAGGCGAGCCACTGGGAGCTGAGATCGAGGGCCTCGGTGGTGGCATCCGGGTCCAGGCCGGCCGCGCACAGCGGAAGGTCGTTGGCGGCGAGCTTGTCCTCGTCCCAGACACCCTCCTCGAGGATGCCCATGCGGTGCGCCCAGTCGGGCAGGCGCTCGCGGGCGCCGTCCAGGTGCGGGGAGAGCTCCAGCGGGAAGGGCATGTGGAAGTCGGGCAGCAGGGACGGGCCCACCTTCTGGAACGGCACGTGCGCGTAGGCCCTCAGCCTCCCCCACTGCCCGAACGGCGTGGGAGGTGCCCCCATCACCGCCGCAGACGCGAGCAGCGCGCGCACGTCCGCCGCCGACGTGCCGGGGCCGGTCAGTCCGTGCCACGGGGAGTCGGAGACGGCGCCCTCGTTCATGTACCGGCTGGAGCGCAGATGCCATTCGTGGCCGCCCGACTGCCAGTCCTGCAGGCCCTTCGTGTAGGCCGCCACCGCGGCGACCTGGTCCGGCGTGAGGCCCTTCTCGAGGGCCAGTGCGGGCACTTCGGTGAGCGCGGTGTGCTCGAACTGGTGGAGGCGTGAGGTGAGGATGTCGTTGACGGTGTCGGCGGCCTCCTGGGTGGTGCAGCCGAAGAAGGTCTCCAGGACGAGCACGCCGTTGCTGTTCTCGCCCTCGTCCTCCACCTCCCGTTGGTAGGAGAACAGGTCGTTGCGCAGATGCACGGCGTCCGAGAACGTCTCCATGAGCACCCTGAGCGGCCTCGACTCCGCCACGGCGGTGGGCACTTCGGCGGTCGCGTACTCGATGAGCCCGGCCGACCAGGGGGCGCCGCCCACCTTGCGGCGCATCTCGATGTACTCGACGGGGTTGGCGATCCGCCCTTCGTTGATGTTGGACAGCTCCCACAGGGACTCATTGAGCAGATGCTCGGTGGCCACGGCGAAGCGCCCGCGCCAGTCGTCGGACATCGTGGGCACCGTGCGCGCCCACAGGTCGGCGAGGCCCGCCTCGACCGGGTTCTGCGGCTCGGGGACGGGCGTGGCGAGGTCGAGCGGCATGAACAGCGGCAGCCGGTCGAGGTGGGCCTTGCCGGCGGCCCGGTCCTGGGTGCGCTTGTACATGTCCAGGAAGTGGTCGTCGAAGAAGAACACCCAGACGTACCAGTCGGTGATCAGGGAGAGCGCGGGTCCGTCGCAGTCGGGGTGGGTGTATGCGCACAGCAGTCCGTAGTCGTGCGCCTCGAGGTCGGCCCGGTCCCAGATCCCGGACCCCTCCAGCATGCCCATCTCACGCGCCCACGCGGTGGAGTGGGCGCGCGCCTCGTCGAGATGCGGGTTCAACCGCGCGGGGTACGGCATGTAGAAGTGCGGGAGTTCGAACGGCTGCGTCATGGCCCGGTCCTGCCCGTGCCCCTCAACTGCCATCCACGGCATGGCACATGATCACACCTTCGCGTGAACATCGCCCTGCCGGCGCTGCCGCGCGACCGGCAGGGCGTCGGCGCGTCCGGCGGCCACAGCAGGGCCGCCGCGAGGTCCGCGTCCGCCCGCCGCCCCGGCTTCTCCCGCACGCTCTCGGCCGAGGCACCGCCGCCGCCCAGCCGCACCGGCCGGCACGTGGCCGCTCGCGAAGACGTGGTCGAGCCAGAGTTCCCTCGGGCTTTCCTTCAACACCGCGCGGGCGGTCGGCACGCTCGGTCCGTGCCCTTGCCGAGCCCCCTCCGGCGGGTCACGGTGGTGCACATGAGCTACCTGTCGCGCCCTGAGGCGGTTCCCGGTGTCCCCGGTGTTCCCGATGTCTTCGATCCGCGCCGGTATGCCGTCGGGGTGCCTTACGCCGACTACCGCGTCCTGCGCGACCACCACCCGGTGACCTGGCAGGACGAGTCCGAGGTGCTGGGCTGGCCGGCCGGGCCGGGGTTCTGGGCGGTGACGCGGCACGCGGACGTGGTGCGGGTGCTGAAGGACTCGGGGACGTACTCCTCGTACGTCGGCGCGACGCAGATCCGCGATCCGGACCCGGCGGACCTGCCGTTCATACAGCGAATGATGCTCAACCAGGACCCGCCGGGACACGGCAGGCTGCGGCGGCTGGTGAGCCGGGCCTTCACGCCGGGGCGCGTGGACCGGTTCGCGGGGGTCGCGCGGGAGCGGGCCCGCGCGCTGTTCGCGGACGCCCTGGAGACGGCCCGCGAGGGAGACGGCACGGTCGACGTGGTCGGCGCCGTCACCGACGAGTACGCGCTGCTCAACCTGGCCGACCTGCTGGGTGTCCCGGAAGGCGACCGGCGGCTGCTGCTGCACTGGACGCAGCGGGTGATCGGCTACCAGGACCCGGACGAGGCCGCTCCCCCGGTACTGGACGCTGCGGGCAAGCCGGTGAATCCGCGGTCGCCCGCCATGCTGCGGGACATGTTCGCGTACGCCCAGGAACTGGCCGCGCACAAGCGGCGCCACCCGGCGGACGACGTGCTGACCACGCTCGCGCACGACGCCGAACTCACCGGCCCCGAACTGGAGATGTTCTTCTTCCTGCTGACCGTCGCGGGCAACGACACGGTGCGCAGCGCCGCCCCGGGCGGTCTGCTGGCGCTGGCCGGGCACCCGGAGGCGTACCAGCTGCTGCGCGACGCAAAGGTGGAACTCTCCACCGCCACCGATGAGTTGCTGCGCTGGCATCCGCCCGTGCTGACCTTCCGGCGCACCGCCGCGCAGGACACCGAACTGGCCGGGCGGCGGATCCGCGCGGGTGACAAGGTGGTCGTCTTCCACGCCTCGGCCAACCGCGACGAGCGGGTCTTCGCGGACCCCGATCGGCTGGACCTGTCGCGTACGCCGAACCCGCACGTGTCCTTCGGGGACGGTCCGCACGTCTGCCTGGGCGCCCACTTCGCCCGGCTCCAGCTGCGGCTGCTGTACGAGGAGGCGCTGCGGGTGCTGCCCGCTCCGAGGCTCGCCGGGCCCGCCGAGCGGCTCGTGTCGAACTTCATCAATGGCCTCAAGTCGCTTCCGCTACAGCTGGCTTGACGGCCCACAGCTGGCTTGACGGCCGTGCCTGGATCAGCGCGTGGGTGCCCGAGGTACGCCACCGCGCCCCCTCCGCGGCGTCCAGCGCGGCCTCGGTGGCCGCGTCCAGCCCGGTGATCACGTCGGACTTCAGCGTGCGCAGGGCGGCGACGGGGCCCGGGAAGTAGGCGGTGACGTCCCGGAAGGGAGTGGTCGGCGGCCACAGCCGGTCGCCCACCAGGCGCCGGTAGTTGAGGTCGCCCTTGAAGATGGTCAGCGTGCCGGAGGCGAACTCGGCACGGAGGTCGTCGGGCATGTCCGAGTACGGCAGCGGGGCCGCCGAGAAGGGGTGCGCGCGCACGGTGAGGCGGCCGTCGGCCAGTGCCTCCCACAGGTGCCGACCGTACACGGCCGCCGCGCCCGGTGCCGAGGTGAGCCGGCGCACGGCGTCGACCACGTCGGCGGTCGTCGCGTCGGAGACGTAGTAGGGGTACGGCTTGATGTGCAGCACGGCCCGCCCGACGCGCCCCTCGGCGAGGAGGTGGGCGAGCAGGAGCAGGTCGGGGATGAGTTCACGGCCCGCGTTGTCCGCGACGAGGTAGAGGGTGCCCGTGCCGGAGGGCGGGAGCAGGGACCACAGGGTCTCGCTGTCGTCGGCGACCAGGGCGGGGACCTGGGAAGGCGCCGCCTCGTCCGTCTCGGCGCCGGCGGAGAGCCGGAAGCCGAGGTCGGCGCGGTTGCCCCAGAGCGAGCCGTGCAGCAGGGCCCGCGCCCGCTCAGGTGCCGGGCGGTCCTCCAGGGCGTCGAGGGCGGCGAGTTCCTCGTCCGTCTCCTTGGCGTCGAGTTCGGCGAGTTTGAAGCGGCGGAAGGGGTCGATGCCCTGCCAGGCGCCGGGGCCGAACCAGCCGACGGCATCGAGGAGCCGGCGGTAGAAGTAGCTCTCGGACCAGAGCCAGGGCGCGTCGAACCAGGAGCGGCCGACGTGGGCGTCCGCGCCCCAGTCCCGCCACCGCGCGCGGTCGGGCGCGGTCGCGGGGAGCGGTTCGATCACGCCGTGGAGGCAGCTCTCGAGGAGCGCGTCGAGCGCGCAGTGCTGCTCGGGGCCGTACGGGAAGGTGTCCCGCACCTGCCCGATGATCGCCGGGTGCCGCTGCGCCAGCACGCTGTGGGGGAACGAGCCGGGTTCGTTGCCGAGGATCACGGACGCGGTGGGGAGATCCGACATGTGCGTCACCGTACCGCGCGGGTCAGACGGTTCTGATCTCCCGCTCCAGTTGCGTGGCGAGCGTGAGATAGCGGGCGCGGCGGGGCACCGGCACCAGGCCGCGAATCATCAGATGCCACATCTCGGCGATCCTCCGGGGCAGCCGGGAGACGGGTTCGAGGGAGCGGCCCGTGACCCGGGTGCCGACGAAGAAACAGACCAGGGAGTGGGCCACGGCGTCCACATCCAGGTCGGAGTGGACGTCGGACTCCTTGACGGCGCCCAGGAGTTTGCGGGTCGTGATCTCCAGCCACTCGGTGAACGGGTGCTTGAGCGGCGCCCGTACGGCGACATCCGCGGTGGCCAGCCGGAGTCCGGCCCGCTGGATCGGGCCCTCGACCGCGAGCCGGGCGATCCCGAACGTGGTGCGCATCAGGGCTTCGAGGGAGGAGCAGCCGCGGCCGTCCACCTCGCTCGCCAACTGCCGCGCGGCCCTCGACTGGAGCTCCATGATGGCGTGCGCCAGGTCCTCCTTGGCGGCGAAGTGGAAGTACAGGGCCCCCTTGGTGACATGGGCGTGTTCGACGATGTCACTCAGGCTGGTGGACTCATAGCCATGACGGTCGAACAGGTCAGCGGCGGCTGTGATGATCGTTGCGCGGGTCTGCTCGGCGCGTAACTGCCTCGCCATCGGCTGAACACTCCTTGCGGTGAAACGAACGGGTCGTGCCGTTTGTTCTCTACCCCTCGCACACGATAGCTCACCGTGCGGCAGCGGGACCCCGGTGTGCGGACCTGGTGGACGACACGTGCAACTCGTGTGTGGACGGCCGCGCCCGTCCTGGGAGTTCGGTAAACGGACGAAGTCAAAACACGGCCCTCCCTCGGCTCTCTCCCGCATCCGGAGGTATCGGCGGGTGGCGGACCGCCGCATCGGTGATCGCCACGATACGAGGGGGACGGTCGGTTCTCAATGGGCCCTCGACAGGTCGTCAAAACGGACGGTCCGGTCGGTGCGTGCCTCACTGCCCCGGGCGTCGGTGAACAGGGCGGGCGCGTTTCGCGTACTGCACGGGAGCAGTCCGTTCCCGCGCCGGCCGAGGAGACGTCCCGGATGACTCGGATCACCCCACACCTCAGGGTCACGGGGGCCGCCGTCGCGGCCTGCGCCCTGCTGTCCCTCTGGGCGGCCGGGCCCGCCCTGGCGCACGGCGCGCCGACGGACCCGGTCAGCCGGGTGTACGCCTGCTCCCCCGGCGGCGGGAGTTCGTCGACGGCCGCCTGCCGGGCGGCGATCGCCGCGAACGGCGGGCCCTTCACGGCGTGGGACAACCTGCGGGTTGCGGGAGTCGGCGGACGGGACCGGCAGCTGATCCCGGACGGCAGGCTGTGCAGCGGGGGCCTGCCCGGCTACAAGGGCCTCGACCTCGCCCGTACGGACTGGCCGGCGACGCGGCTGACCCCGGGCGGCCGGCTGACGCTGACGTACGCCTCGACGATCGCCCACGAGGGTACGTTCGAGCTGTACTTGACCGAGCCGGGCTACGACCCCGCAAAGCCGCTGAAGTGGTCCGACCTGCCCGCGCGACCGTTCGCCACGGCCCAGGACCCTGCCCTGACGAACGGGGCGTACCACATCGGCGCGACGCTGCCGGCGGACCGTACGGGACACCATGTCCTGTATACGATCTGGCGGAACAGCAGTACGCCGGACACGTATTACTCGTGCTCCGATGTGGTGTTTCCGGCCGCGGCGAAGACCTCCGCGCCGGCGAAGTCGTCGGCTCCCGCGAAGAGCGCGACAAAGGAACACGCCACTCCCGCCCCGGCTCCCTCGAAGAGCGCGGCCGAGCCGTCGTCCGCCGTGCCGCGCGCCGAGGCCACCGGTGTCGACAGCACACCGGTGGCCTCGGACGCGGACGCCGGTTCGGGTCCGTCCGCGCCGCTGATGGCGGGCGGCGCCGCTGCGGTGCTGGTGCTCACCGGGGGCGCCGCCCTCGCCCTGCGTCTGCGTCAGCGGTGAACGCCGGGCGTACGGGGATCAGTTGACGTCGACGGCTACGCCACCCAGGGTCGCGTCGACGACGGGGCCGTACTTCGCGGTGAGGTACGCGGTGGAGAAGCAGAGCGCGGAGCCGGACGCCTTCGAGAGCGCCTGTTGGTGAAGGTCATGCTGTGGTCGGAGTTGTCGGTCGTGCCGGTCACGCTCGCCGCCGTGTAGAC
Source organism: Streptomyces sp. NPDC002619 (assembly GCF_042889305.1). Taxonomy (NCBI): domain Bacteria; kingdom Bacillati; phylum Actinomycetota; class Actinomycetes; order Kitasatosporales; family Streptomycetaceae; genus Streptomyces; species Streptomyces sp. NPDC002619. The sequence continues at coordinate 145,010 of NZ_JBIAQV010000003.1, read as the reverse complement.
GCAGCTGACGTTGCCCAGAATGGTCTTCAGGCTGATCGTGGCCTGGATGTTGAAGAGGGTGACCGCGCCGGCCGAGGTGACCGTGGCGCTGTACGGCAGGTTGTTGACCGTGATGCCGTTGACACCGGTGACGCCGGTGACGCCATCTCGGGGATGCCCTTCACGGTCACCGCGACCGAGCTCAACGGCACCGGTTTCGAGCAGTTCGGCGGGCTCGACAACATGGCGGACGGCAGCCCCAATGCGGGTGACACCGGCGGGCAGGTGCTGATCGTCACCTCGGCGATCAAGGACGCGACGCTGACGAAGCTGTGCCAGAGCGTCGACCTGGGCGGTACCAACCTGCTGATCACCGCGGGCACCGGCAGCCAGAAGGTGGAGGCGCACGATCTCACCACCGACTCCACCGAACTGACGGGCGACGCCGCGTTCGACAACATCGAGATCGGCAACGACGCCAGCACGCTCGACAAGGCCGGGGTGCAGGGGCCGATCGGCGTGTTCAGCCAGCAGGCCGACACCGTACGCATCGCGAATCTGCGGCAGACCAACTATGCGACGACGGCAGGGGTGTTCAAGCTCCCCGGCCTGAAACTCCGCTTCAGCGAGTCGGGTTGCTGATGCCGGTCCGATCCGGACAGGAAGCGCGGCCCGCCTTCCGGCGCTGGCGGGCGCGCCGCCCGTTCTGGGGCGGGCTGCTGCTCGCCCTGGGCGGGGCGGAGATCCTTCTCACCGAGAAGGTGTCGATGAAAGTCGTGATGCACATCGGCATGCAGGGCCTGGCGGGCTATCTGCTCCCGGTCGTGATGCTGCTGTGCGGCCTGCTCACCCTCTTCAACCCGGCCCAGCGCCTCTTCTACTCGATCATCGGCGTCCTGGTCACCCTGGGCACCTGGATCACCTCCAACCTCGGCGGCTTCTTCATCGGCCTGCTGCTGGGCCTCGTGGGCAGCTGCCTGACATTCGGCTGGCTGCCGGACCAGGAACCACGAACAAGCCGCCGAGGGCGCCGTAAGGAGACCCGAGCGACCGCACTCCACAGCGACCCGACGAACTGACCACCGGCTGGGCCCCTCCCCCGCGTTCAGACCCCGGGCAACCTGCGCGGCTCGAGCCGCTCCTCGCTCACCCCGCCCCCGTCCCGGGTGACGACGTACGCGCCCTTGCCCGGGACCTCCGTGACCGCTTCGCTGAGCCGCGTCCCGTGGTACACGAGACCCACGCCGTCGTCCGTGCAGTGCGCGGTCGGCAGGGTGCCGTCGGCGACCAGGCGGTGGATCAGCGGGCGCCGGCCCTCGTCGCTGTCGTAGTGGACACCGTTGCCGTACGGCAGGAAGCCGAGAGCGTCCGTGAGCGGGCAAAGCTCCGGACCGAAGGAGTCGGTCGTGCCGCCCCGGAACCAGCAGATGGACCCGGCGCTGACCCCGCTCAGGACGACCCCGGACTCCCAGGCCCGCCGCATGATCCGGTCCAGCCCGTGCACCCGCCACACGGCGAGCAGGTTGGCCACCGAGCCGCCCATGACCCAGACGACGTCCTGGTCGAGGACCGCGCCCTCCACGTCCTCCAGGTTGGGCCGCGGGAAGAGGTGCAGCGGGGTGAGATCGAATCCCGCCACCCGTGCCGCCTCGGTCATCCGCGACGTGAAGTGCTCGGCGTCCCCGATGGCCGTACCGACGTACATCACGCGCGGCCGTCGGCCGTGCGCGCCCGACAGGTCCACCGCGTGATGGACCAGCGCGTCGAACTCGACCATGGTCCGCCCGCCCACCCGGTGTCCGCCCGACGTAGCGACGATGGTGGGTTCCGCAGCGGCCATGATCCGGATGCTAACCGCAAGTGGCCGAATTCGTCTGCCGGGTTGTGAGATCCCGGGTCGTCGGGACCGCCGGAACTTATCGGCCCCGCCACGAGTTTCTACGGTGCTGCAGAAGTGATCGATGTGTGCATTCAAGGAGTTCGCATGGCCCTGTGGGACCGCATCAAGGAGTCCGCATCGACGATGCAGACCCAGCTCGTGGCGAAGAAGAACGACCTGAAGAGCGGTGCCTTCCGCGACGCGAGCATGGCGATGTGCGCGCTCGTCGCGGCCGCCGACGGGACCATCGACCCGGCGGAGCGGCAGCGCGTGGCGCAGCTCATCGCGACCAACGAGGTGTTGCAGAACTTCCCGGCGGACGACCTGCGGCGCCGTTTCGAGGAGAACCTGAACAAGCTGACCGCCGACTTCGCCTTCGGCAAGGTGAGCGTGCTCCAGGAGGTCGCCAAGGCGAAGAAGAAGCCCGCCGAGGCGCGTGCCGTGATTCAGATCGGCATCGTCATCGGCGGCGCGGACGGCGACTTCGACAAGACGGAGCAGGCCGTGGTGCGGGAGGCGTGCTTCACGCTGGACCTGCCGCCGCACGAGTTCGACCTCTGACGGACGGTCGAGCACAACGCGGGTGCCTCCGGACAATGGAGGCACCCGCGTCGTTCCGACGTGCAAAGGTCAGACGAGACCAGCGTCCTTCAGCCAGGTCTTGGCGACGTCCAGCGGGTCCTTGTTCTGCGACTGCACCTGGGTGTCGAGGTCGAGCAGGGTCGCCGTGTCGAGCTTGGCCGACACCGCGTTCAGCGCGGCGACGCCCTCCTGGGAGAGCCCGCTCTTGTAGACGAGCGGCTGGACGTTCTCGAAGCCGAAGAGGTTCTCCGGGTCCTGCAGGACGACGAACTTCTCCTTGGAGATGGACGGGTCCGTGGTGAAGATGTCCGCGGCCTGCACGGTGTTCTTCTTCAGCGCCGCCAGGGTGAGCGGACCGCCCGCGTCGAGCGCCTTGAAGGACTTGAACTCCACGCCGTACACGTCCTTGAGGCCGACCAGGCCCTGCTGCCGGGTCTGGAACTCCGGCGAGGCGCCGATGGCCAGGTCCTTGGCGACGGACTTGAGGTCGGCGATCGAGGACTTGTCGGTCAGGTTGTACTTCTTCGCGGTGGCCGCGTTGAGGGTGACCGAGTCCTTGTCCTGCGCGGGCGCCGGCTCCAGCAGGGTCAGCTTGGAGTCGAGCTTCGCGTCGATGGCCGCGGTGGTCGCCTCGACGGTCTTCGGGGCCGCCTTCGCGTCCAGGTAGGCCAGCAGCGCGCCGTTGTACTCGGGCAGGACCGAGATGGTGCCGTTCTTGAGCAGGCCGTACGTCGTCTCGCGGCTGCCGATGTTCAGCTTGTAGGAGACCTTGATCCCCTTGGCCTTGAGGGCCTCGCCGTAGATGTCGGCGACCAGGATGCTCTCGGCGAAGTTGTTGGAGCCGACGACGACCGTGTCACCGCTCGCCTTGTCTCCCGCGAGCGGGTCGGACTTGTCGTCGGAGGAGGAGGAACAGCCCGCCAGCAGGGCCGTTGCCGCGGCGAGCGCGACGGCCGCCGCGCCTCGGTTTCTCCGGATGGACCTGCTGGTGTGGGTGTTGGAAGTCACGGTTCCCGTTCCGGGCTCTGGAGTTGGCTGGGGTCTGTGCACACGACTGCACGACACTGCGCACAGGTCTTCACTGATCCAATCCAGCCCCTTCTCACCCAGTCAAGCGCCACCGGGTCACCGATTGGCTTCGATCCTTGGTCAGTTGTGCATACCGGGGAACCTCTTTGTAACGGATTCTTGATGAGAGGCTGCCCGATCGTGGGTTCGAAGAGGCGGTAGTCTCACTGCAGTTGATTTCCGTCACAGCGGTGCACGGGGCCCACTCCAGCGTCGTCACGCATCAGCTTTCGGGTGGCAACACCCACACGAAGGAGGCCCGGTGTCCACGAACCAAGTGGACGCGCCCGCCCGGCCCGCCCCACCGACCGGGGGTGGCATACGGGGCTTCGCAGACAGCTGGCCCTTCAGGCGCAAACTCAATCTGCTCGTCGGCGTACCGCTCGCCGTGGTCGCCGTACTGCTCACCTATCTCATCACCGACCTGCTCGGACAGGCGAACAGCGCCCGGTCGGCGGCCCAACTGGTACGCGACAGCGCCCAGGTCGCCCGCCTCGCGGACCGCGTGGAGGCGGAGCACCAGCAGGCGATCCTGCTCTCGGCGCGCTACGAGGCCGGTGACAGCAAGCCCTCGTCGGCCGCCTACCGCAAGTCCCAGACCGCGGTGAACTCCCAGGTGCAGAAGGTGCGCGACACCTTCGGCGATCGGCTGCCGGGCACCGCGGCGCAGACGCTGCGAGAGGTGGAGGGCCTGTCCAGTCTGCGCGACTCGGTCGAGCAGGCCTACCTCCCGGCCGACAACATCGACCCGGCCTACGCCAACACCGCCAACGAGCTGATCGACAGCCTCGGTCTCGACCGCAACGCGTCCCTCGCGTCCACCTTCACCGGCAACCTGCTGGACTCCCTGCTGCGCGCGGACGCCGCCCACGCCGCCTTCGAGACCAGCGTGTTCTCGGCGACCACCGGGGACACCAACGCGCTGATCGAGTTCACCAACGCGGTCGGCGCCTACGACCTCTACACCCACCAGGCCGACCGCTTCACCCGGTTCGCCACCGAGCCGCAGGCGGAGGAGCTCGCCGGGATCGAGCACACGCCCGCGCAGCGCGCCATCGCCGAGTCGTACGCGGAGATGCAGATCGACACCAGCCAGCTCGAGGCAGGCACCCAGGCGGAGATCCGGCAGGCGGTCAAGGACGCCCTTACCGAGTACCCCGCCTATCCCGAACAGGCCGCGGCCCGGCTGCAGATCACCACCTCGCTGATCGGCCAGATCGCCGACCGGGCCGACGACGCCTCCCGGTCGGCCACCTGGCGCGCGAGTCTGCTGCTGAGCGGCACGCTGCTCGGCTTCGCCCTCTGGCTCGCGTTCACGGTGCTGGTCCGCCGCTCGGTGATCCTCCCGGTGCAGGCCCTCACCAGTGTCGCGCACGAGGTCGCCGACGTGGCGGGCCGCGAGCTTGCCCGCGTGGCCGACGACGACGCCGAGGACGACGGTCCGCCCCTGCTGCGGGACGTGCCCGTCACCGCGCGCGATGAGATCGGCGACCTGGCCGAGGCCTTCAACCAGGTGCAGACGACAGCGGCGGCGCTGCTCGAACGGCAGGTGCTCAGCCGCCGCAACACCGCCGAGATGTTCGGCAACGTCGGCCGCCGCGTCAGCAACCTCACCACCCGTCAGCTGGCGCTGATCGACGCCGTCGAGCGCGGCGAGACCGACCCGGCCCTGCTGGAACGCCTGTACTCCATCGACCACATCGCCGTCCGTCTGCGCCGCAACGCCGACAGCCTGATGCTGCTGGCCGGCATCCGGGAGACGGTGCTGGACTCGGGGCCGACGGCGCTCACCAACGTCGTACGGGCGGCGCTCGGGCAGATCGAGGGCTATCAGCGGGTACGGCTGTACGCCGCGACGGAGATCATGGTCGCGCCCGACATCATCGGCGACCTGACGCTGATGGTGGCCGAACTCCTGGAGAACGCGGTGTCGTTCTCGCCGGAGGGCAGCCCCGTCGAGGTGACGGTCCGGGCCAGTGCCGAGGGCGCCCATGTCGTCGTCACCGACCACGGGCTCGGGATGAGCGCGGAACGGCTCGCCGAGGAGAACGCCCGGCTGATCCGTCGTGAGCGGCTCGACCTGATGCCGACCAAGGTGCTCGGCCTGTTCGTGGTGGGCACGCTGGCGCGCCGCTGGGACATCGGTGTCGAGCTGACCCGTACGCCGGGTGGCGGTGTGACGGCGGAGGTGACGCTGCCGGCCGCGCTGCTGCTGACGATGAGCCCGGTGACCTCCGGCGCCCCCGCGACCACCACCGAGCCGGTGCTGGCCGCAGCGCCCGGCACCACGACGACCACGCAGCTGACGGCGGCGGCAGCAACGGCCGCCAGCGGCCCGAAGCCCTCCCCGTCCACCCCCGTCGAACTCGGCCCGCTCCCGCGCAGGAACCCGCCCCGCGAGCAGGACGACACCGACGAGAGGTCCCCGTCGTACGACGACGCCCCCACGTCGGCTGCCGGGACACCCGACCCCGAACCGACGGACAACGCGCCCTCGGCGCCGACCGGCCCGGTCTCCCCGGCGTACGACGAGGCCCTTACCACGACCGGCGCCGCCGCCGCGGAGGCCGGCGGGAAACCCCCGTTCATCCCCCGCGCCCGTACCGAAGCACCACTCCCCTCCGTCGCCAGTGACGCCGACGGCACCTCCCGCCCGCTTCGCCGCCGGGTCCGCGGGGCCACGCTCCGTACGACCGCCGGTGCCCAGCAGGTCGTACCCCAGACCGTGAACCCGGCCGACGCCGAAGCCGTACGCGACGCGCTCGACGAGTTCGAGGCCGCCGTGGAGCGCGCGCGGCGCGACAGCGACAGCGACACCGGCAGTTTTGCGCGCCCCGACGACGGCACCCGGCCGACGAACCGATCGCACGACCAGAACCACCACCCGGAAGGAGCCGAGCAGTGAGCACGTCGACAGGTGACACCCCGACGGGCGGCACCACACCCACCGACCTGCAGGCCGCCGCGGCCGACTTCACCTGGCTGCTGAACCGCTTCGCCACCGAGACCGCCGGTGTGGTCGACGCGATCGCCGTGTCGTCGGACGGGCTGCTCATCGCCGTGTCGGAGCTACGCGAACGCGCCCACTCCGAGCGGCTCGCGGCGATCGTCTCCGGCATCACCAGCCTGGCCGCCGGCGCCTCCGGCAACTACGGCCTGGGCGGCCTCAACAAGGTCATCATCGACCTGGAGGGCGGCCATGTCATCGTCTCCGCGATCGGCAGCGGCGCCGTGCTCGGCGTGGTCGCCGACAAGGAGGCCAAGCTGGGCAACATCGCCTACGAGATGACGGTGTTCGCCAACCGCGCCGGCACCGCCCTCAGCCCCCAACTCGTCCTGGAACTGAAGAACAGCGTCGGCGTCCCGTCGTCGCACTGACCGGCGCCGCCCGGTCGTAAGAAGAGGAAGCGAAGGAACCCATGGCGGACGGCTCCCCGCCTCCGGGCCCCGACCCGGTCGGTCCCGCCCCCGCCGTGAGGCCTTTCCTGGTCACCGCCGGCCGGGTGGCGGACGCCGCCTCAGTCCGGACGATGCCCGTCGAGACCCAGGTGGTGGCCACCGCCGCCGGTCTCGGCGCGCTCGGCGGGCTCTCCTTCGAGCAGCGCGACATCGTGGCCGCCTGTCGTCTCCCGCAGTCGCTCGCGGAGCTGGCGGCCCGGCTGCGGCTGCACCTGAACGTGGTCCGTGTGCTGGCCGAGGACCTGCGCGCCGCCGGGCAGTTGACGGTGTACGTGCCCGACTTCGAAGCCACGCACGGCTCGTCCGTCCTGCGCAGGGTTATCGATGGCCTCAGGGCCATCCCCGACTCCCGAGGGGTACTCCGTGACACCGACTGAACCACTGGTCAACACCTCGGCCGCGCAGACCGCCGTACGTCCGCCGCTGCCGGTGAAGATGGTGGTCGCGGGCGGCTTCGGCGTCGGCAAGACCACCGCCGTCGGCTCGATCTCGGAGATCGAGCCGCTGACCACGGAGGCCGCGATCACGGAGGTCGCGGCGGGTGTGGACGACCTCACGCACACACCGCGCAAGACCACCACCACGGTGGCGATGGACTTCGGCTGCATCACGATCGACCCGACGCTGAAGCTGTATCTGTTCGGCACACCCGGCCAAAAGCGGTTCGGGTTCATGTGGGACGACATCGTCGAGGGCGCGATCGGCGGGCTCGTCATCGTCGACACCCGCCGCCTGGACGACTGCTACGCGGCCGTCGACTACTTCGAGCACAGGGACATCCCGTTCGCGGTGGCGATCAACGCCTTCGACGGGCAGGTGGAGCACACCCTGGACGAGGTCCGCTGGGCGCTGGACGTGACCGAGGGCGTCCCGCTCGTGGTGTTCGACGCCCGGGAGCGGGGCTCGGTGCGGGACGCGCTGCTCGTCGTACTGGAGCTGGCGCTGGCCCGCACCGAGGGCTGAGCGTCAGACGCTGCGCCGCACTCCAGGCGACACCGCGAGCCGGCCGACCGCCCAGAACAGCGCGAGGGTGGCCAGGGCCAACCCGGCGACCAGGGTGGCGCCACCGACGACCTTCTCGTAGTTGTGCTGGTAGAGGCCGTCGATGATGTACCGACCGAGGCCGCCGAGTCCGATGTACGCGGCGATGGTGGCCGTCGAGACGATCTGGATGGCCGCCGAGCGCAGGCCGCTGAGGATCAGCGGGAGCGCGACCGGCAGTTCGACCTGGAAGAGGATCCGCGACTCGGGCAGGCCCATGCCCCGCGCGGCGTCCACCGGGGACGGGTCGACGGAGCGCACCGCCTCGTAGGTGGTGACCAGGATCGGCGGTACGGCGAGGACGACCAGCGGCACCATCACGGTCACCATGCCGAACCCGAACAGGATGACCATCAGCACGAGCAGACCGAAGGTGGGCAACGCCCGCCCGGCGGTGGCGATCAGGGCGAGGGCGTTGCCGCCGCGCCCGTAGTGGCCGGTGAGCACACCGATCGGCAGCCCGATCGCGGCGGCGAACGCGAGCGCCTCCAGGGAGTACCCGAGGTGCTCCAGGAAGCGTGTGGGGATGCCGTCGTAGCCGTGCCAGTGGGCGCTGTCGCTGAAGAAGGCGTTGACGAAGTTGAGTACGTTCACCGGGCGCGTTCCTTCGGCATCCAGGGGGTCAGCAGGACGCGTGCCACGACCAGGGCGGCGTCGACGAGGACCGCGAGGGCGGCCGTGGTGACGACGGAGGTCCAGGCGAGGGGCGGCCGGTTGTAGATCTGCGCGTCGTGGAGCAGGTTGCCGAGCGCGCCCTGGTTGCCGATCAGCATGCCGACACTCACCAGCGAGATGCTCGACACGGTGGCCACGCGCAGACCGGCGATGATCGCGGGGACGGCGATCGGCAACTGCACCTGGACGTACCGGCGTACGGGTCCGAAGCCCATGGCGGTGGCGGCGGCGAGGGTCTCCGGCGGCACCGACCGCACTCCGTCCACGATCGCCGGGACGAGCACCACGAGGCTGTACACGGCCAGCGGGATCATCACCGTGGTCTCGCTCTGGCCGGTGTAGTCGATGAGGACGACGAAGAAGGCCAGCGACGGGATGGCGTACAGCACGGTGGTCACGCCGAGCACGGGCGGGTACAGCCAGCGGAACCGCATGCAGAGCTGGGCGAGGGGCAGCGCGACGATCAGGCCGGCGAGGACCGGGATCAGGGCCTCCCGCAGATGCAGGCCGATCAGGCCGAGGTAGCTGTGCTGGAGGTCGCTGGGGATGTCGAAGTAGCCGCTCGCCGAGATCATCGGACGGCCTGCGCTTCGTCGTCCGTACGGCCCTGCGCGTGCGCGTGCCGGATGGCCTCGGCGATGACCGACTGCGAGACGACGCCGACGACGCGCCCGGTGCCGTCCACGCCGACGGCCCACCCGGTCGGCGACAGCACGGCGCCGTCGAGCGCGGCCCGCAGCGAGTCCCGGCCGTGCACGAAGGGCCGCCCGTACGGCAGCAGTTGCTCGGGCGTGATCTCCCCGGCGGTGAGGTCCTGCGGCGCGCTCCAGCCGAGGGGCTTGCCGTCCAGGTCCGTCACGAGGAGGTAGGGCACGTCGGCCGAGCCGCGCGCGGAGAGCTTCTTCGCGTCGGCGTCGACGGGGACGACCGGGCCGGTCTCCAACTCCAGCCCGCCGGACGGGAAGAACGACAGGCGTCGGATGCCGCGGTCGGCACCGAGGAAGTCCTCGACGAAGGCGTCGGCGGGCGCGGTCAGCAGTTCGGCGGGCGGGGCGAACTGGGCCAGCTTGCCACCGGCACGCATCACGGCGACCATCGTGCCGAGCTTGATCGCCTCGTCGATGTCATGAGTGACGAAGACGATGATCTTGCCCAACTCCTCCTGGATACGTAGGAGTTCGTCCTGAAGCCCCTTGCGTACCACGGGGTCGACAGCGGAGAACGGCTCGTCCATGAGCAGCACCGGCGGATCGGCGGCGAGCGCCCGCGCGACACCGACTCGCTGCTGCTGTCCGCCCGACAGCTGGTAGGGGTAGCGCTTGGCGAGCGAGGAGTCGAGGCCCACCCGCTCCATCAGCTCCACCGCCCGTGTCCGGGAGCGCTCCTTGCTCCAGCCGAGCAGGCGGGGCACGGTCGCGATGTTGTCGAGGATCGTGCGGTGCTGGAAGAGTCCGGCGTTCTGGATGACGTAACCCATGGAACGACGCAGCGTGTTGACGGGTTGCGCCTGGATGTCCACGCCGTCGAGGAGGATGGAGCCCTCGCTCGGCTCCACCATCCGGTTGATCATCCGAAGGGTCGTCGTCTTGCCGCAGCCGGAGGGCCCGACGAGCACGGTGATCGAGCGGTCCGGTACATCCAGCGACAGCCGGTCGACAGCCACCGTGCCGTCCGGGTACCGCTTGGTGACTGAATCTATCCGTATCAAAACGCCGAATACCCTTCGGGTTTGGCAGAAACCTGCCCACTTTCGGCCACGGTCGTCGTTGCGCAGGCCGTTGCGTGCAGAGTCTAGACCTCGATTGTTGCGGCTTCTTGGCCACGGGTGCCGCAACCATGAGCGACGGCTTCCGGGTCCTGGACCGGCTGCGCTCGGTGCTGCGGTATCTGATGCGCAGGGTCGCGGCCAGGGTGTCGGCGGGAGTCGTGTGGCGCAGTTGGGCCTCGGCTTCAGGGTGCTCGGCCAGCAGTTTCTGGAGCCGCGCGGCCGGCGTCTCCTCCGCGGCTCCGACCGCGACCGCTCACCGCTCGCCCGCGCCTCGGCCAACCGTACGACGAGAAGCTCCAGTTCGGCGGATTAGGCACCCTCCGCGCTCCGGAAGGCAGCCGTCAGCCGGGACTTGGCCCACGCGTAGCCGTCCCCGACCAGTAACTGGACGGCCGCGCCACTCCGGCCAGCCCCACGATCTCTGCGCCCACGCTTCCCCCTTCTCGTGACGACTCCGCTGCGCCCCACGGTAGAGATCATCCGGCCCCGGGCGAACGGAATCGGGCCGGGAAAGGGGGAGTTCGAGCCACGACGACCGCCGTACGGCCAAGCAGTCACCGCGACCACCGGCCTGCCGGCCTCACCAGGCCGCCCATTCCTCCGGCATCGTGGCGCCCTCCCGCAGTCGCGGTCGTGCCGCCACCACCGCCACGTCGTCCTCGGCGTGGCGGACATCGAGGCGGCTGAGGATCGTCTCGAGGATGTCGTCGACGGACGCGGCGGTCGGGAAGTGGAGCCGGGCCAGACGGTCCAGGGAGATGTCGATGTCCTCGCCCCGGTGCTCCACGAGCCCGTCGGTGAACAGCACCAGCGTCTCGTCGCGGTCGATGGTGTGCGTCGCGGACTCGTAGCCCCCGAATCCGGTCCCCAGCGGCGGCCCGACGGGCATGGGGAGCAGGGTGGTCTCGCCCTCCCGGGTGATCAGCGCGGGCGGCAGATGCCCGGCACTGGAGAGCGTGAGCTGTCCGCGGGCCGGGTCGACGCGCACGATCAGGCAGGTGGCGGGCCTGCGGTCCGCCTCGCCGGAGGCGATGTCGTCCATCTGGCGCAGCACCCGGTGCGGGGGCAGGTCGGCGGAGGCGATGTAGCGCAGGGAGGAGCGGTAGGCGTTCATGTCGACGGCGGCCTCGAGGCCGTGCCCCATGACGTCGCCGACGACGAGCAGGGTGCGTCCGAAGTGCAGCCGTACGGTCTCGCACCAGTCGCCGCCGACCAGGGTCCGGCTCCCCGCCGGCAGATAGCGGATGGCGACGTCCAGGTTCGGATGCGGCCGGCCGGGTTCCGCCAGCAGGGCCCGTTGCAGGTCAGCGGCGGTGCGGTTGACGTTTTCGTACTCGCGGGCGTGCCGGATGTGCGAGGCGGCGCGTTCGGCGATGAGGGCGAGCAGCTCGGCCTCGGAGCCGGTGAACGGCAGGGTGCCCCGGGCGCAGACGAGGACGCCATAGTGGGCGTCTCCGCTGGTCAGCGGCACGCAGAGCGCGGATGTGCCGCTGTGGCCCGCCGGGTACTCGATCCAGGGTTCGGGCGGGCGGTCGGCTGCGGGGGCGCCCGCTTCCCGGGCCACCGCGGCGGCCCAGCGGGCGTCGGGCAGCGCGTTCGGGTCCCCGGTGATGGCCTCGTACCCGGAGATGGTCTCGCCGGCCCGGCGCATCACGGCCGCCACGCCGCCGGCCAGCCGTACGGCCGCCCGGACCAGCTCCGCGCAGGTCGTGCCCTCGTCGAGTGTCGTACCGATCCCGGCCACGACCGACCGTGCCGCCTTCAGCCGTGACGACGCGCCGTCCCCCTCCATGAGCCCGTCCTCGGGGCCGAGACCGGCCGCCGCGGGTCTCCGCAGGGCCTGGATCCAACGCGCGACACCCACCACCTTCACAGAATCTCAAACGGAAGCATTCGAGGCACCAGCCGCATGCGCCCCGACCGAGCCCCGGGCCGCGCGGGCCCGGGGCTCAGGGAGCGGGATCGTGGCGGCTCAGTCCTCGTCCGCCGTCAGCCGCAGCGAGATGCTGTTGATGCAGTACCGCTGATCGGTCGGGGTCGCATACCCCTCACCCTCGAACACATGCCCGAGGTGGGATCCGCAGCGGGCGCAGCGGACCTCCGTGCGGACCATCCCGTGGGAACGGTCCTCGATGAGCTCCACGGCGTCGGAGTCCTTCGGGTCGTAGAAGGACGGCCAGCCGCAGTGCGACTCGAACTTGGTGGTCGAGGTGAACAGTTCGGCACCGCAGGCGCGACAGGAGTAGACGCCCTTGGTCTTGGCGTCGGTGTACTCACCGGTGAAGGCGGGCTCGGTGGCGGCCTGCCGCAACACGGCGTACTCGGCCGGGGTCAGCTCCGCGCGCCACTGCTCGTCCGGCTTCTCGACGTCGTACGACATGTTCTTCAGCCCCTTCACTGATGCGACAGGCGGTCCAGGATGAGTGGGCCCAGGTCGGTCACGTCGCCCGCACCCATGGTGAGAACGAGATCGCCCGGCTTCGCCATTCCCGCGATCACGGAAGGAGCCTCGGCCTGGTCGTGCACGGCCGTGACGTCCGCGCCGGCCGCGCGCGCCGCGTCGATGATCAGGGTGCTGGTGACCCCCGGAATCGGGTCCTCGCGGGCGGGATAGATGTCGAGGACGACCGACGCGTCCGCGAGGGCCAGCGCCTGACCCATCTCCTTGCCCAGTTCCTGGGTACGGGAGAACAGATGGGGCTGGAAGACGACCAGGATGCGGGCGTCACCGGCGGCGGCGCGCATCGCCTCCAGGTCTGCGGTCATCTCGGTGGGGTGGTGGGCGTAGGAGTCGATGACCTGCACGCCGGCGGCCTCGCCCGTCAGCTGCAGGCGCCGCTTGACGCCCGTGTACGCGGCCAGCGCCGACGCCAGCTCCGCGGCCGGCACGCCGAGCGCCACGCCCGCGGCGAGCGCGGCGACCGCGTTGTGCGCGTAGTGCCGGCCGGGCACGGAGACGGCGAAGGTGAGCTCCTGCCCGTCCAGCAGGACGGTGACCTCGCTCTTCAGCCCCTGGGGCACGACCGACAGAACGCGTACATCGGCGTCCTCGGCCTCGCCGTACGTCACCGTTCGCACCCGCCCGGCGAGCCGCCGGGTCAGCTCCCGCGCGCCCTCGTGGTCGGCGGCGATCACCAGCGTGCCGCCGGGCACGATCCGGTCGGCGAAGGTTTCGAAGGACTCGTAGATCTCGTCGATCGAGGCGTAGTTGGCGTGGTGGTCCAGCTCGACGTTGAGGACGATGGCGACCTCGGGCGCGTACTTGTGGAAGCTGCGGTCCGATTCATCGGCCTCGGCGACGAAGATCTCGCCGTCGCCGTGCAGGGCGTTGGAGCCGGGGGCGTCCAGGTCGCCGCCGATGGCGTACGACGGGTTCAGCCCCAGCTCCGTCAGCGACACGGCCAGCATCGAGGTGGTCGTGGTCTTCCCGTGGGTGCCGGCGACGGCGATCGGACGCAGGCCGTCCATCAGGGCGGCGAGGGCGTCGGAGCGGTGCACCACGGGGATGTCCAGCTCGGCGGCGCGGGCCAGCTCCGGGTTGTCCTTGCGGATCGCCGACGACACGACGACACAGCTGGCGTCGTCGGCGAGGTGCGCGGCGGCGTGCCCGATGTGCACGGTCACGCCAAGCGCACGCAACGCCTCGGCGGTCGCCGAGTCCTTCGCGTCACTGCCGGCCACCTTGGCCCCGCGCTGCGCGAGGATCTTCGCGATACCGGACATTCCGGCCCCGCCGATGCCGATGAAGTGCGGTCGGTCCATGGCGGTAGGAAGGCCGGGTGCCATGCATGTCTCCCCAAGTACGGTGCGATCCGGAGCACGCCTAGCCTATGCGCTGAGGTACGGGGTTCCTTGCAAGGGGCGCCGGCGATGGGCGCCCCGAAGGGGCGCGGGGCTGTATCGATATGCGGCTCCCGCCGCGTGGGCGCGACAAGCCACAACGGACCCGCTCCCGCGAACGCACCGCACCCCAACGGCGCCTAGGCCTTACTGTGCGAGAACAACTTGAGCACCGGCACCCCTACCTTGTGCCGCGCCCGAGACGCCCAGTCCCGGTGGAAGAACTCCTCCACATAGTGGGGATCGGTCAGCACGATGACCTCGTCCGCCCCCACCTCCTCGACGAGCTTCTTCAGCGCGTCCAGCGGATGTTCCTCGACCAGTCTCCCCTCGGCCGCACTGCCGCCGGCCCGCAGCGCCGTGAGCGACACGGTCAGCGCCTGCTCCGCCGGCTCCTTCGCCGCGAGACCCTCGGGCGTCTCGCCTTCGCGCGCCGCGTCGTCCAGTTCGCCGAGGGCGATGTCGTCGATGGCCCGCAGCAGCCGGTCGGCCTGGTCGCCGCGGGGCTGGAGCAGCACATGGAAGGCGACGGCCTCGTCTCCGTGCAAGGTGGTGACGAACTCCACGTCGGCGGACGTCAGGGCCTTCTCGATCATCAGTACGCTTGTGAACACCAGCGCCCCATTCTCCTCCGAGGACCCGTGGGCCCTCTCTCCTCCGTGGGCCGTATCAGACCCTGCGGAAACCATCCTGCCCCGTGATCGCACGGGTTCTGCCGGATTCAGTGTGCCCGGCGCAGGTTAAGCGGAACGGTAGCTTCCGCTGAATTCAGGACCGGCAGTACCTACCGAAGAGGAACCCGCCCTCTTCGAGCAAGGACACCAGTTCGAAGCGTAGAGGAACGGACACCGACGGGCCCCCGGAGATCCGTTGCGCGCCGCCCGCGACGAGCAACGGCGAGATCGTCAGACACAGCTCGTCGAGCACCCCGGCGGCGATGAACCGGCCGAGCAGCCGGGGTCCGCCCTCGGTGAGCAGCCGGGTGTGACCCAGGTCGGCCAGGGCCCGTACGGCGCGGGCCGGGTCGACCTCGGCCCCGTCACCCGCGATCACCACCCGCGCGCCCGCTTTCTCGGCCGCGGCGACCCGGTCCGGGGCGGCAGCGGCGCCGGTGAGGATCAGGGTGGGCACGAGGGGTGAGGTGAACAACGGAAGGGAGAAGTCCAGGTCCAGGCTCGCGGTCGCGATCGCGATCACCGGGGCCGGGCCCTGGCCCGCGGCAGCACGGGCCGCCGCGAACTCCGCACGCGCGCGTGCCGGCCGGTACCCCTCCTGCCGTACCGTTTCCGCGCCCACGACCACGGCGTCCGCCAGCGCCCTCAACGTGCCGAAGATCCGCATGTCGGCGTCGCTGGAGATGCCGGCGGAGCGGCCCTCGTGCGAGGCGGCGCCGTCGAGCGTGGAGACCATGTTCCCGCGCAGCCAGGGCGCACGCCCGGCGGCCACGGACTCGGGGTAGGCGTAGGCGGCGGCGAGATCGGCGAGGCTCCACTCACCGGCACCGGTGCCCGGCGCCCTCTCCTCCGTAGCCCCGCCGGAGGCCTGGGCTGCTGTTTCGTCGGTCACAGGGAACAGGCGTCGCATGCCGTGCAGTGTGACACGGCGCTTAGCATGGGGAACCGTGTCCTCCTCCACCGCCGCCCCGGGCCTCGGCGCGATAGCCGAAACGGCCCCCCAGTCCCTGTGCGTCCGCGAGCCGCACGTCCCCGCGGACCGGCTGGTCGCCGAGATGGTGCCACCGCCGCGCTTCGACTCGGTCCGCTTCGCCACGTACCTCCCGGACCCGAACCAGCCCAGCCAGACCGAGGCCGTACGGGTCCTCGAAGGCTTCGCGGCCGGTCTCGGCGGGGCCCACGCCAGCGGCAGCGGAAAGCGGGGGTTCTTCGGGTTCGGCAGGGGCAGGGCGCAAAAGGCCCCGGCCGGTCCGCGCGGGGTCTACCTCGACGGCGGCTACGGCGTCGGCAAGACCCATCTGCTCGCCTCCCTGTGGCACGCCACTCCGGCCGAGCCCGCGCTCAAGGCGTTCGGCACCTTCGTCGAGCTGACCAACCTGGTCGGCGCCCTCGGCTTCCAGAAGACGGTGCAGACCCTTGCCGGCCACCGGCTGCTGTGCATCGACGAGTTCGAGCTCGACGACCCCGGTGACACCGTCCTCGTGTCGACCCTGCTGGGCAAGCTGGTCGAGGCGGGCGTCGCCCTCGCCGCCACCTCCAACACGCTGCCCGGCAAGCTCGGCGAGGGCCGGTTCGCGGCGGCCGACTTCCTGCGCGAGATCCAGGGCCTGTCCGCCCGCTTCCGCACCCTGCGCATCGACGGCGACGACTACCGCCACCGCGGTCTGCCCGAGGCCCCGGCGCCGTACTCCGACGAGCAGGTGACCAAGGCGGCGTACGCCACCGAGGGCGCCTCGCTCGACGACTTCCCGCATCTGCTGGACCACCTCGCCAAGGTCCACCCCAGCCGGTACGGCGCGCTGACCGACGGTCTGAAGGCCGTGTGCCTCACCGGTGTCCGGCCGGTGCCGGACCAGTCGACGGCGCTGCGGCTCGTGGTCCTCGCGGACCGGCTCTACGACCGTGAAGTCCCGGTCCTGGCCTCGGGGTTGCCCTTCGACAAGCTGTTCAGCGAGGAGATGCTGAACGGCGGCTACCGCAAGAAGTACTTCCGCGCGATATCCCGGCTCACCGCGCTGGCCCGCGACGCGAAGGGGCTCGTGGCGCCGGAGTAGCCGACCGACTCCGCCCGGTCAGGGGACCGCGGCGCCGCCCTGCCCGCGCCCGGGTTCTTCGCGCCACACGAGAACCTCGTCCCCCCGTACGCCTCGGCGCACGGGGCGTGGCCCCGGACCAGACGCCGGGCATATCGTTGTAGGAGTGGATGTATCGGGCCTCTCGTGGAGGAGGTCGACATGCTCCAGGAGCTGCTGGGGGCGATCGCGGCGGCTGGTGCCGTCGGCGTGGTGTACCTGGCCGCAGCCGCGCGGGTCGTCAAGCAGTACGAGCGCGGCGTGGTCTTCCGGCTGGGCCGGGTCCTCGGGCAGAGCCGGGCGCCGGGGTTCACCATGGTGATCCCCGTGGTGGACCGTATGCGCAAGGTCAACATGCAGATCGTGACGATGCCCGTGCCTGCCCAGGAGGGCATCACGCACGACAACGTGACCGTGCGGGTCGACGCCGTCGTGTACTTCAAGGTCGTGGAGGCGGCGGCCGCGATCGTCAATGTCGAGGACTACCGGTTCGCCGTCTCGCAGATGGCCCAGACCTCGCTGCGCTCGATCATCGGCAAGAGCGACCTCGACGACCTGCTGTCCAACCGGGAAAAGCTCAACCAGGGGCTGGAGTTGATGATCGACAGCCCGGCGGTGGGCTGGGGTGTGCAGATCGACCGGGTGGAGATCAAGGACGTGTCCCTGCCGGACGCGATGAAGCGCTCCATGGCCCGCCAGGCCGAGGCCGACCGGGAGCGCCGGGCCAGGATCATCAACGCCGACGCCGAGTTGCAGGCCTCGAGGAAGCTGGCGGAGGCGGCTCAGCAGATGGAGGACACGCCCGCCGCGCTGCAACTGCGGCTGCTGCAGACGGTCGTGGCGGTGGCGGCGGAGAAGAACTCCACGCTGGTGCTGCCGTTCCCGGTGGAGCTGCTGCGCTTCCTGGAGAGGCCACCGACGGCGAGTGGCCACTGACGCCGGCCTCGAACGGGACTAACGTGCCGGTCATGCGCCTCTGCCTGTTGATCGTGACGGTGGTGACCGCGATGGCCGTCGTCGCGGGATGCGGTGACGGTGACGGCGGCTCGCCCGCACCCACCCCCACCGCCGCGCATCGCGTCACGGTGACGAGTTCCGCCTTCGCCGAGGGCGGCACGATCCCCCGCCGCCACACCTGCGACGGCGAGGACCTCTCACCGCCCCTCGCCTTCACCGGCGTACCGTCGCACACCACCGAGCTGGTCCTTCTGGTCGAGGACCTCGACGCCCCGCACGGCCGGTTCACGCACTGGCTGACCTGGAGAATCGACCCGCACACCACGGAACTGGCCGCGGGCCAGGCACCCCCGGGCGCCACCCAGGGCCGCAACGGCTTCGGCCGGAACGGTTACGGCGGCCCCTGTCCGCCCAAGGGCGACCAGCCCCACCACTACGTCTTCTCGGTCTACGCCGCCGACCGCCGCCTGGACCTCCCCGCCGGCGCCACTCCCGACGACCTGCAGCGCGCCCTCGCCGGCCACACTCTCGCCACGGGCACCCTGACCGGCCGCTACGGCCGCTGAGCCCTGACGGACCCTCATCCGAGGCCGAGCACCGCCCCGCGCCCGGCCGGGTGATCCCACCTCTCTCACCGGGCCACGTTGGGTGATTTGCCGGATTTCCAGTCATATCTTCATACGGTGTTCACTCATGTACGCCGCGCCACCACGGTCTGCGCCTTGAGCGTCGCCCTCGCCTCCTGCGGCACCGCCGAGGTACCGCACACCGCCCACCCGGCCCATGCCCAGCCCGCCCCCGCCCCCGCCCCCTCCTCTTCACAGCCGCCCAAACTGGCACCGGGGCCGGGCGGTCTCACCCCGGTCTTCATGAACGGACCGCGCACCCTGGGCAAGACCGTCGCCCTCACCTTCGACGCCGACATGACCGCCGACGAGGGACCACGCGCCGCCTCGGGCGAGCACTTCGACAACCCGGAGCTGATCGCCGCCCTGCGCGCGCTGAAGGTCCCGGCGACCGTGTTCATGACGGGCCGCTGGGCCGACGAGTACCCGGCCGAGGCCCGCTCCATCGGCACCGACCCGCAGTTCGAGATCGCCAACCACTCCTACAGCCACTACGCCTTCACCGGCGACTGCTACGGCCTGCCGACCGTCGGCACCGACCGGATGAAGACGGACGTGGAGCGGGCGTACACCGCGATCCGCAAGGCGGGCGTGCCACACGCGATGCCGTACTTCCGCTTCCCCGGCGGCTGCTACGACCAGCAGGCGCTGCGCGCCCTGAGCGGGCTCGGCGTCACCGCGGTGCAGTGGGACGTGGTGAGCGGGGACGCGTTCGCGACGGATGCCGACGCCGTGGCCAAGCAGGTCCTCGACGGTGTGAAGCCCGGGTCCGTCGTGGTCATGCACTGCACCCGCAGCGCCGCCCCGACGACCGAGCGGGTCGTACGCACCGTCGTGCCCGAGCTGCGCAAGCAGGGCTACCGGTTCGTGAAGGTGTCCGAGCTCATCGGGGAGACGGGCGCCCGTCGCTGACCCGCCTACGCTTGAGGCATGAGCGACGAGGACTACTGCACGATCATCGACGCCACCCGGCCCCCACGGGCCGACGGCCCGCCGTACGCGGAGTGCGTGCTGTGCCGCGAGCCCACGGAGTACCCGGAGTCGCACAAAGGCGTCACGCTGTGCCCCGTCTGCGAGTGGCAGGAGGCACAGCGCACCGCCTGCTCAGGGTGAGCGCCGACCCGCGAGTGCCGCGGCCACCCCGAACGCCGCGGGAGTCGATGCCGGCCGTAGATCACGTTGCATGAGGGCAATTTCGCGCGGCCTTTAAGGTTGGCTGTTGTGAGCGACGTTCCCACGCCCCCGAGCGACAGTCCCTTCCACGCCGAGCGCACCCCGCGCGACGAGGCCCCGCAGTTCGTGCTGCCCCTGGTCGTACGGATCGAGCGGAGCGCCCCGCCCGCGCGCACGGACGCCCTGGAGACCGCGGCCCGGGCCGTGCTCCTGCTGCTCGGCGACGAGCGGTCGCTGGGCGACGGGGAGTGGGCGCAGGCCGTACGGGACTGGCAGGACGCCCGCATCCGCAAGGTCGTACGGCGGGCCCGGGGTGCCGAGTGGCGGCGTGCCGAGGCGCTGCCCGGGATCACGGTCACCGGGAAGTCCGCGGAGGTACGGGTCTTCCCGCCCGTTCCGCTGGACGCCTGGCCCAAGGACCTGGCCCGGCTCCAGGTGTCCGGCACCGACCTCGACGACCCGGAGCCGCCCGCCGAACCCGACCGCACCCAGCCCGTGCTCTGGCTGAACCCGGACCTCGGCATGTCCGCCGGCAAGGCCATGGCCCAGGCGGGGCACGGCGCCCAACTCGCCTGGTGGGAACTGTCCGACGAGGAGCGCACCGCATGGCGCGAGGCAGGCTTCCCCCTCGCCGTGCGCACCGCAGCCCCCACCGACTGGACCGAACTGACCAGCGGCGCCCTGCCGTTGGTACGCGACGCGGGCTTCACCGAGATCGCACCGGGCTCCTGCACGGTGGTCGCCGACCATCCCGCGTTGCGCTGACCCGTCTCTGCTTCACCGGCCGGGAGGCGTTCGCGAACCTCAAATGTTGCTCTGAACGTGCACCGCGCGCGATTCGGCCCCGGACTCCGGGGCCATACCCCCGTCACGCCACGGCGGCGGCAGTGCGGCACGGAGGGGGACGCGTGATGGTGCGACTGGGGACGGGGATCGGCTGGCGGCCGGAGATCGCGGACGCCGTGGAGCGCATGCCCGGGATCGACTGGGTCGAGGTCGTGGCGGAGAACGTGTGTCCGGGGCATCTGCCCGAGTCGTTGCTGCGGCTGCGCGAACGCGGTGTGACCGTCGTCCCGCACGGCGTCTCGCTGGGCCTCGGCGGCGCGGACCGGCCCGACCCGGGGCGGCTGAGCGCCCTCGGCGAGCGGGCGGCGGCCCTGAAGTCTCCGCTGGTCACCGAGCACATCGCGTTCGTCCGGGCGGGCGGACCGCTGACCGCGTCCCCGCGCCTCGAGGCGGGTCATCTGCTGCCCGTCCCGCGCACCCGGGACGCCCTCGACGTGCTGTGCGAGAACGTGCGCGT
This sequence comes from Streptomyces sp. NPDC002619, assembly GCF_042889305.1. Taxonomy (NCBI): domain Bacteria; kingdom Bacillati; phylum Actinomycetota; class Actinomycetes; order Kitasatosporales; family Streptomycetaceae; genus Streptomyces; species Streptomyces sp. NPDC002619. The sequence goes on along the minus strand of NZ_JBIAQV010000003.1, from coordinate 123,914 downwards.
CGCCCAGGACGCGCTGCCCGTGCCGCTCGCGCTGGAGAACATCGCCGCGCTGATCGCCTGGCCCGGCGAGGAGCTGACCGAGGGGCAGTTCCTGTACGAGCTGGCCGAGCGGACCGGCGTACGGCTGCTCATCGACGTGGCGAACCTGCACACCAACCACGTCAACCGCGGCGAGGACCCGGCCAAGGCGCTCGCCGAACTGCCGCTGGAGGCCCTCGCGTACGTCCATGTCGCGGGCGGCGTCGAACGGGACGGCGTGTGGCACGACAGCCACGCCCACCCCGTCCCGCGCCCGGTCCTCGACATCCTGACCGACCTCGCCGCACGGGTCTCCCCGCCCGGGGTACTGCTGGAACGGGACGAGAACTTCCCCGAACCGACCGAGCTGGAGCGGGAGTTGGGCGCGATACGGAAGGCCGTGACCAAGGGTGCCGCGAGGCGGCCGGGCGCGGCCGCGGCGGACATCGGCTCCACGCCAAAGCCTGCTGTGACGGTGACCGAGGGCCGCCGCGAGCACGTCGCCCTCGCGCAGACCGCCGTACTGTCCGCGCTCGTCGCCGGGACGCCCGTGCCGGAGGGCTTCGACCGGGTCCGGATGGGCGTGCAGGCGCGGGCGCTCGCCGCCAAGCGGGCCGACGTGGTGGCCAAGGTCGCGCCCGAACTGCCCGAGATCCTGGGCGAGCGGTACCGTCCGGCGTTCCTCGGATACGCCCAGGGCCACCCGATGACCGGGGGCTACCGCCGGGACGCGCTGGACTTCGCCGGGCATCTGCTGTTCACGGCACCGGGCGAGGAGCCCGCCGTGCACCGGGAGTTGCGGGCGTGGTGGCTGGAGCGGTCGGGCCCGGCGCCCCGGTCGCGCAGGCCGGTCGTGCGGGCCGCCCGCGCCGCGCGCCGGGTGCTGCTGCACAGGGGGTGAGGAGGTCGGGTGCGGACTGCGCAGTAATATGCCAACCCCGCACCCACTCGAACCACCCATTCGAACCACCCTGGCGTGCGGTGCCGTAAGCAGGAGGCACCATGCGACCGCGCTCCCCGATCAAGGGCCGAGGCATACTCAGCGGCACAGGACTCATCATCACGGCCCTGGCCGCGACCCTCGCGGCGCTGATCTTCCCGATCTGGTCGTACGCCGACCGGTCCGGGACCGGCGCCGACGTGCTGAGCGACCGGACCGTGACGACGCCGTACGGCCCGCTGTCCGCGCAGGACCGCGACTTCGTCACCCGGGTCCGGCTGGCCGGGCTCTGGGAACTGCCCGCGGGCGAGCTGGCGGAGCAGAAGGGCACGAGCGCGGCCGTACGGACGGCCGGACAGCATCTGATCGACGGGCACACCTCGCTGGACGCGCATGTGCGCACGGTCGCCGAGCGGCTCGGTGTGGCGCTGCCCAACGAGCCCAACGAGCAGCAGAAGCAGTGGCTGGCCACGCTGAACTCGGCGCGGGGGCCGGACTTCGACCGGCAGTTCGCGAACATCCTGCGGCTCGCGCACGGGAAGGTGTTCTCCGTGGTCGCCCAGGTCCGCGCGGGCACCCAGAACTCACTCGTGCGCGGCCTCGCCGACGACGCCAACTCCACCGTCCTCGACCACATCAAGATCCTGGAGGCGACGGGATACGTCGACTTCGCCCGGCTGGCCCGGGACTTGACCGCGACCGCCGCACCGCCCACCGGCGCCCCCGTGCCGAGCGTCGACCCGGCGTCGGCGATCCCGGTCACGCCCTCCGCGTCCCCGACCTACCCGCTCCCGCCGGCCGCCTCCAGCCCACCACCGGCGAACAGCCCCTGAACCGCGGGCGAATCGGAACACCACGCACGGGCAACTCTGCGTCCGGATGGTGAACAGGGCATGGCGTTTCCCACGCTTCCGGCATAGAAACACGTCATGTTCTGGGTCCTCCTCCTGCTGCTGGCCTGGGCCGTCGCCGGCACGGCGTGCACGCGGCTGTGCCTGGCCGCCGTACGCGCGGCGGCCGTCGAGACGCACGACACGGACGCGGGCCGCGAGCACGATCTGACGCTGTACGAGGCGGCGTTCCTGTCCGGCGGGCCCGCGCGGGTCGCCGATCTCACCCTGGTCTCCATGGCGCGTCAGCGGCGGCTGCTGCTCGCGCACACCGGCTGGGCGACCGTCGTCGACCCGAAGGGCCGGGACGAGATGGAGCGGTCGGTGATAGGGGCGATCGGCCCCGAGGGGCAGTCCCGCATCGAGCCGGTGCGCTCCGCGACGGCGGGCGCCGATGCCGTACGGCGCCTCGCCGACGGGCTGGTGAGGGCGGGGCTCGCGGTGCCCGACGTGGCCCGTACGACCGTCGCGGCCGGGGTGCGTCAGGTGCGGGCCGCTGCCGTCGGCGTGCCGGCGCTGGGCGTGGCCGCGCTGCTGCTGCCCGCTCACAGCGAGATGCCGCGCGATCTGATCGCCCTGTGGTTCGCACTGCCGCTCACCCTGGCCCTGAGCTGCCTCGCCATCGCCCGCGTCGAGGCGCAGCCGTACGCGCGCTGGGCTTCGCCGGCCGGGCAGCGGCTGCTCGGCGCGCTGACGCGGCGCACCGCCGGCGCCGGGGACGAGCGTACGTATCTCACCTCCGTCGCCGTACGCGGCATCCGCGCGGTCGGCGAGCCCGAACTGCGGGCCGCGTTCGCCAACCGGGACGCGTACTGGTCCGAGTGAGGGCGGCCCGAGGGGCGCATCGGGGGCATTGGCGCCGACACCGGCCGGATGGTGCTTGCCTTCGTCAACAGGCGAACGAAACATCCCTTTTGTTGCTGCAGTGTCCGTGCTGCCGTGCACCGAAGGGAAACGCGATGAGAGCTGCCGCCCTCTACTCGGCCGCCGGGTCCTTGCTCCTGACCACTCTGGCCGCGGCCCCGGCCGGCGGCGCGCCCGCCGCTCCTGGGGCAGTGGCCGCCGAGGTGCGCGGTACCGCTGTCGCCGCTGCCCGGGCGCGGGCGGCCGGTGTCGACTTCGGGAAGTGTCCGGCCGCGGAGCACGCGCCGGGCACGCTGAGCTGCGGAACGGTGCGCGTCCCGCTGGACTACGCGCATCCCGACGGCAAGCAGATCGAACTGACCGTCAGCCGGATGCGGGCCACCCACAAGGACCCGCAGAACAGCAAGCGCAAGGTGCCCCGGCGGGGCGCCCTCGTCTACAACCCGGGCGGACCGGGCGCCTCCGGCATGTACTTCCCGCTGATCGGCGCGATGCCGGAGTGGAAGCGGATCGCGGCCGCGTACGACCTCGTCGGCTACGCCCCGCGCGGGGTGGGCCACTCGGCGCCGCTGTCCTGCCAGGACCCCAAACGCTTCTTCAAGGGGCCCTCGCAGGCGCCGGCGCACCCCTCGGAGTCGTACAAGAAGGACCGCCTCGCGCAGGCGCAGGCGTACGCGCGCGGCTGCGCCAAGCGGTCCGGGAGCGGGCTCGGGTACTACAACACCCTCAACAACGCACGTGACCTGGACGTCCTGCGCGCTGCACTGGGCGAGGAGAAGCTGACGTTCATGGGCGCGTCGTACGGCACCTACCTCGGGTCCGTGTACGCGTCGCTGTTCCCCTCGCACGTACGGCGCATGGTGCTGGACTCGGCGGTCAATCCCGACCCCGGGCAGATCTGGTACCGCAACAACCTGGGACAGTCGGCCGCCTTCGAGGGCCGCTGGGTCGACTTCCGCGAGTGGATGGCCCGGCACGACGGCGTGTACGGCCTCGGTGGCACGGCCGAGAAGGTATTGCGCAGCTACGAGAAGGCGAGCCGCCGGCTCGCCGCCGAGCCGGCGGGTGGCAAGGTCGGGCCGGGGCAGTTGCAGGCCGCGTTCCTGACGGCCGGGTACTACGACGACTTCTGGCCGAGCCGTGCAGCGGCGCTGTCGGCGTATCTGAAGGGCGATCCGAAACCGCTGGTCGCGGTGGCGGGGCCGACACCGGAGACGGCCACCGAGGACGAGAACAGCAGCGCGGTCTACACGGCCGTCGAGTGCAACGACGCGCCCTGGCCGACGGACTGGGCGGTGTGGAACCGCGACAACACACGGCTCGCGCGGGTGGCGCCGTTCGAGACCTGGGACAACGTGTGGATGAACCTGCCCTGCGCCTACTGGAAGGCCAAGCGGCAGCGGCCCGTCGACGTGCGGACCGGGCCCGGTGAGCTGCCGCCGACGCTGATCCTGGCGGCGGAGCGGGACGCGGCGACGCCGTACGACGGGGCACTGGAGATGAACCGCCGGCTGGCCGGTTCGGTGCTGGTGACCGAGCGGGACGCGGGCACGCACGGCGTCGCCGGCGGGCCGAACAAGTGCGTGAACGCCCACCTGGACGCCTACCTGCTGGAGGGCCGCCTCCCGGTGCGGCACGCGTCCTGCGCACCGCACCCGGAGCCGAAGCCCGAGACCCCATCCGGCTCGGCGGACAGCAACCAGCCCCTCAGGGACGCCCTGAAGGGCAAGGCGGACCGGACCTGAGGCCGCGGCCCAGGCGAGGCCGGCGACCAGTTCCACGACGTCCTTACGGCGCCCCGTACTGCATCTCCTGGGGGACGCAGCACCCGATTGCCGCTGCGCGGCGGGCCAGACCCCCGGCCGACCACCGCGCCCCGCGTCCGATCATGCGAGCCCGGCGATCAGCTCGGCGATGTCCTTCCGGCGCCCCGTGAAGAACGGGATCTCCTCGCGGACGTGCATGCGGGCCTCCGAGCCGCGCAGGTGGCGCATGAGGTCGACGATACGATGCAGCTCGTCTGCCTCGAACGCCAGGACCCACTCGTAATCGCCCAGCGAGAACGAGGCGACCGTGTTGGCGCGCACGTCCGGGTAGCCGCGGGCCATCTTGCCGTGGTCGGCGAGCATGCGGCGGCGGTCCTCGTCGGGCAGCAGGTACCAGTCGTAGGAGCGCACGAAGGGGTAGACGCTGATGTAGTTGCGCGGCGTCTCGTCGGCGAGGAACGCCGGGATGTGCGAGCGGTTGAACTCGGCGGGGCGGTGCAGCGCCATGTTCGACCAGACCGGCTCCAGGGCGCGGCCCAGCTTGGTGCGGCGGAAGAGGTTGTACGCCTCCTGCAGCTGGTCCGCGGTCTCCGCGTGCCACCAGATCATCAGGTCGGCGTCGGCGCGCAGCCCGGAGAGATCGTAGGTGCCGCGGACGGTCACGTCCTTGGCGGCGAGCTGGTCGAACAGCTCCTGGACTTCGTCGGCGTAGCCCGCGCGGTCGTCGGGCAGCACGTCCTTCAGCTTGAAGACGGACCACAGCGTGTAGCGGATGACCTCGTTGAGGTCCTTGGCCAGCTTGCCCTTGTTCGGGATCCTGCCGGCCTCGGTGGTGGGGGCGTCGTCACTCATGTCCCTTATTCTCCTGATCCTCCGTGCAGACTCTGCACCGGGTTGGCGGTGAGCTCCTCGACACCGCTGAGATCGCCTCCGAGCTGGTCGACCGCGGCGTACGCGCTTGCGATGCACGCCGGGATGCCGACGCCGTCGTACTGCGCTCCGCACACGGCGAGGCCCGGGAGCTTGGCGACGTGTTCGCGGATGCGGGCCACGCGCGCGTGGTGGCCCACCGGATACTGGGGCAGGCCGTCGGTCCAGCGGACGACGCGGGTCTCCAGGGGCTGCGCGTCGAGGCCGGTGGCCGCGCGCAGGTCGTGCCGGGAGACGTCGACCAGCTCCGCGTCCTCGCGGCCGAGGATCTCCGTCTCGCCGTAGCGCCCCACGGAGGTGCGCAGCACGACGACGTCCGGGTCCTCGTCTGCTATCCAGCCCCATTTCCGGGAGGCGAATGTCGACGCCTTGATCGTGCGCCCGTCGACCGGCGGAACGAGGAAGCCGCTGCCCTCGGGGAGGTCGGTGTCGGCGCGGCGGTAGGCGAGGGTGACCAGGGCCATGGAGGCGTACTCGACGGTGCGCAGCTCGGCGGCGGCCTCGGGGGACTCGGCGTCCAGCAGCCGGGCCGCGGCCGGGGCGGGGACGGCGACGACCACGGCGTCCGCGTGCAGCACCCGGTCACCGGCGACCACCCGCCAGCCCGCACCGGCCTCCCGGCGCAGGTCGGTCACCGGCGTCCCGGTCAGGATCTCGCCGCCGCGCGCACGCACCGACTCCGCGACGGCGAGCGGGAGTTGACCCACGCCGCCCTCGATGCCCATGAACACCGGGCCGGTCTGCCGGCCCGCCTCGGCCTTGGCCTGGATGTCGCGGACGGCCTCGGTGAGGGAGGCGTGGGTGCGCGCGGCCTGGAAGAGCTGGGGGACGGCCGAGCGCATCGAGATGCGGTACGCGTCACCCGCGTAGACCCCGCCCAGAAGGGGCTCGACGAGACGGTCGACGACCTCGCGGCCGAGGCGGGCCGCCACATACTCCCCCACCGCCACGTCGTCGCCGACCTCCGTGCGGGGCAGGTCGGCGTCGCGCTCGATACGGGCGAGTCCCTCGTCGGACAGGACGCCGGAGAGAGCGGCCGCGGTGCCCGGTACGCCCATCACATGCCCCTTGGGCATGGGGCGCAGGGCGTCGCGGGTCCAGATCGAGGCCGTCGCGGTGGCCGGCGGCTGGAGCCGGTCGGCCAGGCCCACCTCACGGGCCAGGGCCACGGCCTCGGGACGGCGCGCCAGCATCGACTCGGCGCCCAGGTCGACCCGCACGCCCGCGATCTCGCCGGGCAGCAGCTTTCCGCCGACCCGGTCCGATGCCTCGAGAACGGTCACGCGCGCCCCGCGCCCGAGCAGCCGGTGGGCGGCCGCCAGCCCGGAGACGCCGGCTCCGATGACGACGACATGGCCCGTGACCGTTGGTGATCCGCTCATGGCTCCACCTTCTCAGACACCACCGACAGCCGCGCCAGGGCCGTGTGGCCCCATCGCGTTGTGACCGTGACCTCATCGGAACCGTTTCCGGCCAACGTCCCGCCCCGCGCAGGCGTCGAAGGAGCGTCAGTCGTCACGACGACCCTCGGGGGTACCTCACGATGCACGCACGACATTCCCTGCGACCCGTTCACGCCATGGCCGGGATCCTGCTCGCCGCCTCGCTCACGCTCGCCGGGTGCAGCGGCGGGAACGACACCGCGAGCTCCAGCTCCGACAAGGCCGCCGCGGGCAGCGCCGCCCAGCAGGAGGGCGACGGCAGCGTGGACACGGCGGGCGCCGCGGACAGCGCGGGCGGCAAGGCGAAGGGCGGCCCGGCCCAGCGGGCGCCGAAGCTCACCACGAACAGCATCATCCGCACCGCCTCCCTGACCGTGCAGGTCAAGGACGTGCCCAAGGCGCTGGACACGGCCCGTGTCACAGCCGAGAACGCGGGCGGGTTCGTCGGCCAGGAGAACACCCGCCGGGACGCGGCGGGGCACGAGAGCACCCAGGTCGTCCTGCGCGTGCCGACCGAGCGGTACGACGAGGTCCTCGCCGATCTCCAGGGCACGGGCAAGCTGATCAACCGCACCGCCCGGGCCGAGGACGTCACCGACCAGGTCGTGGACGTGGACAGCCGCATCAAGTCGCAGCGGGCCAGCGTCGCCCGGATCCGCGAGCTGATGGACCGGGCGACCAAGCTCAGTGACGTGGTCACGCTGGAAGGGGAGTTGAGCAGTCGCGAGGCCGATCTGGAGGCGCTGCTCGCCCAGCAGGCGTCCCTGAAGGACCGCACCAGCCTGGCCACCATCACCCTGTCGTTGACCGAGACACCGGTGAAGAAGGCCGCGAAGGACGAGTCCCCGGGCTTCCTGGACGCCGTGTCCGGTGGCTGGGACGTCTTCGTCACGATGCTGCGCTGGATCGCCCTGGCCCTGGGTGCGGTGCTGCCCTTCGCCGCGCTCGCGGCGCTGCTCGTGCTGTTGTGGCTGCGGGTCGTACGGCCGCGCCTGGCGCACCGCGCCGGGCCCGCTCCGGCGACTCCGGCGACTGCGGCGCCGCAGGTCCCTGCGGGGGGCGCGCCCGGCGAGGAGGGCTGACCAGGCCCGAAATGCCCCGTGCCCGTAGCGTGTTCGCATGAGCGTGAGCGTGAACATGAGCGGTGGACGGGGCCCGGCGGAACGACTGGTCGTGATCGGCGGCGACGCCGCGGGGATGTCCGCGGCGTCGCAGGCGCGCCGGATGCGGGGCCCCGACGAGTTGGAGATCGTGGCGTTCGAGCGCGGGCACTTCAGCTCCTTCTCGGCGTGCGGCATCCCGTACTGGGTGGGCGGTGACGTCCCCGAGCGCGACCAGCTGATCGCCCGTTTTCCCGAGGAGCACCGCGCGCGGGACATCGATCTGCGCATGCGCACGGAGGTCACGGAGATCGACGTGGACCGGCAGCGGGTACGCGCGCGTGACGTCGATTCCGGCGCCGAGTCCTGGACGCCGTACGACAAGCTCGTGATCGCGACGGGCGCTCGCCCGATCCGCCCCGACATGCCCGGCGCGGACGCGCCCGGATTGCACGGTGTGCAGACGCTGGACGACGGCCAGGCACTTCTCGACTCGCTGGCACGCACGCGTGGCCGTCGCGCGGTCGTCGTGGGCGCGGGTTACATCGGCGTGGAGATGGCCGAGGCGCTCATCAAGCGCGGTTACGAGGTGACGGTCGTCAACCGCGGCAAGGAGCCGATGTCCACGCTCGACCCCGACATGGGGCGCCTGGTGCACCGGGCCATGTCGGGCATGGGCATCAACATGGTCGACGACGCCACGGTCACCAAGGTGCTCACCGGCCCGGACGGACAGGTTCGCGCGGTGGTGACGGAGGACGTCGAGTACCCCGCCGACGTGGTCGTGCTCGGCATCGGCGTCCGCCCCGAGACGTCCCTGGCCAGGGCGGCGGGCCTCCCCCTCGGCGCCCACGGCGGTCTGCTCACCGACCTCGCGATGCGCGTGCGCGGCCACGAGAACATCTGGGCCGGCGGTGACTGCGTCGAGGTTCTCGACCTGGTCTCGGGCCAGGAGCGGCACATCGCGCTCGGCACGCACGCCAACAAGCACGGGCAGGTCATCGGCATGAACGTGGGCGGCGGTTACGCCACGTTCCCGGGGGTGGTCGGCACGGCGGTGAGCAAGGTCTGCGACCTGGAGATCGCCCGCACGGGCCTGCGCGAGAAGGACGCGCGCCGGGTGGGCCTCCAGTACGAGACGGTCACCATCGAGTCGACCACGCGCGCGGGCTACTACCCCGGCGCGTCCCTCATGACGGTCAAGATGCTCGCCGAACGCCGCACGGGCCGGCTGCTGGGCGTCCAGATCGTGGGCCGGGAGGGCGCGGCGAAACGCGTCGACATCGCGGCGGTGGCACTGACCGCCCGCATGACGGTGGAGGAGATGACGACCCTGGACCTGGGCTATGCGCCCCCGTTCTCCCCGGTGTGGGACCCGGTGTTGGTGGCGGCACGCAAGGCGGCGACGAAAGTACGCGCCACTGCATGACCCGGCAATGACGCAGCATCCCCGATTCACAAGCTGCTCCCGGGGCACTACTCCTACGTGGTGATCCCCGTCCATGACGTGAACCCGGTACGTCGCACCCCCTGGGTGACGTACGCGCTCATCGTCGCCAACGTGCTCGTGTTCCTGTTCACGCCGGGGCTGGCCGGGTCCGTGGCCGGGGACAGCAGCCTGGCGCAGTTCTGTCATCTCCAGGCGTTCATGGACCACTACGCGGCGGTGCCCAGGGAGCTGATCCACGATCAGCTGCCCCGGGTGGTACCGACGGGCGAGGTGGGAGTCGGTGTCGGGGGTCCGGGGTGTGTCATCGGACCGCCCGATTACGACAAGTCCCCGCCCCTGTCGGTGTTCACGGCGATGTTCCTGCACGGCAGCTGGCTGCATCTGCTGGGCAACATGCTGTTCCTGCTGATCTTCGGCAACAACGTCGAGGACCGGATGGGACACATCCGGTACTTCCTCTTCTACGTCGTCTGCGGCTACGCGGCCGGGTACGGCTTCGCGCTGCTCAACGACACCTCGGGCGACCCGCTGATCGGCGCGTCCGGGGCGATCGCCGGGGTGCTGGGCGCCTATCTGGTGCTGTATCCGAGAGCCAGGGTGTGGGTCCTGGTCCCGTTCCTGATCTTCCTGCCGCTGCGGCTGCCGGCCTGGCTGGTGCTGGGCTTCTGGTTCGTACTCCAGGCCGTGTACTCGTCCGGCCACGGAGTCTCCGGCGCCGGCACCGTGGCGTACTCGGCGCACATCGTGGGCTTTGTCGTCGGCATGCTGCTGGTGCTGCCCCTGCGCCCGGGCACCCCACCGCCGCCGGAGCCGCGCAACCTGCTGTTCGGCAGACAGGCCCGGCCCCGGCACACCTGGTGAGGGTCAGCGGGCGGTGTGCGTGTGCACGTGCTCCACGAGCCGGGTGAGGGCGTCCGGGTCGGTGGCGGGCAGCACACCGTGGCCGAGGTTGAAGACGTGGCCCTCCAGACCGGCGGCCCCTTCGAGCACCTCGCGCGTCTTGGCCTCGACGGCCTCGGTGGTGGAGAACAGGACCGTCGGGTCGAGGTTGCCCTGGAGCGCCTTGCCGGGGCCGACGCGGCGGGCGGCCTCGTCGAGCGGGACGCGCCAGTCGACGCCGACGACGTCCGCGCCTGCCTCGCCCATCAGGTTCAGCAACTCGCCGGTGCCGACCCCGAAGTGGATGCGCGGGACGCCGTACCCGGCGACGGCCTCGAAGACCTTCGCGGAGGCCGGCATCACCGAGCGGCGGTAGTCGGCGGGGGCCAGCGCGCCCACCCAGGAGTCGAACAGCTGGACCGCGCTCGCGCCCGCCTCGATCTGCACCTTGAGGAACGCGGCCGTGATGTCGGCGAGACGGTCGAGCAGGTCGGCCCACAGCTCGGGGTCGCCGTACATCATCGCCTTGGCGTTCTCGTACGTCCGCGACGGGCCGCCCTCGACGAGATAGCTCGCGAGGGTGAACGGGGCGCCGGCGAAGCCGATGAGCGGGGTCGGGCCCAGCTCGAGGGTGAGCAGACCGATGGCCTCGGTGACGTACGAGACGTCCTCGGGGGTCAGGTCGCGCAGCCGGGCCAGATCGGCGCGGGTGCGGACCGGGCGCTCGACGACCGGGCCGACGCCGGGCTTGATGTCGAGGTCGATGCCGATGGCCTTGAGGGGGACGACGATGTCGCTGAAGTAGATCGCCGCGTCCACGTTGTGCCGGCGCACCGGCTGCAGCGTGATCTCGGCGACCAGCTCGGGCCGCATGCAGGACTCCAGCATCGGGATGCCCTCGCGCACCTTGCGGTACTCCGGCAGCGAGCGCCCGGCCTGCCGCATGAACCACACCGGCGTGTGCGGCACCGGCTCACGCCTGCACGCCCTGAGGAACGCGGAGTCGTACGTGGCTGTCGGCGGCTGGCCCGTGGGGCTGGGGTTGGCACTCACGTCCGCCAGTCTCCCACGGCGCCGAAGCCGACCTGACCGCACCCTTGGTGGTGTCTCTCCCTGCGCGGAGCCCCCGTTCCCCTTAACCTTCCCCGCATGGCTGCGGCTCAGGGACGACTGTCGGACGGCGCTGGCGGAATGGACGACGCGAAGGAGGCGGGGGAGGCGGAGCGGCGTACGGACAGTACGGCCCCGCCGGCCTTCCGGGCTGCGGTCGAGGCGTTGCGGAACGCGCGGCTGCGGCCGCAGATCGAGGTCGATCCGACACCCGCTCCCCAGCGGCTCGCCCCCTTCGCGTACGCGCTGGAGGCGGCGGTCGTCGACGGTGACCAGGACCTGGCCGACGGCCGGCTGATCCTGCTGCACGAACCGGCCGGGCACGACGCCTGGCGGGGCACCTTCCGGCTGGTGACGCTGGTGCGCGCCGAGCTGGAGGCGGAGATGGCGGCCGATCCGCTGCTGCCCGAGGTGTGCTGGTCGTGGCTGACCGGCGCGCTGCAGGCGCGTGGGCTGTCGTACGGCGAGCCGAGCGGGACCGTCACGCGCGCGAGCTCGCACTACTTCGGCGGGCTGTCCGAGCGCCCGGCCGCCTCGCAGATCGAGATCCGTGCCTCCTGGACGCCCCGCGAGAGCCTGGGCGAGGTACCGGACACCGCGGCCCACCTCGCCTCGTGGTGCGATCTGCTCGCCCAGGTCGCGGGCCTTCCGCCGGCCGCTCCGGGGGACGCGTCGGTGGTGTCCCTGCCGCAGCGCAGGGATCCCCAGTCGCGCTGACCGGCTCCGCCGCCGGATTGATCATCATCTCGTTGACCATCTCTTTGTCGATACGGCCACTTTCGATCCCGTAAGCGAATCCGGGTGAACCGACTCGATCTTCGGATGATCGATCGCGTGTCCGAATTGCACGGAATGTTCTCACTAGATCGTGATCATTTTCTAAAGGCGGACGGGTTTGATGCCGAAGACGACTGTGACCTTGAAAGCACGGTTCGTCCCGGCTTCATCCCCAGAGCCGGCCCCGTCCCGCACCCCAGGAGGCCTGGTGTCCGTTCTCCTCGAGCAGCCCGCAAGCCTGGTCGCCTACCGCCCGAACAAGCCGACCGCCATGGTGGTCGTGGCCGACCCCCGCGTCCGCTCCACCGTCACCCGCCATCTGTGGGCGCTCGGTGTGCGCGACGTGATCGAGGCCTCGTCCGTCGCGGAGGCTCGTCCCCGCATCGGCAACCCCCGAGACATCTGCGTCGCCGACGTCCACCTGCCGGACGGTTCCGGCCTGACCCTCCTGTCCGAGACCCGAGCCGCGGGCTGGCCCAACGGCCTGGCGCTGTCCGCCGCCGACGACATCGGTGCCGTACGCAACGCCCTCGCCGGCGGGGTCAAGGGCTACGTCGTCACCGGCACCCGCACCAACATCGGGCTCCCCACCCGGCCGGGCGCCGCCCCCATCGGCTCGGCCGCCGCCCGTATGCACCGCCGCCCCCCGGGTACCCCGAGCCACCCGGGTGGCTACCGAGAACTGTCCGGCCGTGAGGTCGAGGTACTGCGACTGGTCGCGGAGGGCCAGTCGAACAAGGCGATCGGCGTCTCGATGGGCCTGTCCGCCCTGACCGTCAAGAGCCACCTCGCCCGCATCGCCCGCAAGCTCGGCACCGGTGACCGGGCCGGTATGGTCGCCGTGGCCCTGCGGACCGGGATCATCCACTGAAGGGTGATCGTTCACTCATGTGAACGAGTGCTTTCACCGGCCTGACTGGTTTACGACCCCCCAGCGCCCGTCGACGGAACGTTACGTCGACGGGCGCTGTCCACACACAGATACTCTTGACAGGTGACCGACGCCCAAGAGACCGCAGCAGACACGCCCCTGCGAACCACCGGAGAAACCCCTCCGGACGACGGCGGAACCTCTGTGGCACAGGCGCCGACCCCTTTGCTCGAACCGCGTGAGGGCATTCCGCCCGTGATCGCCGACGAGGCCGCCCTGGCCGATGTGATCGCCGCCTTCGCCGCCGGCTCCGGCCCCGTCGCCGTCGACGCCGAGCGCGCCTCCGGATATCGCTACGGCCAGCGCGCCTATCTGGTGCAGCTGCGCCGCGAGGGCGCCGGCTCCGCACTGATCGACCCGGTCGCCTGCCCCGACCTGTCCGCCCTGGGCGAGGCGCTGTCCGGTGTCGAGTGGGTGCTGCACGCGGCCACGCAGGATCTGCCCTGTCTGCGCGAGATAGGCATGCTGCCGACCCGGCTGTTCGACACGGAACTGGCCGGGCGGCTCGCCGGGTTCCCCCGTGTCGGTCTCGGCGCGATGGTCGAGAGCGTCCTCGGCTTCGTCCTCGAGAAGGGCCACTCGGCCGTCGACTGGTCGACCCGCCCGCTGCCCGAGCCCTGGCTGCGCTACGCCGCGCTCGACGTCGAACTCCTCGTCGACCTGCGCGACGCGCTGGAGAAGGAGCTGGACCGGCAGGGCAAGCTGGAGTGGGCCCGGCAGGAGTTCCACGCGATCGCGTCCGCCCCGCCGGCCGAGCCCCGCAAGGACCCCTGGCGCCGTACGTCCGGTATGCACAAGGTGCGCCGGCGCCGGCAGCTCGCCGTGGTGCGGGAGCTGTGGGAGACCAGGGACCGGATCGCCCAGCGGCGGGACGTGTCTCCGGGCAAGGTGCTCTCCGATGCGGCGATCGTGGAGGCGGCGCTCGCACTTCCGGCCACCGTGCATGCGCTGGCGGCGCTGAACGGGTTCGGACACCGGACGGGACGGCGGCAGCTGGAGCAGTGGCAGGCGGCGGTGGACCGGGCGAAGGCCTTGCCCGAGGTCGGGCTGCCCCAGCCGGGGCAGCCGGTTGCGGGGCCGCCGCCGCCGCGGGCCTGGGCCGACAAGGATCCTGTTGCGGCGGCTCGGTTGTCGGCGGCCCGCTCCGCGGTGTCTGCCTTGGCTGAGGAATTGAACATGCCGCAGGAGAATTTGATCGCTCCTGACACGGTTCGGCGGGTTTGTTGGGAGCCGCCGAAGGTTGTCGATGCGGAGACCGTCGCGGCGGCGTTGGCGGGGTACGGGGCTCGGCCTTGGCAGGTTGAGCTGGTCACGCCAGTGTTGGTTGAGGCGCTGTCTGCGAAGGACGCCTAGGGCCTGTCCGGCGGATCAGGTCGCAGAGAAGCGACGGTGCCAAATCAGCCCAGGTGAGCGGGGACGATGGGGGTCCCCCCGCTCGAGCGCAGTCGAGAGTGGGGGAGCGTGCAGCTGCAAGGCGGAGGAGGGCGTCGACGCGATGGGGGTCCCCCGCGCGAGCGAAGCCGAGCGTGGGGGAGTCGGCAACCGACGACAACGCCGCTGGGGCCGCCCCCTCTGCGGGAGGGCGTGCCAGGCCCCGCGTCTGCGGCATGATCCGCCGGACAGGCCCTAGTCGCCATTGCGGATTCGGCGTACGGCGGGTGCGGGTTTCGTCGTGGTTGCTCGCGCCCATGCGGCGGAGCCGCATATTGATACAGCCCCGCGCCCCTTCAGGGCGCGCTGCCTCGGCGGCATCCAAATGGGACCGTCTAGATCGCGCCAAGATCCTGGGGTCTTCCGGTGTGACGTTCGCCGCTCCCGGCCCCCGGGGTGGGCAGCTACGTTACTCGTAAGTAGCATGGGGTCTGAGCGCGCGCTCAGCGTGCCGCAGCAGTGCCATCCCGCACCCTGGAGGAGAGCCATCGTGCCTCGTACCGTCAGGGACGTCGTTTTCGTCGACGGCGTCCGCACCCCGTTCGGCAAGGCGGGTCCGAAGGGCATCTACCACGAGACTCGCGCCGACGACCTCGTCGTGAAGGCGATCCGGGAGCTGCTGCGCCGCAACCCCGGTCTGGACCCGAAGAAGATCGACGAGGTCGCCATCGCCGCGACCACGCAGATCGGTGACCAGGGTCTGACCCTGGGCCGCACCGCCGGCATCCTCGCGGGTCTGCCGACTTCCGTGCCCGGGTACTCGATCGACCGTATGTGTGCCGGTGCGCTGACCGCCGTGACCACCACGGCCGGTTCGATCGCGTTCGGCGCGTACGACGCCGTCATCGCCGGTGGTGTCGAGCACATGGGCCGCCACCCGATGGGCGAGGGCGTGGACCCGAACCCGCGGTTCGTCAGCGAGAAGCTGGTCGACGAGTCTGCCCTGTTCATGGGCATGACCGCCGAGAACCTGCACGACCGCTACCCGCACATCACCAAGCTGCGCGCCGACGAGTACGCGGTGCGCTCGCAGGAGAAGGCCGCCAAGGCGTACGCCAACGGCAAGATCCAGCAGGACCTGGTGCCGATCTCGGTGCGCCGCACCAACCCGGAGGCCGGCGAGACCGGTTGGGGTCTGGTCACCGCCGACGAGCCGATGCGTCCGGGGACCACCCTGGAGAACCTGTCGGGTCTGAAGACGCCGTTCCGCGTCCACGGGCGGGTCACCGCCGGTAACGCCGCCGGTCTCAACGACGGTGCCACCGCCTCGATCATCGCCTCCGAGGACTTCGCGCGAGAGAACGGCCTGCCGGTCAAGATGCGCCTCGTCTCCTACGCCTTCGTCGGCGTCGAGCCGGAGGTCATGGGCTACGGCCCGATCCCGGCCACGGAGAAGGCCCTCGCCAAGGCCGGTCTGTCGATCGAGGACATCAACCTCTTCGAGATCAACGAGGCCTTCGCCGTGCAGGTGCTGGCCTTCCTCGACCACTACGGCATCGCGGACGACGACGAGCGCGTCAACCAGTACGGCGGCGCCATCGCCTTCGGCCACCCGCTCGCCTCGTCGGGCGTGCGTCTGATGACGCAACTGGCCCGCCAGTTCGAGGAGCAGCCGAACGTCCGCTACGGCCTGACCACCATGTGCGTCGGCTTCGGCATGGGCGCGACGGTCATCTGGGAGAACCCGCACTTCGAGGGGGACAAGTGAGCACCACCGCTGAGCTGTTGAAGGACGCGGCCGAGCTGTTCCCCGACGAGGTCGTGACGTCCGCGCACGTACGCCACCTCGATCTGCCGTTCGGTGCCGGGCGTTTCGCGCTCATCACCCTGGACAACGGCCTCGACCACACCAAGCCGACCACCTTCGGCCCGGCCTCGCTCGCGAACCTCAACACCGCGATCGACCAGGTCGAGAAGGAGGCCGCGGCCGGGGAGATCGTCGGCGTCGGTGTCACCGGCAAGCCGTTCATCTTCGCGGTCGGCGCCGACCTCAAGGGCGTCGAGCTGCTGAAGGAGCACGAGCACGCGCTCGCCATCGGCAAGGGCGGCCACGAGGTCTTCAAGCGCCTCGCGGGCCTCGCGGTCCCGACCTTCGCGTACTACAACGGTGCCGCGATGGGCGGCGGCGTCGAGGTCGGCCTGCACTGCTCCTACCGGACCGTCTCCAAGGCGATCCCGGCGTTCTCCCTGCCCGAGGTGTTCCTGGGCCTCGTCCCGGGCTGGGGCGGCTGCACGCTGCTGCCGAACCTGATCGGCGCGGACAAGGCCGTCTCGGTCATCATCGAGAACAGCCTCAACCAGAACAAGCAGCTCAAGGGCCAGCAGGTCTTCGACCTGGGCATCGCCGACGCCATCTTCGAGGGCGCCGACTTCCTGGAGCAGTCGCTGATCTGGACGGCGAACGTCCTCAAGGGCGACCTCCAGGTCGAGCGCCCGGTCATCGACCGCGGCGAGGGCTGGGACCAGGCCGTCGCCAAGGGCCGGTTCATCGCCGACAGCAAGGTGCACGGCGCCGCTCCGGCCGCCTACCGCGCGCTGGACATCATCGCCGCCGCCAAGAACGGCGACCTCCAGCAGGGCTACGACGCCGAGGACGTCGCGCTCGCCGACCTGATCATGGGCGGCGAACTGCGCGCCGGCATCTACGCGTTCAACCTCGTGCAGAAGCGCGGCAAGCGTCCGGCCGGTGCGCCCGACAAGTCGCTGGCGCGTCCGGTCACCAAGGTCGGTGTCGTCGGCGCCGGTCTCATGGCCTCTCAGCTCGCGCTGCTCTTCCTGCGCCGCCTCGAGGTGCCGGTCGTACTCACCGACATCGACCAGGAGCGCGTCGACAAGGGCGTGGGCTACGTCCACGGCGAGATCGACAAGCTGCTCGGCAAGGGCCGTATCAACCAGGACAAGGCCAATCGCCTCAAGGCGCTTGTGACCGGTGTGCTGGACAAGGCCGAGGGCTTCTCCGACGCCGACTTCGTCATCGAGGCCGTCTTCGAGGAGATCGGCGTCAAGCAGCAGGTGTTCGCGGAGGTCGAGGCGGTCGCCCCGGCGCACGCGATCCTCGCCACCAACACCTCCTCGCTGTCGGTGACGGAGATGGCGTCGAAGCTGAAGAACCCCGAGCGGGTCGTGGGCTTCCACTTCTTCAACCCCGTCGCGATCCTCCCGCTGCTCGAGATCGTGCGCGGCGAGCAGACGGACGACGCCTCGCTGGCCACGGCGTTCGCCGTCGCCAAGAAGCTGAAGAAGACCGCGGTCCTGGTGAAGGACGCCCCGGCGTTCGTCGTCAACCGCATCCTCACCCGCTTCATGGGCGAGATCCAGAACGTCATCGACGAGGGCACCCCGGTCGAGGTCGCCGAGAAGGCCGTCGAGCCGCTCGGTCTGCCGATGTCCCCGCTGGTCCTGCTCGAGCTGGTCGGCCCGGCGATCGGTCTGCACGTCTCGGAGACCCTCAACCGGGCCTTCCCGGACCGCTTCACGGTCTCCCCGAACCTCGCGGCCGTCGTCAAGGCCGGCAAGCGCGGCTTCTACGTCTACGACAGCGGCAAGCCGGAGCTGGACCCCGAGGTCGCCGCGCTGCTGCAGCAGGGCGACGTCGTCCTGACGGAGGAGCAGGTCCGCGCCCGTGTCCTCGACGCGGTGGCGCAGGAGATCGGGCTCATGCTCGACGAGGGCGTCGTCGCTGAGGCCCAGGACATCGACCTCTGCCTCATCACCGGCGCCGGCTGGCCCTTCCACCTCGGCGGCATCACGCCGTACCTGGACCGCGAGGGCGTCTCGGAGCGCGTGAACGGCAAGAAGTTCCTGGCTCCGGGCGTGGCGAGCGTCCCGAAGTAACCCGGTCCGTACCGGCGTACGGTGCCCGGCCCACCCTGTGCGGTGCGCCGGGCACCGGCATGTCAGCGGGCGTCCTCGACGTGGACGACGTGCAGCTCTGTGCCGTCCTCATGCCGCTTGGAGCGGCCGTGGATGCCGACGGCCAGGTGCGAGGAGTCGGCGGGTTCGTCGAGCGGCACGAACGTGACGACGTCCGGGTGGTGCCCGGTCACCAGCCAGCCTTCGCCGCTCTTGAGTTCAAGCACACGGAAGTCGCCGGCCGTCGTGGCGACGTGCACGGGGCCGTACTCCCGCAGGATGTCCTTGGCCTGTTCGGCGAGTTCACCGGCGGGGTTGTCCAGCACCACACAAGTCCCGTGCTCGAAGAGCACCCAGGACTTTCCGGAGTCGGTGAGCAGGCGCCGCCAGGCGTCGACGAGTGTCTCGGTGTCCACGCCCGCCATCATGGCGCACTCACACCTCGCGCCACGCCTCCAGGGCCAGACCGGGCTCGTCCTTGCGTCGGGTCAGCAGGAGGCGGCCCGTGGAGGGGGACAACGTTGCCGCCACCACCCGGTCGTCCTCGTCCACCGCGAGGGACACCGCGGCGTCCGCCGGCAGTTGGGGGCCGGACTCCGACCACCAGGCGCCCGCCGACTCCTGCTCCGTCGGGTACGCGGCGAAGGCGACCCGGCCGCTGGAGGAACGCTGGGCGAGCAACGTGCAGTCGTGGCCGTCGAGTTCGCAGCGGACCGCCGTGACCGGGTCGGGGCCCGCGGAGGCGAGCAGCGCGACGGGCTTGGTGCCGGGGCGCCAGGCGCACAGGTCGCCCGAGTCGTCGGTGTAGAAGAGGGTAGTGCTCTCGGCGGACGTGGCGAGGGCGTGCAGGGTGCCCGGGCGGACCTCGGCCTCCATCGCCTCCTCCAGGACCGGTTGGGCGCCCGGCGCCTCCTGGCGCCAGTGCAGGATGCCGCCCGGCACGGCCGCGTACAGCTCGACGAGACCGGACTCCCCCGTCACCGCGGCCGGTTCCTCCTGGACGTCCCGGCCCTTGAGGTCGCGCCAGGGGTCCCAGCCGCCCTTCTCCTTCTGCGCGACCATGCTGATGCCACCGCCCTTGTTGCGGACGAAGACATGGGCGCGGCCCCGGTCGTCCACCGCGAGGGCGGGCGTGCCTGTGCGGTCGCCCTTCTTGTCGGGGTGGCCGGCCGGGTTCCAGTCCAGGGCGGCCAGCAGCGGGCGGTAGTGCGTGGAATGCACCAGGCCCGACTCGCCCTTCAAAGTGGGCCGCCAAGAGACCAGATGGGCGTAGCCGTCGGCGCCGTGGCCGACGGCGAGGACGGGGTGCAGCTTCTGTTCGCCGCCCACCTTGCGCGGGGCGCTCCAGGGGCCGCCGGGGACGCGCTCCGCCCGGCACAGGACGGCGTCGCCCGAGGGCAGATACACACTGAGCCGGCCGTCGCGGCCGCGTATGAGCCAGTCGCCGTTCACCGGTTCACTCTAAGCCGGTTGCATCCGTCGCCGCGGCTCGCCCCCCGGCCTGGTCACAGCCGCTTGGCACTGCGGAACAGCCCGGCGTAGAAGCCGTTGCCGTCGAGCCGCGAGACACCGCCCTGGTCACCGATGGTGGGGCCGTTCTGTTCCTTTCGGCTGGAGACGAAGACCTTGTGGCCCTCGGTGTCCGGGCCCAGGTAGATCGCGGAGTGGTCCATGTGGTTGCCGGTGCGGTGGTCCATCTTGAAGAACAGCAGATCACCGGGCTGGAGAACGTCGATGTTCTTCGGTCGGACGTACCAGGGGCTCGAGCCCTGGAGTTTGATGATGTCGACACCGACCTTGGAGCGGGCCATGCCGTCGGCGGTGCGCGGCAGCCCGTCGCCCTTGTCGTTGGCGGCCATCAGCGGATAGCGGGCGCGGTAACCGTAGACCAGGCGCAGGTAGCCGGAGCAGTCCACGGATCGCAGACGGTCCTTCTGCGGGTACATCGTGGTGCCGTCCCGGAAGGTGTACGGGATGCCCAGGTAGTCGAAGAAGTCGGTCTGTTCGTACCGGTCCACGCCGTTGGGCTTGTACGGCCCGTAGAACGCCTGGCCCTCGTACTGGACGCCCTGGTCGTCCTTCTTGACCGGTGCACCCGGCGTGTACTGGAAGGCGAACGCGAAGATGTCGTCCTCCTCGCTGCCGTAGTACTGCTTGAACCAGTCCTTGAACCACTGCTGGTTCTCGGCGCCCTTGGTCCAGGGCTCCGGCAGGAGGCGGACCCAGTCGTCGGTGATCACCTTGGTGTTGGTGTTGACCGGTTCGCTGAAGGTCCGCGAGGGGCCCTTGAGCGTGGCGGTGCGGGCGCCGTCCGTGAAGGTGGCGACGACCGCGCCCTTGCTGTCGCGCAGTACCGACCGCGCCGGGTTGTTCAGCCGTTCCCAGGTCTGCTGGCCGGTCGCCTTGCCCGAGTTCCGCAGGGCGCTGTCGTTGATCGTCTGGGCGGCCGGGGCCTTCGCCTGCGCGTCCTTGCGCAGGTCGTACGTGAAGTACGCGCTGCCCGCGAGCAGCGCCAGGACCGTCACCGTATGGACGACGGGGCGGCCTTTGCGCTTCGGCATGGTGAGTGCTCCAGGGGTGCGTCGGGTAGAGACGGGTTCAGGAGGACGGCAGGGCGCCCAGCAGGATGCCGGCGGTCAGGACCACATAGGTGGCCAGGGTGACCGATCCGGTGGACAGCAGCGTCGCGCCCTTGGGCTGGCGGACCAGTTGGTAGCCGATCAGGCCAGGGACGATGAACCCGAGCGTCTGGTTGGCGTACAGCAGCGGGAACTCCATCTGCAGCACGATGATCACGGTGGCCTGGATGAGGACGCCGCTGAGCACCACGGCCGCGAACAGCCGCTTGCCGTACAGGATCACGAAGCGCTGCAGCAGCAGCGTGGTGAGGTAGGTCAGCACGGTCACCCCGACCACCAGCGCGGCCCGCTGCAGATCCTCGATGAGGGTGAGCGCGAGCCAGCCCGGCGTGATCATGCCGCCGGGCGACAGGTTGGTCGTCAGGTAGCACATCAACGAGAACATCAGGCCCAGGCCGATGCCGATCGCGGCGATCTCGGGGGTGAGGACAGAGGGGATCAACGCTGTTCTCCTGGGCTGTGCCACTGCTGGCTGTCGTCGGCGGAGGGCTGGGGACGTGTGCGGGGTTCGAACGGCCCACGGGGCGGGGCCTGTCCGGCGGAGGGACGCGCCTGCGGCACGGCGGAGTGGGGCTGGTCGCCGTGGTACGGCTGCGTCCACGCGTCCTGCGGGTACGCCTGGCCGTTCCCTGCCCGGCTCACCCGCTCCTGCTGCGGATACGGATGTACGGCGTCGCCCTGCAGGGGGATCTGCGGGACGTACGGCTGCTGCGCGTAACGCGACTCGTACGCCTCCGAGTAGCGCTGGTACGGGTCGATGCGGGGCGCGTACAGCTGCATTGTCTCGACGTGCTCGGGCACCGCGGGTGCCGCCCCCGCGCGGCTGGGCGGGGCCACGGGCTCGGCGGCGGAGTCGTCCGGCGGCAGTTCGGCGAGGTGCTCCAGCAGGATCTCGCCCTGGCCGTGGATGTTGCCGATCGCGACCAGCGAGGAGTCCGGGCCGAGCAGCTCGAGGAGCCTGGCCATGAACTCCTCCGGGTCGCGCTTGTCGCCGCCGAGGTCGACGGCGCGCGAGCGGAACTCGGCCGGGATGGCGTCGATGGCGGACTTGGCCGGGTGGCCGATGACGAAGACGCGCTCGGGGTCGAGGTCGGGGATGATCTCGCCCATCTGCCCGTTGCGTTCGACGCGGTCGGGGCGGCAGTTGATGACCACGTTGAGCGGACGGTTGACGGCGCCGAGGTCGAGCAGCTGGTTGATGTTCATCAGCGTCGACTCGGGGTCGTTGGCCGCGAAGACGTTGGCGAACCGCAGCTTCTTCCCCTCGGGCGTCAGATAGCGCTCGACGGAGAGGACACCGGGGTCCGGCGGGGCCTCGTACATCCCCTGCAAAGCCGTCTCCCGGTCGACGCCGAGCAGTTCGGCGACGGTCAGCGCGATGGCCACGTTCTCCTTGAAGGTGAACCAGCTGAAGCCGCGCAGCTCTTCGTCGCTGACCGTTTCGGGATCGGCGTAGACCAGTCGGCAGTTCCGGGCGTCCGCCTCCTCCTGGAGGATGTGGAAGCGGTCCTTCTCGGCCGTGACGCAGATGCCGTCCTCCGGCATCGAGCGGCACAGCGAACGCGCCACGTCGTCCAGGGTGGGGCCCATCTCGGCGAGGTGGTCCTCACGGACGTTGCACAGCACGCCGATCGTGGAGCGGATCAGCTTGGACTGGTTGATCTCCTGCAGGGCCGGCATGACGGCCATGCACTCGATGACGAGCGCGTCCGGCTTGTACGCGGCGGCGCGCCGCACGATGCCGATCTGCTCGACGACGTTGGCGATGCCGAACTTGCGGTAGACGGGCTCCTCGGTGGCGTCCGGGTGGATGAACCGGGCCGCGGTGCCGGTGGTCTTGGCGACGGTCGTCAGGCCGCCGCCGCGCAGGGCACCCGCGCACAGCCGGGTGATGGAGGACTTGCCGCGGATGCCGTTGACCAGGACCCGGGTGGGTATGTGGTCCAGGTTGGTGAAGTGCCGGCGCTGCTCCACGATGCCCGCGAGGAGCAGGATCGCGCAGCCCACCAGCAGCACGGTGTAGAGGAAGAGCACGGGCGATCAGTTCCTTGTGTACTGCTGCGGCGTGGACGGCCGGGGTGGGGTGCGGCGGGGTTGCTGCCGACTCTGGTCCGCCAGCTGCTGCCGGATGAGTTCCAGGGATCGGGTGACGGCCCCGACCTCGTCGTGGTGCTGCGGAAAGAGAACGGTCTTGCGGTCGCCCCCGGCCAGCGCCTCGGCCCGGTCCGCCAGCGTGCGCAGCGGCCGGGCCACCACGATGTGCAGCCAGCCCAGGCAGGCGGCGGCCGCGGTGGCGCCGAGAAGCCCGGCGAGGATGGTGCGGTTCTGGGCTTCGTACCCGGGGATGGCGAGCCGGTCGGCGGACTGCCAGCTGACCACGCTCCAGCCGAGCGACTCGGCGGAGCCGCTGCCGGAGAACGGCGCGGCGGCGGCGATCCGCACCCCGTGCTCGCGATAGAGCACGCCGTTGGGCCGCGCCTTCTTGCCGAGCCGCTGGGCACTGGCCGCGACGAGGTCCTTCAGGTGAGCGTCGGGCAGCGACTGGAAGGCCAGGAAGCCGGTGTTGCCGGCGATGACCCTGCTCTGGTCGTCCACGAGCCGGACCACCCCCAGCCCCGGGCGATTCAGCAGGGCGTTGAGGAACGCGATGCGGAACTCGCCCACCAGGTGGGCGCCGTTGCGGCCGGGTATCTCCGCGGTGGCGACGAGGACGGGCTCCTTGCCGCCGTGGCCCAGCAGCCGGATGGGGGTGCCGGAGACCCGCTTGGACTCGATCACCTGGGGCTTCTTGCCCTCCCGGGCCTGTATCTCGCCGGAGGAGTCGACGACGTAGAGCGAACGGTAGCGCTGGTTCTCGTTGAAGGTGCGTTCCAGCACCTCGCCCATGGCCTCGGGTTCGGTCCGGTCGCCGATCAGGGACGCGACCGACTGCAGGTCGGCGTCGCCCTCGTTGAGCGCGCGGCGCACGCGGTCGCTGAGCGTGTCGGTGCGTTCACGCTGGTCGTCGACGAGCTGCCGGGGTATGACGGTCGTGGTGTCCGCGCGGTTGAACAGGAGCATCAGCGGTGCGGCCCAGGCCAGCAGGAGCACCGCGCAGACTGCGAGGAGGGCTCGGGTGCCCACCCGGCGCAGTCCGCGCGGACGCGGCGGTGGGCCGGAGGTTCCGGCGGCCTGGCCGAGCTGATGTCGCAACTGCTCCAGGGCGTTGCCGATGCGATGCGTCTCACCGTAGCCGGGGACGGTGACGGGCCGGGTCAGGTCGCCCCGGGTGAGCCGGCGGGACTCCAGAAACAGCCGGATGAGCGGGCGTTGCACGGTTCCCAGCAGGACCGCCACGGCCAGTCCGCCGAT
Source organism: Streptomyces sp. NPDC002619 (assembly GCF_042889305.1). Classification (NCBI taxonomy): domain Bacteria; kingdom Bacillati; phylum Actinomycetota; class Actinomycetes; order Kitasatosporales; family Streptomycetaceae; genus Streptomyces; species Streptomyces sp. NPDC002619. The sequence continues at coordinate 99,544 of NZ_JBIAQV010000003.1, read as the reverse complement.
GACGAGCAGCGCGCCGCCTGCCAGCAGACCGAACACCTGGGAATGGGCACGGGCGGTGTCCTCGGTCACCCTGACCATGGAGACCACGGAGAGGCCGAGCCCGGAGGCCGTGGTGGCCTCGCCGGGCTGGGGCGCGGCCAGCGTGGCGTATCCGGCGACGGACCGGTCGCCCAGCAACCGCTCGCCGAGCAGGCTGCCGCTGACGCCCTGGTAGCCGCCGGTGCCGGGCTCCTTGCTGCTGCGCGGATCCCGCTGCGCCTCGCGGGCCGCACGCCGGGCGAAGTCGTCGAGCTGTTTGCCGGAGGCCGCGATCTCCTTGCGGTCGATGCTGTTGCTCGCCTGCTCGGGTTCGGGGATGCCGTCGCTGCTGAGGATCGCGCCGTCCCGGTCGACCACGGCGATGGAGCGGAACTGGCCGAGGCTGATGCCGGGAAACTTCAGGGTGCTGGAGGCCACCAGCAGGAGTTGCGGCTTGCCCGGCCAGGTCAGCAGCCCGAAGGACAGCAGACGCACCTCGCCGTTCTTCAACTGGACCATGCGTGGGGCCAGTCCGTTCTCGCCGCCGAGGGAGGCCGTGTCCACGGAGGTCAGCGGCACCGTCTCACCGCGGGCCGCGACCAGCTTGCCGGTGCTGATCTCGACGACGGCGGTGCCCATCCACTTCTGGTAGGTGCTGCCGAGTTTGTCGAGGACGGCGTCGCCGGACACCGGCTGCCCGGCGCTGAACAGCGCGGCGGACCGGGTGATGTCGGTGACGGACTCGTCGATGGAGGCGCGCAGTGCGATGGCGCCGTCCTCCGAAAAGTGCTGCTGGGACGTCAGCACGGCCTTCGGTATCCCGCCGTTGTCGACGCGGCCCAGCACGAGTGCCGTGACGGCGGCGAGCGACAACAGGAGCACCGAGAGGACCGCGATCGGCGGGCGGATGCCTCCGATCAGCGACATGTCGGCTCGGCGGCGGGCTCGGTGCTGCCGCGCCGGGGGCGGTGGCGCCAAGGGAGGGTCCTCTCGGGGTGTGCGGGCGACCGGTTCCGCACGGGGAAGCGGGAAGAGCTTTTCGGTTGTGCGTGCACTCCGGGCACACCCGTCGCACAAGTACACCGCAGAATTCAGACAGGTAAGAACCGCATAACGTTGCACACGATCCGGTGTGATCTGTGCAACATTTGCGTTTAGATGATCAGGGCCGGGCAGAGGTGTTCGTCATTCGGGCAGCGGCGTCAGCGGTTTCAGGCCGTCCTGGGCGGCGCCCCGGTTGAGCAGGGTGCCCTCGGTGCGCTCGAAGGCGAGCCTCAGCCGGGCCCGCTGGGCGTCCGTCAGGTCGTGGTCGTCCCGGAGGGCGGCGGGCACGTCCAGCAGACGGTAGTCCCGCACATCGTCGTCCGTGTAGGTGGCCGTGCCGCCGTCCCTGACGTTCTCGGCGTCCGGCGGGATCGTCAGCAGCGTCGGCTCGAAGCGGGGCTGGACCTCCCAGTTGCCCTTGCCGTGCTCGGTGAACGTGAACCAGGCGATCACGCCCTCCTCGGTCAGCCCCGTCGGCACCTCATGCCGGGCGATCTGGTTGCCGAGGCCGTAGGTCACCCAGGTCCCGTCCACCTTCTCCATCGGCTCCACGACGTGCGCGTGATGGCCGATGACCAGGTTGATGCCCGTCTGCCGGGCGATCTGCCGGGCGAAGGACAGCTGCGAGGACGAGGGTTCCGGATGATGCTCGCGACCCCAGTGCAGGGAGAGGATCACCACTTCGGCACCGGCCTTGCGTGCCAGCTGCTCGGCGGCCTCGATCCGGCCCAGATCCTGCTGGTTGGCGAGCCACTGCTGGTCCTTCGGCAGCGTGTGCGGCTCGTTGAAACCGTAGGCGAACGATATCTGCGCGACCTTGACACCCTTGACGTCCATGACCAGCGGGGTGAGCGCCTCCTTCTGGGTCCGGAAGGAGCCCGTGTGCTTCACGCCCGCGCCATCCAGCGCGTCCAGGGTGCGCTTCACGCCCGCGTAACCGTGGTCGAGCGTGTGGTTGGAGGCCGTGGAGCAGGTGTCGTACCCGATGTCCTTGATCGTCTTCGCGGTCTGTGGCGGTACCTGGAAGTCCGGGAAGCCCTCGAACGGGCCCTTCGGCGTGCCCATCACCGGCTCGAAGTGGCAGATCGCCAGGTCCGCCTTGCTGATCACCGGCTCGATACCGGCCATCATCGGCCCGAAGTCCAGCCCGTCCACGCCCTTGCCGGTGCGCTTTGCGTCCTTGCGCGCCTGATCGACCAGCTCCGGATGCATCAGGATGTCGCCGGCGGCCGCGACGGTGAAGGAGCGCCCGCCGCCCTGGTCGTTCGCGTCGTCCTGGACGAGGCCGCAGCCGGCCAGGGCTGCGACGAGGGAGAGCGGGATCAGCAGGGTGCGGCTCAGGCGTCTGTTCACCGGGATATCTTGATACAGCCATGAGAGCCAACCGCTCACGAATCATAACGATCGCAACAATTCTGCTGATCGTCACTGGCCTCGCCGGTGCGCTGCCCGCCGTCCTGAACGCCACCCGCGGCGAGGCGACGGATGATGCCGGCCGGCGTGTCCCCAAGGGTGCCGAGCAGATCGACCTGGCGCGCGCGGTCACGGACTACACGAGCCGGTTCGCCCCTGACCGCGGCTACCGGCCACCCGGCCGAGCCGACCGCGAGGCCGTGGCCGCGGCGGTCGGGCTGTTGCTCGACGGCCACCGCACCCAAGCGGAACAGCAGCTTTCGCAACGGGACTTCACGGTGCGCACTGTCGTCGACCGGGCCTCGGGACGGCGCTGGGCCGAGGTGGCCGACCGCACCGACGACGCCGTGACGCCGCGCGGCTGGGGCCGGGTCTACCTCGACCTGGACCACCGCCCGGGCTGGTCGGTCCAGGTCCCGCATCCCGTCTTCGACCGGGGCACCGAACAGTTGGGCGTGCGGGTGCTGCACGCCGCCCCCGGCGGAATCCTGGTGATTGCGGGAGCACATCGCAAAGCCGGACCCGGGAACTCCGCTGACGTGGCGCACCGTCACGACACCGTCTTCGGTGCCATCTGTGACGAGCTGGCCCGCCGCGGGATCCCCGGGATCCAGGTGCACGGCTTCGCCGCGTCCTCCGCCCCGGGCTACGACGCGGTCGCCTCCACCGGGGCCGGGTCGGCGGGCCGCCACGACGGCCGCAGGCTGGCCGACGCCCTGCGCGCGCACGGCTTCCAGGTGTGCCGGGCCTGGGCACGGTCCTGTCCGCTGGAGGGCCGGGAGAACGTGCAGGGCCGAGTCGCCGACGACGACCATGTACCGTTCCTGCACGTCGAGTTCTCCCCCGCGGTGCGCGCCGGCGGGCGAGCCACCGAGCGGGCGGCCGCCGCGATCGGCGAGATCACTCGCGGGTGGGCGAAGAACCCGTGACAAACTGAGGCCATTATGAACATGACGGATACGACGGACACCCCCCTCCCGCTCCTCGTGATCGTCGACGCCGCGAACGTGGTCGGGTCGGTGCCCGACGGGTGGTGGCGGGACCGGAAGGGGGCCGCCGAGCGGCTGCGGGACCGGCTGGCCTCGGAGGGGCTGCCGGGGCATCCGAACCCGGTGGAGCTCGTGCTCGTCGTCGAGGGCGCCGCGCGCGGGGTGGAGTCCGCGTCCGGCGTCCGGGTGGTGCCGGCGCCGGGCAGCGGTGACGACCGCATCGTCGAGCTGGTCGCGGAGAACCCGGGCCGTGCTTGCCTGGTCATCACGGCTGACCGTGAACTGCGCGGCAGGGTCAAGGAGTTGGGGGCGGAGGTGACCGGGCCGCGCTCGGTGCTGGGCGGCACTCCCTAGTCCTTCGCCACGCGCGCGTACAGCACCGCGCCGTCCACCCTCCCCACCTCCTCGTAGCGTGCCGCGAGCAGGCCCCGCAGGCTCGGCAGCCGCTCGGGGGCGTACGGCTTGCCCCGGGAGTCGTCGATCACCAGGGCCGGGGCATGGCGGGCCAGTTCCGCGCGGAAGACGGGCCAGGCGCCCTCGACGGCGTACTTCTCGCCCACCCGGGAGTCGCCCCGGCCGCCGCTGTAGTTGGTGAGCAGGCCCGCGGTGAGATAGCGGCTGGCCGGGGCGCGGTCGGCCAGCCAGTACGTCTCCGGGTGTATCCCCCACACCAGGACGCGGTCGGCCGGTGACGTGCGGTCGGCGACGGCGGCGGCCAGGCGCTGGGCGTGGGCGAGTTCGGGGCGGGGGGCCAACAGACCCCAGGTCAGGAACAGGGAGCAGCAGCAGACGGAGGTGAAGAGCGCCGCCGTCAGCCGCTCTCGGGGCAGAAAGCGCAGCGCGGCCGTCGCAAGGAGCGCCAGCGGCGGGGTGAGCTGCAGGTAGTAGTGGCCGAAGAAGTGGAAGCCTGCGACGACGGCCGCGGCCGAGGACGCGAGCCACACCCACAGGTCCGCCGCCGAGGCGCGGGCGATGCGCGGCGCCCGTACCAGGGCCGGGAGCAGGCCCGCGCAGGCCGCCGCCAGGATCACCGTGTTGGCCAACGCCCGGACGACGACGTGGAGTTCGGAGCCGGTGAAGGAGGCGTACGCGCCCGAGCCGGTGACCGTCCAGAACACGAAGGCCGCCGGGTCGGTGAGCAGGGCCGCGCACAGCACCGGGACCGCCACGCCGGCGGCCAGCCGCAGAACACTGCCTTGCTGGGCGCCGTACCGGTGCAGCATCCACACCACCGGCACGAGCACCGCTCCGCCGGTCTGCTTGGTGAGGACGGCGCAGGCGACGGCGACCCCGGCCGCCCCCCAGCGGCGGCGGTCGGCGCACCACAGGGCGGCGGCCGTGCAGGGCAGTATGAAGACCTCGAAGAGGGCGGCCTGCGCGTCCTCGGGATTGAGTCCGACGGAGACCAGCAGATAGAGCACTCCGGCCGTACGGCCCGCGGTGTCGCCCCAGCGGCGGCGGGCGAGGGAGGCCAGCAGGACGGCGGTGAGCAGTTGTGCGAGGACGGCCAGGATCCGGACCGAGGTCAGCGAACCGGAGCCGCCGAACGCGAACGCCGCCTGGTACAGCCACGGCACGATCGGCGGCTTGCGGTCCACGACCGTGTCGTACAACTGCCCGCCGTGCGCCAGCATCCGGGCCTGTACGGCGAGATAGCCCTCGTCGGGGTTCCACAGCGGCCGGGTGAAGGACGGGGCCCGGGTGACGCAGGCCAGCGCCGCCAGCGCGGGCAGCAGCCGCGTCCAGTACGCCGTCCGTACGGCTGTTGACCTGGCGGGGGCCAGGGGCGCGGCAAGCATGGGGAGCACGCTATCCGGCCCCGTAGTCCCCACGAAGCGGGACATACGGGGCCGGGGCGGCAAGCCGGTCGAGTGCCGTGCGATCGGTTACGCCTGGGCGTCCCCGGGCGGGCGGTTGCGGGTGACCTCGGCGAGGGTGGTCTCCTCGTGGCGGCCGAGGCGGCTGTGCGAGCGGCCGTACAGGAAGTACACGAGGAAGCCGATCACCATCCAGATCGCGAACCGCAGCCAGGTCTCGGCGGGCAGATTGAGCATCAGCCACAGCGTGGCCAGGACGGACACGATCGGCAGGAACGGCACCCAGGGCGTGCGGAAGGAGCGGTGGAGGTCGGGGCGGGTGCGGCGGAGGATGATCACGCCCATCGCGACGAGGACGAAGGCGAACAGCGTGCCGATGTTCACCAGCTCGGCGAGTTCGCTGAGGCTGGTGAAGCCCGCGATGACCGCGATGATCACGCCGAGCAGGATGGTCGGGCGGTGCGGGGTGCGGAACCGCGGGTGGACGTGGGAGAAGAAGCGGGGCAGCAGTCCGTCGCGGCTCATCGCGAAGAACACGCGGGTCTGGCCGAGCAGCAGGATCATGCAGACCGTCGTCAGACCGACGGCGGCGCCGAAGCTGATCACGCCCGCATACCAGGGATGCCCGAGGGCCTTGAACGCGTCGGCGAGCGGGGCGTCCACGGAGAGCTTGCTGTAGTGCTGCATACCGGTGACGACGATCGACACCGCCACGTACAACGCCGTGCAGATGAACAGGGAGCCGAGGATGCCGCGGGGCATGTCGCGCTGCGGGTTCTTGGTCTCCTCCGCGGCGGTGGCCACGACGTCGAAGCCGATGAAGGCGAAGAAGACGACGGAGGCGGCGGTGAAGATGCCCATCACGCCGAAGTTGGACGGCGCCCAGCCGACCATCAGCTGGATGAGCGGGGCCTTGAGGCTGCCGCCCGCCGGCACGGGCTCCGCCTTGGGGATGAACGGCTTGTAGTTGTCCGACGTGATGAAGAAGGCACCGGCGATGATCACGATCAGGACGACCGTGACCTTGATGGCGACGACCAGCTCGGTGACCCGCGCGGACAGCTTCATGCCGAGCACGAGGATGCAGGTGAGGACCAGGATCAGCGCGGCGGCCAGGACGTCGAAGCCGAAGCCGTGCGCGCCGTCCCGTCCGGAGAGGTACGCGGGCAGGTGCCAGCCCGCGTTGTCGAGGAGCGAGCGGACGTAGCCGGACCAGCCGACGGCCACCACCGCAGTGCCGAGCGCGAACTCCAGGACCAGGTCCCAGCCGATGATCCAGGCGGGCAGTTCCCCGAGGGAGGCGTACGAGAAGGTGTACGCGGAGCCCGCCACCGGGAGGGTGGAGGCGAACTCGGCGTAGCAGAGCGCGGCGAGGGCGCAGACGACGCCGGCCACGACGAAGGCCAGGGAGACGGCGGGTCCCGCGTTCTCCTTCGCGACCTTGCCGGTCAGGACGAAGATGCCGGTGCCGATGATGACTCCGACACCGAAGACTGTCAGATCCAGCGCGGACAAGGATTTCTTGAGCGCGTGTTCTGGCTCCTCGGTGTCGAGGATGGACTGCTCGACCTTCTTCGTCCGGAAGAGGGTGCTGGTCACGGGGTACCTCCCACGCTTGTCGTCCTCGACATGATCGAGAGGGGGCGTGGTACGTATGCCCCGGCGCGGGTGTATTCACGCAAATGGGCCGATTTCACCACTCTGGCAGTGGTGAACCCGGCCCCGAGGGCGTGTCAGTCGCGTGCGGACTCCACGGAGTCGACCTCGTTCGCCCGGCCGTCGAACCGGCCGCCCGTCAGCTTGCAGACCAGCCCGGTGACCTGGCGGGCGATGTCGGGGGCGGTGAGCCCGATCTCGGCCATGACCTCGGCGCGGGAGGCGTGGTCGAGGAAGCGCGGCGGGATGCCGAAGTCGCGCAGCGGTACGTCGACGCCCGCGTCCCGCAGGGCCTGGGCGACGGCCGACCCGACGCCGCCGACGCGGGAGTTGTCCTCGACGGTGACGACCACGCGGTGCCGCTCGGCCAGCGGGGCCATGGCCTCGTCGACGGGCTTGACCCAACGCGGGTCGACGACGGTGGTGGTGATGCCCTGCTTCTCGAGCAGAGCGGCGATCTCCAGGCACATCGGCGCGAGGGCGCCCACGGAGACGAGGAGCACGTCGGGCATGTCCGTCCCCGGCTCGCGCAGCACGTCCATGCCTCCGACCCGACCGACGGCCGGTACGGCGGGGCCGACGGCGCCCTTCGAGAAGCGCACGACGGTCGGCGCGTCCTCCACCTCGACGGCCTCGCGGAGTTGGGCGCGGACCTGGTCGGCGTCGCGCGGCGCGGCGAGGCGCAGCCCCGGCACGACCTGAAGGATCGACATGTCCCACATGCCGTTGTGGGAGGCGCCGTCCGTGCCGGTGATGCCGGCACGGTCGAGCACGAAGGTGACGCCGCACTTGTGCAGGGCCACGTCCATCAGCACCTGGTCGAAGGCCCGGTTGAGGAAGGTGGCGTAGACGGCGAAGACGGGGTGGACGCCGCCGACGGCGAGGCCGGCCGCGGAGACGGCGCCGTGCTGCTCGGCGATGCCGACGTCGTAGATCCGGTCCGGGAACGCGTCCGCGAACTTCTTCAGACCGACCGGCTGGAGCATCGCCGCCGTGATCGCGACGATGTCCTCGCGCTCCTGGCCGAGCCTGACCATCTCGTCGCCGAAGACGGAGGTCCAGTCGGCGCCCGAGGCCTTGATCGGCAGGCCCGTGTCGGGGTGGATGGGGCCGATGCCGTGGAAGCGGTCGGCCTCGTCCTGGAGGGCGGGCTGGTAGCCGCGGCCCTTCTCGGTGAGGCAGTGCACGATGACGGGCCCGCCGAACCGCTTGGCCCGCGCGAGAGCCGACTCCAGGGCCTCGATGTCGTGGCCGTCGATCGGGCCGACGTACTTCAGGCCGAGGTCCTCGAACATGCCCTGCGGGGCGATGAAGTCCTTGAACCCCTTCTTCGCCCCGTGCAGGGTCTCGTAGAGCGGCCTGCCGACGACGGGGGTCCGTTCCAGGACCTCCTTGGTGCGGGCGAGGAAACGCTCGTACCCGTCCGTCGTCCGCAGCGTCGCCAGGTGGTTGGCGAGTCCGCCGATGGTCGGGGCGTACGACCGCTCGTTGTCGTTGACGACGATGACGAGGGGCCGGTCCTTGGCGTCGGCGATGTTGTTCAGCGCCTCCCACGCCATGCCGCCCGTCAGGGCCCCGTCACCGATGACGGCGACCACATGGCTGTCGCGCCCGTGCAACTGGTTGGCCTTGGCGAGGCCGTCGGCCCAGCCGAGGACGGTGGAGGCGTGGGAGTTCTCGATGACGTCGTGCTCGGACTCGGCCTGCGAGGGGTAGCCGGACAGGCCGCCCTTCATCTTCAGCTTGGAGAAGTCCTGACGCCCGGTGAGCAGCTTGTGCACATAGGACTGGTGACCGGTGTCCCAGAGCACCTTGTCCTTCGGCGACTCGAAGACACGGTGCAGGGCGAGAGTGAGCTCGACCACGCCCAGGTTGGGGCCGAGGTGGCCGCCGGTCTTGGAGACGGCGTCCACGAGGAAGCTCCGGATCTCCTCCGCCAGCTGGTCCAGCTCCTCCAGGCTGAGCCGGTCCAGATCGCGCGGTCCCCTGATGCGGGTCAGCAGCGGCACCCGTGCCTCCTTGCAGTATCGCTGATCGAGCTGTTGCCGGGCCCGACGATTCTAATGTTCCGTCTCTGTACGACACGACAGTGCCCGGCACCTTGAAGGCACCGGGCACTGTCGTCCAACGGCGATGCCGGTCAGGCGCGACCCGCCGTCTTCTGAGTCTTACGCGTGACCGAGTCGATGACCACGGTGGTCAGAAGGACCGCCGCCGTGATCATGTACTTCACCGGCTCCGCGATGGACTCGAGCTGCAGTCCGTACTGGATCGACACGATGACCAGCACACCGAGCAGCGCGTTCCACGTGCGGCCACGACCGCCGAAGAGCGACGTACCACCGATGACCGCCGCGGCGATCGCGTTCATCAGCAGGTCACCCGTGCCGGCGCTCTGGTTGGCCGAGGCGATCTTGGAGGCCAGGAACAGACCGCCGATCGCCGCGAGGCCGCCCGAGATGGCGAACACGGTGATCCGCACCGAGGTGACGTTGATACCCGCACGACGCGACGCCTCGACGCTGCCGCCGAGCGCGAAGATCTTGCGTCCGTACGCGGTACGGCGCAGCACGAAGTCGGTGAGGATCAGGAAGGCCAGGAAGACCACCGTGGCCAGCGGCAGGCCCTTGTACTGGTTGTACATGTACGCCGCGGCGAAGGAGATGATCGCGAGCAGCGCCGTACGCATCAACGTGTCGCTGAGCGGCCGGGACGGGACGCCCGCGGCCTCGCGGCGGCGGTTGCCCAGGAAGGAGGTGACGAAGAACACCACGACCACGACGAGGGCCAGACCGTAGGCGGCAACCACGTCGGTGAAGAAGTACGTGGTGAGCTTGCCGATCAGACCGTCGCTGTCGAGGTTGATCGTGCCGTTCGCGCCCAGCACCTTGAGCATGAAGCCGAGCCAGAACAGCAGACCGGCCAGGGTCACGGCGAAGGCGGGGGCGCCGAGCACCGCGAAGAAGAAGCCGTGCGTCGCGCCGATGGCCGCACCCGCGGCGATGGCGACGAGCACCGCGACCCACTCGGGCCAGCCCTGGTTGACCGCGAGGACGGCCGCGAGGGCGCTGGCCGCGCCGCTGACCGAGCCGACCGACAGGTCGATCTCGCCGAGCAGCAGCACGAAGACGATGCCGACGGAGATCATGCCCGTGCCGACCATCGTGACGGTGATGTCGCTGATGTTCTGCGCGGACAGGAAGTTGGAGTTGAGGCTCTGGAAGATGATGCAGATGATGATCAGACCGAGGACGACCGGGAGGGAGCCCAGTTCACCGGTCTTCAGCTTGCGCTTGAACTCGCCGAGGTAGCCCGCGAGGCCCTGCTCGCGCACGAGCAGGCGGGGGTCTACGGCGGTCACGGCGGCCGCAGCCGCCTCAGGGTTCTCCACGACGCTGTCGTCCTGCGGCGACGCGGAGGTCTTGTCGATGCTCACTTGGAAACCTCCCCGGTCGAGCGCGCGGCACGACGGGTCACAGCGTTGTCGGTGGCGCCGGTGATGGCGGAGATGATCTCCTCCTGCGAGGTCGTCTTGACCTCGAAGACGCCGTTGTTGCGGCCGAGGCGCAGGACGGCGACCTTGTCGGCCACGGCCTTCACGTCCGCCATGTTGTGGCTGATGAGGACGACGGCAAGACCGCGCTCACGCAGCCGCTCGACGAGGTCGAGGACCTGGGCGGTCTGCTCGACACCGAGGGCGGCGGTGGGCTCGTCCAGAATGACCAGCTTGGGCTCGCCGAGCATGGAACGGGCGATGGCCACGGTCTGGCGCTGACCGCCGGAGAGCGAGGCGATCGGGATGCGGACGCTGGGGATGCGGATCGACAGCGTGGTCAGCAGCTCGCGGGAGCGGCGCTCCATCTCGACCTCGTCGAGGACGCCCCACTTCCTCAGCTCGCGGCCGAGGTACAGGTTGCCGACGACGTCGATGTTGTCGCACAGCGCGAGGTCCTGGTACACCGTCGCGATGCCCAGGGCCTGGGCGTCGTGCGGCCTGCCGATCGACACGGGCTTGCCCTCCCATTCGATGACGCCCTCATCGATGGGGTGCACGCCGGCGATCGTCTTGACCAGCGTGGACTTTCCGGCGCCGTTGTCGCCCACCAGGGCGACCACCTCACCGGCGTGGACCTCAAGCTCTACATCGGTGAGCGCCTGAACGGCACCGAACCGCTTGGAGACCCCGCGCAACGCCAGCACGGGCGTAGCGGACACGTGAACCATCTCCTTCGCCGCCTGACCCGGCGGGAGGTTGTGCAGAAGTTTGGGGGGATGTTCCGTCCGGCGCCCCGCGGCGAGCTTGCGGGGCTGTCTGATGCGCGGGGCGCCGGAGGAGCCTGGAGGGGTCAGTCCCGTACGGGGACCCATGACGGATCCCCGTGATTGTGCCGGGACTTGACGCCGCTTACTTGATGCCGAGCTTGGTGCAGGCCGACGCGTACTTGCCGGTGCAGATGTCAGCGGCGGTGTAGACGCCGTCCTTGATGACGGTGTCGTTCACGTTGTCCTTCGTCAGCGAGGTGACCGGGACGAGGACCGACGGGACGTCGGTGGCCGAGCCGCTGGAGACCTTGTCCTTGGCGATCGAGGAGAGGTCCTCGCCCTTGGCGAGCGCGACGGCCATCTCGGCGGCGGCGTCGGCCTCGGGGGCGTACGGCTTGTAGACGCTCATGTACTGCTCACCGGCGATGATGCGCTGCACGCCCGCGAGTTCGGCGTCCTGGCCGGTGACCGGCACGGAGAGGCCGGCCGCCTTGAGGGCGGTGATGATACCGCCGGCCATGCCGTCGTTGGCCGAGTAGACGCCCGCGATGTTCTTGGCGCCGACCGCGGAGATCGCCGTCTCCATCTCGGAGTTGGCGTTGTCCGGCGACCACTCCTTGGTGTCGTACTCCTTGGCGATCGTGACCTTGCCGTCAAGGACGGAGTGGGCGCCCTTCTTGAACTGCGCGGCGTTCGGGTCGGTGACCGAGCCGTTGACCATGACGATCTTGGAGGACTTGGTGGCCTTGCTGCCCAGCGCCTTCAGCAGGGCCTCGCCCTGGGCCTTGCCGACCGCCTCGTTGTCGAACGAGGTGTACGCGCTGATGGGGCCCTCGGCCAGACGGTCGTACGCGACGACCTTGATGCCCGCGTCCTTGGCCTTCTGGACGGAGTTCTGGATGGCCTTGGCGTCCACGGCGTCCAGGATGAGCACGTCCACCTTGTTGGTGATCATCGTGTCGACCTGCTGGGCCTGGAGGTTGGCGTCCTGGCGGGCGTTGTTGTACTGGATCTCCGCCTTGTTGTTCGTCAGCTCCTTGATCTTCTTCTCGATCAGAGGCCGGTCGAACTTCTCGTACCGCGCGGTCTTGTTCTCGGGGAGAAGGAGACCGACCTTGATGTTGTCGCCCTTCTTGACGGACGACTCGGAAGCAGAGCTCTTGTTGCCGGAGTCCTTGGCGCTGCCACATGCGGCCAGCGAAACGGCCATGGCACCAGCAGCAACGGCGAAGGCCGCACGACGCATACGCGTGTTCACTTCAGAAACCTCCCTGACGAGGCCGCGTCGTTGCGGCCGAGGTGGCTGGAAGTCAACTCGGCCACACGTGCGACGTCAAGAAGTAAATCCTTAACGAGATGGCAACGGTGCCATCCGTTCTCTAAGTGAAGGCGGGAGCAATCGCGGGCACCGACCCATCCAAAAGGGTCGAATCACCCATCTCGCTGAGCGCGAGAGCGAGCGCTCCGAGCACCTCGGCGCGGCCGCCGAGGGCCCCCGGGAGAACGGACAACTGCCGTGCCGCGCTGGGGATCGCGTAGCGGCCGACGGACTCTCTGATGGGCCCCAGAACGAGCTCTCCGGCCTCGGCAAGATCGCCGCCGAGGACCACCCGGCTGGGGTTCAGCAGGTTGCAGAGATTGGCCACTCCGGAGCCGATGTGACGGCCGACGTCGGCGATCACCCGACGGCAGCCCGGGTCACCGTCCCGAGCCAACCGTACGACGCCTTCCATGGTCAGGTCGGTGCCATGACTGGACTGGAGCAGCGGAAGAACGTATCGGGCCGCCGTGAAGGTCTCCAGACATCCGCGGTTTCCGCAGCGGCAGACCGGACCGGCTTCGTCGAGGGTGATGTGTCCGATTTCACCCGCCGTGCCGCCGGGTCCACGGTAGATCTTCCCGTTGATCACCAGGCCGGCGCCGACACCGCTGGCGACCTTGATGTACGCCAGGTCGCGCACGCCCCGGCCACTGCCCCAGACCAGCTCGCCGAGGGCACCGAGGTTGGCGTCGTTGTCCACGTGCACGGGCACGCCCAGCCGCCCGCGCAACTCCTCGGCGGGCTTGGTGCCGCCCCAGCCCGGCAGGATCGCGGTGGAGCCCAGGGTGCCGGACTCGACGTCGATGGGCCCGGGGACGCCGAGGCCCACCCCGGCGACCTTCGAACGGTCCACCCCGACCGCCTCGATCAGCCGGTTGACCAGCTCTTCGGCCCGGTCGAAGCCCTGGCTGGCGGAGGCGTCGACGTCCAGCGGCTCGGACTCCTCGGCCAGCACCTGGTGGGCGAGATTCCCGATCGCCACGCGCAAATGGGCGTGCCCGAAATCGACGCCGATGACAATGCCGGCGTCGCCGCTCAGGGAGACGCTGCGGGCCCTTCGTCCACCGGATGAAGTGGGCGTGACCTCGACGGTTCCGCCATCCTTCAGTTCCCGCACGATATTGGAGACCGTCGCGGCGGACAGGCCGGTCGTGCGCGCGATCTCCGCCTGCGTGAGCGACCCGGCCAGCCGCACGGCCCGTACGACTCGTTCCAGGTTGGCCCGGTGCAGCGACGACTGCGACCCCGGAGTCTCCATCGACCCATCCACTCCTGCCATCGGCGGGCGGCCACGATGCCGCCCGTGGCCCAGGTCACATCTGCGGAACCGGGCCACTTACAAGTTATGAACTCCAAGCTCTGCCGAACGGGTTGTCGCAGTCAAGACCTAGACGGAAATCGCTGTCACTTCTCCCACCCGGCCCCGGACACCCTCCGGACATGCGTACGCCACCCCAGAGCAGGGCGGCGTTGCCTCGGAGGCGGCTCTCGCGGGCCCTCCAAGGGGTCCGCACTGGGCTGACGTGCGGACATGGGCCCACATACCGAATCCTTCAGCCGCGGAAACCTTGTGGGTTCACACAAGGGACGCTGAATGGGAACCGGTGTGCGAATTGCGGGTGCGAATTTCAGATGTGGGGATGCGGCCTCGGTGGTCCCGACATGCCAGTGGGCGCCGGCATGCTGCCGGCGCCCACTGGCACACCTCCGCGTCCGCTACTTCAGCGTGGCCGAGGTCAGTCCCGCCTGCACCTGGCGCTGGAAGGACAGATAGACGACCAGCATGGGGATCATCGCGATCGTCACGCCCGCGAAGAGGACGGGCAGATCCGAGGCGTACCCCTGCTGCTGTTGCAGTTGGATCAGCCCCTGGGTGAGGACGTAGCGCTCCGGATCACTGCCGCTCTGCGGCTGCATCAGGACGGTCGGCAGGATGAACTGGTTCCACTGGCCGAGCGTGTTGAAGATCCCGACGCTGATCAGACCCGGCTTGGCCATCGGCAGCATCACCTGGAAGAAGGTCCGGGTGTGCGAGGCACCGTCGAGGACCGCCGCCTCGAAGACCGCCGTCGGCAGGGTCCGGAAGAAGGCGTGCATGAAGAACACCGTGAACGGCAGCGAGTACGCCACGTAGACCAGGATCAGACCCTGGTAGGTGTTCAGCATGTCCAGCCGCTTCACCATGAAGAACAGCGGGACCAGGGCCAGGAAGACGGGGAACATCGCGCCCGCGACGAAGAAGTAGTACAGGAAACGGTTGCCCCAGAACTGGTAGCGGGCCAGCACGTACGCCGCCATCGAGCCGAACAGCATCGTCAGCGGTACCGAGAAGACCAGCACGATGACGGTGTTGAGGAAGTAGTCGCCGATGCCCTTGTCCCAGGCCCGGGAGAAGACGCCGAACGACCAGTGCTGCGGCCAGCCGAAGGCCGAACCGCCGATCTGGACATTGGTCTTGAAGGAGCTGAGCACCAGCCACAGCAGCGGCAGCACGATCAGCAGCCCCCACAGGGCGAGGAATCCGTGCGAGAAGACGTTCAGTACGACGCCTTCGCCGCGCGAGTCGCCGGGGCGGGCCGGCGTGCTGCCGGCCGAGGGCTGGGCCGGGACGGAACCACCCGCGGGGGCCGTCTCCTTGAGAGGTGCGCTCATCGTCGTCGTCTCTTCCGCTCAGAACTCGATGCGGTCGCGGCGGGTGGCGCGCAGCGTGACCACGGACAGGATCAGGGTGAGGACGAGCATGACCACGCCCATGGCACAGGCGTAGCCGCTCTTCCCGTAGTAGAGGAAGTTGCGCATCATCACGGTGGCCATGACTTCACTGTCGTGGTCGGGGCCGCCGCCGTACGCGCCCATGTTCTGTGTCATCGACGAGACGAGCACGAACATGTCCATCGCCACGATGCCCAGATAGACCCAGGCCGTCTGCACGGAGTCCCAGAGCAGGGGCAGCGTGATGCGGAAGAAGGACTGGGAACGGCGGGCACCGTCGATGAGGGCGGCCTCGTAGATGTCCCTCGGGATGGACTGCATGGCCGCCGAGAAGAGCACGAGGTAGAAGCCGACCCCGTGCCAGACCACGACCAGCATCAGCGCCCACAGCACCAGGTTGGGCTCGTTGAGCCACTCCACGGGACTGTTCGCGTCGACGAGGCCGAGTTTGATCAGGAAACCGTTGAGCAGACCGCCACCGTCACTGCGGTACACGGCATTGAACAGAACCGCGAGAATCGCGAGCGAGAGGACCTGCGGGAAGAAGTAGACGATCTTGTAGAACTTGGATCCGGCGACTCCCTGGACACCTCCGGCCCGGCTGCGCCCGCCCGCATTCAGCATGAACGCGAAGAACAGGGCGAGCAAAATGGTGATCACCGGGATGAACACCAGGAACAGGATGTTGTGCCAGATGGCCTTCAGGAAGATGTCGTCCTGCAACAACGCCTTGTAGTTGTCCAGTCCGACGAAACTGAAAGTCTGCGACTCACCCTTCCAGTCGGTGAGCGAATAGCCGAACGTCTGGACGTACGGCCAGATGACGAAGATCAGGTAGAGCGCCACGGGAACGAGAAGAAATCCCGCGACGAACCTGTACTGCCCTTTGCGCATGGCGTTCCTGCCCCTGGTGTTCCGGTCCGTGTAGCGCCCCCGAAGGGGGCGCGGGGCTGTGCCGATGTGCGGCTCCGCCGCGCGGGCGCGACCACCCACGGACAATCCGCATCTCACACCGGTTCACAGCCCCGGCGCCCTTGGCGGAGCTAGTCGCGGTGGTTCTTCTTGGAGGCCGGGTCCTTGGCCGCCTTGTCGACCGCCGCCTGGGCCCGCTTGAGCCATTCCTTGGGCTGAATGCGCTTGGCCATCAGCTCGTTGGACGCCGCCTCGATGGCGGTGCCCATCTCGCTGTACCACTCGGTGTACAGGAACCGGAAGGTGTTGTCCCCGGCCGCCTTCGACACCTCGACCGTGGACTGGGTGCCCGGGCGCAGCGTGACGCTCGGGTCGACGCCGTCCTTGAGGATGGTCAGCGAGTTCGCCTCCTTGGCGAACAGCGTCGACCACTCCTTGGAGAGCATCATCCGCATGAACTCCTTGGCCCCGGCCAGGTTTCCGGCCTTGGCCGGGATGATGAAGGGCTCGCCGGAGCCGGCGCGGATCGCCTCGAAGGGCAGCTTGCTGTCCGGCAGCAGGGGCATCGGCATGAACTTCATGTCGAAGTCGGCCGGCGTCTGCTTGAGCTGCTCGTTCTCCAGCCAGGAGCCACAGGTGATGAACGCGGCCTTGTACTGGTTCCAGCGGGTCTGGGACTCGGTGTGGGTCAGGCCGTTCGTACCGGGCATCAACAGGCCCTTCTCGACGACCTCGTAGATCGCCTCGACGCCCGCCTGCGCGGCGTCGGAGCCGACGAAGGCCTTGGGGTCGAGGTTGTCGATCGCCTTCATGGCGTCCAGACCGCCCTTCTTGGCGATCATGTCCATGATGGCGACGTTGATGTAGTACGGGTACTTGCCCTGGTGGGCCAGACCGCCGATGCCCTGCTTCTTGGCGTCCTGGCAGATGGCGATGAAGTCGTCCCAGGTCTTGGGCTCTTCCCAGCCCTTCTCCTTGAAGAGCTTGCCGGAGTACCACAGACCCCAGACCGTGTAGATGTAGTTGAGGGCGACGATCTTGCCCTCCTGCATGCCCGGGTCGAGCGTGCCCGGGATCAGGGTGTCGCGCACCTTCTTGGAGGGGTCGTCGATCGACGGGGAGTCCAGCACCACGGCCAGGTCGAGGAGTTGGCCGTTCTTGTAGAGGACGTCGATCTTGATCTGCTGGGCGCCGGAGTCGTCGACGACGTCCGGCGGGGTGCCGCCGTTGAAGCGGGGCTGGAGCTTGCCGGTGATCTCCTGGGTACCGGTGTGGGTGGAGGTGATCCCCCACTTCTTCTGGAAGCTCGCCTCCCACGCCTTGGCGTAGTCGTCGCCGTATCCGCCCTTGAAGACGACGACGTCGAGCTTGCTGCCCTTCTTCACTCCGAAGGGGTTCGACTTGGACGTCTTGCCCCCGGAGTTGTCGTTATTGCTGTTGTCGCCGCCACCGCTGGCACACGCGGACAGGAAACTCATCGTCGGCACGGAGATCAGACCAAGTGCGGCGGACCGCTTGATCAGATCGCGCCGGCCCACACCTTCGGAACCGTTCGCTGCGGAAGTGGATCCCATGCTCAAGTCCTCGCCTTCTCCAGGACTCAGGCGGTGAACCGGATCCTCCCCGGCACCGCGGTCGGGTAGTGCAGGGTTGTGCAGGAAACGCCGACAGGTATAGTCCACTTCTCGCCAGCTGGGCAAGATCGAATACAAGGTTGGCCATGGGTCTTTTCCGAGTTGAGACCTCCCGGAAATATGAGGCGCCTGTGAGTGCCTTGCCGGAAAAATCCGCGACATAGGTCCCTGAATGCCGCAGCCAACGCTCTTGACATCACCGGCCACTTGACTCCCTACTGGTTCCTGCGCACCAAAATTGACAACGTTGTCTAACGTGCGCAGGGAGGGTACCCGCTTTGTTGCAGCGAAGAACTGGGCACAGATGGGGTCCGGCGGTCGTGGTCACGGCCGCCTTCGTCATGGCGGTCGGCTCGCAGGGAGCGGCAGTCGCCCTGCCCGTCCAAGCGACCGCCCCGGGCCAGGAGTTCGCCTCGTCGTTCGAGACGGGCGATCCGGCGCCGGACTGGCTGAACACCGTCGACACGGCACCGGACGGAAGCAAGCGCGCCTCCGGCGTCGACGGCGGCTACAGCACCGGCATTCCGGGCAATGTCACCGACCATGTCACCGACGTACGGGCGAGCAGCGAGAACACGGGCGGAGGCGAGGTCAAGGAGAACCTCGTCGACGGCGAGCCGAGCACCAAGTGGCTCACCTTCGAGCCCACCGGCTGGGTCGAGTTCGACCTCGACAAGCCCATCAAGCTCGTGACGTACGCCCTCACGTCGGCCAACGACTTCGACGGGCGCGACCCGAAGGACTGGACCCTTCAGGGCTCGACGGACGGCAAGGACTGGAAGACCGTCGACACCCGGACCGGGGAGTCCTTCTCGGAACGATTCCAGACCAAGACGTACGATCTCACCGAACCGGCCGAATACCAGCACTTCCGGCTCGACGTGACGAAGAACAACGGCGCGTCGGACATCCTGCAGCTGGCAGACGTGCAGTTCTCCACGGGCGGCACGGGTGACCCGGTGCCGCAGGACATGCTCTCGCTCGTCGACCGCGGCCCGAGCGGCTCGCCGACGGCGAAGGCCGGCGCGGGCTACACCGGCAAGCGGGCCCTGCGCTACGCGGGCCGGCACACCGCGGACGGGCGGGCGTACTCGTACAACAAGGTCTTCGACGTCGATGTGAAGGTCGGCCGCGACACCCAGCTGTCGTACCGGATCTTCCCGTCGATGGCCGACGGCGACCGCGACTACGACGCCACCAACGTCTCGGTGGACCTGGCCTTCACGGACGGGACGTATCTGAGCGGTCTCGGCGCCACGGACCAGCACGGCTTCGCACTGACCCCGCAGGGGCAGGGCGCCGCCAAGGTGCTGTACGTCAACCAGTGGAACAACGTGGCCTCGCGAATAGGTTCGGTCGCCGCGGGCAAGACGGTCGACCGGATCCTGCTGGCGTACGACTCCCCCAAGGGGCCGGCCAAGTTCCGCGGCTGGATAGACGACGTGGCGGTCAAGGCGGTCGCCCCCGAGAAGCCCAAGGCGCACCTGGCCGACTATGCGCTAACCACCCGCGGCACCAACTCCAGCGGCAGCTTCTCGCGCGGCAACAACTTCCCGGCGACCGCGCTGCCGCACGGCTTCAATTTCTGGACGCCGGTGACCAACGCGGGCTCGCTCAGCTGGCTGTACGAGTACGCGCGGGGCAACAACGCCGACAACCTGCCGACGATCCAGGCGTTCAGCGCGAGCCATGAGCCCAGCCCCTGGATGGGCGACAGGCAGACCTTCCAGGTGATGCCGTCGGCCGCCTCGGGCACGCCGGACACTGACCGTACGGCGCGGTCGCTGGCCTTCCGGCACGAGAACGAGACCGCGCGGCCGTACTACTACGGCGTCCGCTTCGAGAACGGGCTCAAGGCGGAGATGGCGCCGACCGACCACGCGGCGTCCCTGCGCTTCACCTACCCCGGTGACGACGCGAGCGTGCTCTTCGACAACGTCACCGAGCAGGCCGGGCTCACCCTCGACAAGGACAACGGCGTCGTCACCGGCTACTCCGACGTGAAGTCGGGCCTGTCGACGGGCGCGACGCGGCTGTTCGTGTACGGCGTCTTCGACAAGCCGGTCACGGACGGGAGTTCGAGCGGGGTCAAGGGCTATCTGCGGTTCGCCGCGGGTGACGACCACACCGTCACCCTGCGCCTGGCGACCTCGCTGATCAGCGTCGACCAGGCGAAGGACAACCTGCGCCAGGAGATCCCGGACGGCACGTCCTTCGACGCGGTGAAGGCGAAGGCCCAGCGCGCCTGGGACAAGATCCTCGGCAAGGTCGAGGTCGAGGGCGCGACGCCCGACCAGCTGACCACGTTGTACTCCAGCATGTACCGGCTGTACCTGTATCCCAACTCGGGCTTCGAGAAGGTCGGCTCGAAGGACCAGTACGCGTCGCCGTTCTCGCCGATGCCGGGTCCGGACACCCCGACCCACACCGGCGCGAAGATCGTCGACGGCAAGGTGTACGTCAACAACGGCTTCTGGGACACCTATCGGACCACGTGGCCGGCGTACTCCTTCCTGACGCCCTCTCAGGCAGGCGAAATGGTCGACGGGTTCGTGCAGCAGTACAAGGACGGTGGCTGGACCTCCCGTTGGTCCTCCCCCGGCTACGCGGACCTGATGACCGGCACCTCCTCGGACGTGGCGTTCGCGGACGCATACGTCAAGGGCGTCACGTTCGACGCGAAGGCGGCGTACGACGCGGCCGTGAAGAACGCGACCGTCGTCCCGCCGTCCTCGGGCGTGGGCCGCAAGGGCATGGCCACCTCGCCCTTCCTCGGCTACACCAGCACGTCCACCGGTGAGGGCTTCTCCTGGGCCATGGAGGGCTACGTCAACGACTACGGCATCGCCAAGATGGGCGAGGCCCTCTACAAGAAGACAGGCGAGAAGCGCTACAAGGAGGAGTCCCAGTACTTCCTCAACCGCGCCCAGGACTACGTCAACCTCTTCGACTCCAAGGCCGGTTTCTTCCAGGGCCGTGACGCGCAGGGCAACTGGCGCGTCGACTCCGCCAAGTACGACCCGCGCGTGTGGGGTTACGACTACACGGAGACCAACGGCTGGGGCTACGCCTTCACCGCCCCGCAGGACAGCCGCGGCCTCGCCAACCTGTACGGCGGCCGCAGCGGCCTCGGCGACAAGCTCGACGAGTACTTCGCCACGCCGGAGACGGCCTCGCCCGAGTTCGTCGGCTCCTACGGCGGTGTCATCCACGAGATGACCGAGGCGCGGGACGTACGGATGGGCATGTACGGCCACTCCAACCAGGTCGCGCACCATGTGATCTACATGTACGACGCGGCCGGTGAGCCCTGGAAGGCGCAGGAGAACGTCCGCCAGGCGCTCTCCCGCCTCTACACGGGCAGCGAGATCGGGCAGGGCTACCACGGCGACGAGGACAACGGCGAGCAGTCGGCCTGGTACCTCTTCTCCTCGCTCGGCTTCTACCCGCTGGTCATGGGCAGCAGCGAGTACGCCATCGGCTCCCCGCTGTTCACCAAGGCCACGGTCCATCTGGAGAACGGCCACGACCTGGTGATCAACGCCCCGAAGAACAGCGCGAAGAACGTCTATGTGCAGGGCCTGACCGTCAACGGCAGCTCCTGGACGAAGACTTCGCTCCCCCACACGCTGCTCGAGAAGGGCGGGGTGCTGACCTTCGACATGGGCTCCAGGCCCTCGAAGTGGGGCACCGGCAAGAACGCGGCCCCGGTCTCCATCACCCAGGACGACAAGGTCCCCACGCCCCGCGCGGACGTGCTGAAGGGTGACGGCGCCCTGTTCGACAACACCTCGGCGACGTCCGCGGCGGTGACGTCCGTGGACCTGCCGGTGGGGAGCGCGACGAAGGCCGTCCAGTACACGCTGACGTCCGGTACGGACCACACAAAGGCACCGACCGGCTGGACCCTCCAGGCCTCCACCGACGGCACGACCTGGAAGACCCTGGACCACCGCTCGGGCGAATCCTTTGCCTGGGACCGCCAGACCAGGGCGTTCACGGTCGACGCCCCGGGCTCGTACACGAAGTACCGCCTGGTCCTGGACGGCGAGTCGACGCTGGCGGAGGTGGAGCTGCTGGCGTGACGGACGTCTGACAACCCTGAGGGCCCGCCGGTCGAGACCGGCGGGCCCTCCTGTTTCACTTCATGCGGCCGGTCAGCTCACCGCGAGGGTGAACACGTGCAGGTCGCTGTTGTCCGGAAGCCGCACGCTCTTGATGCTCTTGCCGGCCGGCGCCTCGTACGGCTTGGTGGCGAAGACGTACGTCGCCACCGGGTCCTTGTCCGCACCGGCGACGTTGCGGTACGCGGCCTTGGCCACGACCACGTTGCCGTACTGGACGGTCCCGCCTCCGCCGCCGACGGTCCAGTCGGTGAAGGAGAGGTCGACGGTGTCCGTGGTGCCGTCGGTGTAGGTGACGGTCGCCCGGGTCTGCTGGTTGCCGTTGACCGCGCTGCCGACGAACGACAACTTGGCTGCCGGGGTGGGCAGTTCGATGCTCTGGCCGGCCGCCGTGGCGTTGTCCGGGCGCCCGGCGCGGCGGTGCTGTTGGCGTTGCCTCTGGTGTTCTCCGGACTCCAGGAGAGCATGCCGAAGGGCACGACGGCGCCCGGGAAGACGTTGCCGCCGTTCTTGGTGCCGATCAGCGGATCGACGTATGCCGTGGGGTCGTCGACCAGATCAGGGGGTGCGGCGGTCGCCGCGAGGGCGGGGGTGGCAGCGCCGACCGCGAGCGCGGCGGCGAGCAGCAGGGACGTGGGACGGAAACGCATGACGCGGCCCCTCCTCCTTCGGACGGGTCGCGCACCACAGGTCGCACAAGCCGCAGGGACAGTAGCGTGCGCCACCGCTACCACGGAAGACCGCGTGCACCGGCCGCGACGCCGATCCCGGCCGCGTCAACAGACCCGGGGTTCACCTGTTCGGGCTATCTCAAGTCCCTTGACATCGTTGTCGGTTGGGGCGATAGAGTCATGTACAGACCACTCAGACAACGTTGTCGCACCTCGGCGCCGACACAAGCCACGCTCCATCCGGACAGGTTGCTCCCCCCTTTGACCTGCCCGGCTCGCGGACCCGGTGCTGCCCGATTCACCGGGTCCGCCCAGAGCGGCCCAATGTCCCAGGGCAACGGAAAGGGCCGCATCCCCGTCTTCGGGGGATGCGGCCCTGGACCGCATTGCCGTACCGCTTACTTGCTGATCAGGCTCCGCAGCACGTACTGCAGGATGCCGCCGTTGCGGTAGTAGTCGGCCTCACCGGGGGTGTCGATGCGGACGACCGCGTCGAACTCGACGCCCGTGTCGGTGGTGACCTTGACCGTGCGCGGGGTCGTGCCGTCGTTGAGCTCGGTGACGCCGGTGAAGGAGAAGGCCTCCTCGCCGGTCAGGCCGAGGGACTCGGCGTTCTGGCCCTCCGGGAACTGCAGCGGCAGGACGCCCATGCCGATGAGGTTCGAGCGGTGGATGCGCTCGTACGACTCGGCGATGACGGCCTTGACGCCCAGGAGGGCCGTGCCCTTGGCCGCCCAGTCGCGGGACGAGCCGGAGCCGTACTCCGTGCCGGCCAGGACGACCAGCGGGGTGCCCTGCGCGAGGTAGTTGCGCGAGGCGTCGTAGATGTAGGAGACCGGGCCGCCGTCCTGGGTGAAGTCGCGGGTGTAGCCGCCCTCCGTGCCCGGCGCGATCTGGTTGCGCAGGCGGATGTTGGCGAACGTGCCGCGGATCATGACCTCGTGGTTGCCGCGACGGGAGCCGTACGAGTTGAAGTCACGACGCTCCACACCGTGCTCGGTGAGGTACTGGCCCGCCGGGGTGTCCGCCTTGATCGCACCGGCCGGGGAGATGTGGTCGGTGGTGACCGAGTCGCCCAGCTTGGCCAGGACGCGGGCGCCGGCGATGTCGGTGACCGGGGCCGGCTCCATCTGCATGCCCTCGAAGTACGGGGGCTTGCGGACGTACGTCGACTCGGCGTCCCACTCGAAGGTGTTGCCCGTCGGGATGGGCAGGGACTGCCACTGGGCGTCGCCCGCGAAGACGTCCCGGTAGGACTTGTTGAACATGTCCTCGCCGATGGCGTTCGCCACGACGTCGTTGACCTCGGCCTCGGTCGGCCAGATGTCGGTCAGGTAGACCGGCTTGCCGTCCTGGTCCGTGCCCAGCGCGTCCTTGGTGATGTCCACCTTCATGGAACCCGCGAGGGCGTACGCGACGACCAGCGGCGGGGAGGCCAGGTAGTTCATCTTGACGTCGGGGTTGATACGGCCCTCGAAATTCCGGTTGCCGGAGAGGACCGAGGTGACCGCGAGGTCGTGGTCGTTGACGGCCTTGGAGACCTCCTCCGGCAGCGGGCCGGAGTTGCCGATGCAGGTGGTGCAGCCGTAACCGACCAGGTTGAAGCCGACCTTGTCGAGGTACGGGGTGAGCCCGGCCTTGTCGAAGTAGTCGGTGACGACCTTCGAGCCCGGGGCGAGGGTGGTCTTGACCCACGGCTTGCGGGTCAGGCCCTTCTCCACGGCCTTCTTCGCGACGAGCGCGGCAGCGACCATGACGTACGGGTTCGAGGTGTTGGTGCAGGAGGTGATGGCCGCGACCGTCACCGCACCGTGGTCGAGCGTGTAGGTCGTGCCGTCGGGGGCGGTGACCTGGACCGGGTTGGACGGGGCGCCGTTCGGCGCGACGGCCGGGGCGTCGGAGGCCGGGAAGGACTCCTCGCCCGCCTCGTCGGCGGTGTCCACGTAGTTGCGGACGTCCGTCTTGAACTGCTCGGCGGCGTTCGCAAGGACGATGCGGTCCTGCGGGCGCTTCGGGCCGGCGATGGAGGGGACGACCGTCGACAGATCCAGCTCGAGCTTCTCGGAGAAGTCCGGCTCGGCCTTCGGGTCCAGCCAGAGACCCTGCTCCTTGGCGTACGACTCGACAAGCGCGACCTGCTGGTCGGAGCGGCCGGTCAGTCGCAGGTACTTCAGGGTCTCGTCGTCGATCGGGAAGATCGCGGCGGTGGAGCCGAACTCGGGCGACATGTTGCCGATGGTGGCGCGGTTGGCGAGGCTCGTCGCGGCCACACCCTCGCCGTAGAACTCGACGAACTTGCCGACGACGCCGTGCTTGCGGAGCATCTCGGTGATGGTCAGCACGAGGTCGGTGGCGGTGGTGCCGGCGGGCAGCTCACCGGTGAGCTTGAAGCCGACGACGCGCGGGATCAGCATGGAGACCGGCTGGCCGAGCATGGCGGCCTCGGCCTCGATGCCGCCGACGCCCCAGCCGAGCACGCCCAGGCCGTTGACCATGGTGGTGTGCGAGTCGGTGCCGACGAGGGTGTCGGGGTACGCCTGGCCATTGCGAACCATGACGGTCCGGGCCAGGTGCTCGATGTTCACCTGGTGGACGATGCCGGTGCCCGGCGGGACGACCTTGAACTCGTCGAACGCGGTCTGGCCCCAGCGCAGGAACTGGTAGCGCTCCTTGTTGCGGCCGTACTCCAGATCGACGTTCTGCTTGAAGGCGTCGTTGGTGCCGAACTTGTCGGCGATGACGGAGTGGTCGATGACCAGCTCGGCCGGGGCCAGCGGGTTGATCTTCGCCGGGTCACCGCCGAGCTCCTTGACGGCCTCGCGCATCGTGGCGAGGTCGACGACACAGGGCACGCCGGTGAAGTCCTGCATGATCACGCGGGCCGGCGTGAACTGGATCTCCTGCGACGGCTGCGCCTGGGAGTCCCAGGAGCCGATCGCGCGGATGTGGTCGGCGGTGATGTTCGCGCCGTCCTCGGTGCGGAGCAGGTTCTCCAGCAGCACCTTCAGGCTGTACGGAAGGCGAGCCGAGCCTTCCACCTTGTCCAGCCGGAAGATCTCGTACGACTCGTCGCCCACCTGCAGCGTGCTGCGGGCGTCGAAGCTGTTCGCCGACACGACAGTCTCCTTCATTGATGTGCGCGTACTCACCGCAATCCTGCCGCCACGACGCCTTGGCCGATCAGCTAAGGTAAGGCTAACTTAGGTAGCCCTTACTGGGTGGCGACTGCGGTGCACCTCGGCAGATATCTCGATGTCGAGATAACTCTAGTACATGGGGGCGGGATGGTCATGCCCGGACCCGGCTGTCCGTTCTCACCGAAGCCAGTCGGCGTCTCATCCAACCCAGTCGAGTCATAGCCGGTCAGGCCTGCGGTGCCAGGCCGTCGTCCACGGGGACGTTCTGGGCTTCCAGCGTGATGCCGGAGTTCCTGGCCTGCTCAATGATCAAGGCGGCGAAATCCTCCTCGACATGCCCTGCCCCGATGGCACCCGCGACGAGCTGAGCGGTGGCGGCGGCGAGCGGCATCGGGACCTCCAACTCGCGGGCCGCGGACAGCCCCAAGTCGAAGTCCTTGCGCAGCAGCGGCATGGTGAACGTCGGCTTGAAGTCCATGTTGACCAGCGCGGGCGACTTGTAGCGGGTGTAGACCGAACCCATCACGGAGTCGTTGAGGAATTCCAGGAAGGCGGCACGGCTGACACCGCCCTTCTCCGCAAGGATGGTGATCTCGGCCAGCGACTGGGTGACGACACCGAGGAAGACGTTGTGCGCGATCTTGACGAGACGGGCGACTTCGTCCTCGCCGACGTAGGTCACCCCGCGCCCCAGCCGTGCCAGCAACGGCTCGACCTGGTCGAACACCTCGCGCGAGCCGGAGACCGCGACGGTCAACTTGCCTGCGGCGATCACCTTCGGGTTCCCACTCACCGGGGCGGCCAGGAAGTCGGTCCCACGCGTGGCGGCTGCTTTCCGGATCAGCGCGGACATCTGCGTGGACACCGTGGAGCTGTCGACCAGCACCCCCGGTGCGGCATCCGGCGAGGTCAGCACGCCGCCAGGGCCCGTGGTGACCGCCTCCAGGTCGGGTGAGGCGGAGACCATGGTGAAGACGACGTCCCGGTCGGCCAGATCGGCCGGCCGGTCGACGATTGTGGCTCCCCGTTCAGCCAGCGGTTCGGCCTTGGCGCGGGTTCTGTTGTAGACGGCTACGTCGTGCCCCGCGTCCAGCAGCCGGGCGGCGAGCTGGAAGCCCATGCGGCCGGTACCGATCCAGCCGATGCGCGGGCGGTCCTGGGCGACATACGTCATTTCTGTACCTCGATCCTGGAAGGCGGCTCGATCTATGCGGCCCTGCAGCTCACCGACCGGATCGCGGCATACACCGACAAGGTGCCGACACGCGACGGCCTCTGCATCGGATTGCATAACCATCCCGCCCTGCCTGGGGCGGTGAGGATGGAGACGTGCTGGGACCACACCCGCGTATGCGAGCAAATGTGAGTCTGCGTCCACACACACTCGCTCGGCTTCAGGCGCAACCGCAGGCACTCCAGGCGGGTGACAGCGTGCCTGGCCCAGACCGCATCGACTGGGTTGGATGAGACGGCGACTGGCTTCGGTGAGAACAGACACCGGCTGTCCTGTCCGAGTAGAACTGGGGCAGTCACACTCTTTCCGGGGCGCCGGTGGCTGTGTCTCAGCCCTTCTCGGGCAACTAGCGCGGTGTTTCAGTCTCTCTGAGGTGCCGCTGCCGCGCCTTCCCTACGGTCGCTGTACCGCGTCGACGCTTGGTGGTGGGGGCCGGGACGGATTCGCCGGACGCCGGGTTCGGCCGGTCGGGCCGGATGGTGCCCTGCGCAAGGGCCCGCTGTCCGTGATGTGGTCGTTGCGGTTCAAGGCCGGCCATCCGTCGCGGTCCTTTCCCTCGTGTCGGGGGCAGGGGATCTTCACCGGCTGGTACTGGTCAGCGACGGGCGATGGGCACGTTCCGTATGAGGCCTGGCTGGAGCGCCATCACCTCACGCGGCTCGACTTCGATCTTGCCTTGGTCGGCGTGGATGCCCAGCCGTTCACGCTGTCCTGGCGGGACGACGAGTGGGGTCCGCTGCCGACGCGCCCTGTAGAGCACGTTGCGGCATTTGCTCCGATACACCCGAATCATCCCAGCGTCCAACGAGCGGCACACTCGCACCACCAGGCACCATGGACATGCCGTCACCCGAATGGACCCCCCCCAACAGGTGCCATCTCATATCTGAGATAGCCTCGACCACATGGCAGACGACTACCTCGTACGCATCGGCCGACTCATCCGTGACGCCCGGCAACACCGAGGCTGGACACAGGCACAGCTCGCGGAGGCGCTCGGCACCAGCCAGAGTGCCGTGAACCGTATCGAACGCGGCAACCAGAACATCAGCCTTGAGATGATCGCCCGAATCGGTGAAGCCCTGGACAGTGAGATCGTCTCGCTGGGCTACGCGGGCCCGATGCATCTGCGGGTCGTCGGTGGCCGTCGGCTGTCCGGCGCCATCGACGTCAAGACGAGCAAGAACGCCTGCGTCGCCCTGCTGTGCGCCTCGCTGCTCAACAAGGGCCGTACTGTGCTGCGCCGGGTCGCGCGGATCGAGGAGGTGTACCGCCTCCTGGAGGTGCTCAACTCCGTCGGCGTGCGCACCCGCTGGATCAACGACGGCGTCGACCTGGAGATCGTGCCGCCGGCCGAGCTGGAGCTGGCGGCGATCGACGCGGAGGCGGCCGTACGGACGCGCTCCATCATCATGTTCCTCGGCCCGCTGATGCACCGCATGGACCGCTTCAAGCTGCCCTACGCCGGCGGCTGCGACCTCGGTACGCGGACGATCGAGCCGCACATGATCGCGCTGCGCCGGTTCGGGCTCGAGGTCACCGCGACGGAGGGGCAGTACCACGCCGAGGTGGACCGCTCGGTGCGCCCCGGGCGCCCGATCGTGCTGACCGAGCGCGGGGACACCGTCACCGAGAACGCGCTGCTGGCCGCCGCCCGCCACGACGGCGTCACGGTCATCCGCAACGCGTCCTCCAACTACATGGTCCAGGACCTCTGCTTCTTCCTGGAGGCCCTGGGCGTCCGGGTCGACGGCATCGGCACCACCACGCTCACCGTGCACGGCGTGCCGACCATCGACGTCGACGTGGACTACTCCCCCTCCGAGGACCCGGTCGAGGCGATGAGCCTGGTGGCCGCCGCGGTGGTCACGGAGTCGGAGCTGACGGTGCGGCGCGTGCCGATCGAGTTCCTGGAGATCGAGCTGGCGGTCCTGGAGGAGATGGGCCTCGACACCGACCGCACACCGGAGTACGTCGCCGACAACGGCCGTACGCGACTGGTGGACCTGACCGTGCGGCCTTCCAAGCTGGAGGCGCCGATCGACAAGATCCACCCGATGCCGTTCCCCGGCCTGAACATCGACAACGTGCCGTTCTTCGCGGCCATCGCGGCGTCCGCGCAGGGAAAGACGCTGATCCACGACTGGGTCTACGACAACCGCGCGATCTATCTCACGGACCTCAACCGTCTCGGCGGCCGCCTCCAGTTGCTCGACCCGCACCGCGTCCTGGTCGAGGGCCCCACGCGCTGGCGCGCGGCGGAGATGATGTGCCCGCCGGCCCTGCGTCCCGCGGTGGTCGTCCTGCTGGCGATGATGGCGGCGGAAGGCACGTCGGTGCTGCGCAACGTGTATGTCATCAACCGGGGTTATGAGGATCTCGCCGAGCGCCTCAACTCGATCGGGGCGCAGATCGAGATCTTCCGGGACATCTGAGTAACGCCGACACTGTTCTACTGAAGTTCTACGGACAATCGAGTGCCACCGCTCGCAGATCCGGAAGCACTTGGCTTCCCGGGAGGCGTATCGACAGGTGAGTCCGGCGATTGTCGTGCGCCGGTTCAGGGGTGCCCGTCCGGAGGCTGGAGGGAGTCGAGCCAGCGCAGGAGGCGGGCCCCCTCGCGGGTCATGATGTCCGGCTCGCGCAGGGCGTTGGCCAGGAGTGACATGCCCTGGTAGGCGGAGATGAGCGTGAGGGCCAGGTCCTCCGGTTCGGACAGATCCAGCTCGCGGAACTGGCGTCCCGCCCAGTCCAACAGCCGCCGGATCACTGCGCCGACCTCCGCATCGAGGGTCCCGTCGGCGCGCTTGTCGAGTTCGACGGCCAGGGTGCCGGTGGGGCAGCCGTGGCGGGCGGCGACGTCACGCTGGTCGACCCAGGCTTCTATCAGCCCCTTGAGGCGGTCGAGCGGGTCGGCCAACTGCTCCAGTCGGCCGGTGAGTTCGTCCAGGTGCGCGCTGTGCTCGGACAGCGCGGCCCGGACCAGCTCGTCCTTGGTCTTGAAGTAGTAGTAGACGTTCCCGACAGGGACGTCGGCCTCACGCGCGATGTCGGAGAGGGTGGTGCGTTCGACCCCCTGCTCGTGCAGGACCCGGGCCGCCGCCGCCGTGAGCCGTTGACGCTTCTGCGACGCCCGCACCCGCCGATTCACTGAGTTGGTCACCCAACTGACTATAGACAGCCAGCCGCGGGAGCGTGCTACCGTCACTTCTAAGTCAGTCAACTAACTAACTTCAAGGGGGCACGATGATCACAGTGACGGGCGCAACCGGCAACATCGGGCGGACGCTGGTGGAACTGCTGGCCGAGGCGGGCGAGGAGGTCGTGGCCGTGTCGCGGCGTCCCCAGCCCGCCCACCCCGCGGCCGGCGTCCGGTGGGCTCAGGCCGATGTCGGGGACGCCCCGAGCATGCGCCCCGCCCTCGAAGGCACCCGCGCGCTATTCATCCTGCTGAGCGGCGAGCTCAACAGCCGGGGCGAGAGCCCCGACGCCCTGATCGGCGCGGCCACAGACGCCGGGATCGAGCGGATCGTCCTGGTCTCCTCGCAGGTCAGCGCCACTCGCCCCGAGGCGCTCTCGCACGCCCGCCTGCGGGAGTTCGAGGCGGCGGTGCGTGCGTCCGGCGTCGAGTTCACCATCCTGCGCCCCGGTGGTTTCGCCTCCAATGCCTTCGCCTGGGCCGAGACGGTCCGCACCAAGCGCACGATCTTCGCCCCGTTCGGTGACGTGGCGCTGCCCGTCATCGACCCGGCGGACATCGCCGCGGTCGCCGCGGCCGCACTGCGCGATGACGGGCACGCGGGCCGCGCGTACGAGCTGACCGGCCCTGAGCTGATCAGCCCACGTCGGCAGGCTGTAGCCATCTCCGAGGCGCTGGGCGAGGAAGTGACCTTCGTGGAGTTGTCTCGCGAGGACGCTCATCTCCACATGAAGCAGTTCATGCCGGAGGAGGTCGTCACCGGCACTCTCGATGTCCTCGGCGTCCCGCTCCCGGCCGAGCAGAAGATCAGCCCCGACGTGAAGGCCGTCCTTCACCGCCCGGCCGGCTCCTTCGGCGAGTGGGTCGCGCGCAACCTGCCGGCGTTCCGCTAGAACCCGTCCCGGGCGCGCGAAAGACTGCGCGCCCGGGACAGCTCCGCGGCGCTCTAGGCGCCCAACTCACTGCGCTTTACGGCCGTCACGAACGAGGCCCAGTCGCCGGCCCCTGTCGTCGCCGAAATCACGCGTGAAGCCCGCGCAACCGTTGCCTGGCCATCGGAGGGGGAGCCCTCGAAGCCGTCGAGTCCCTGTGTGCCGAACTGGAGAAGACCCCGACGTTCGGACGCCGTGCCCTTAGTGCCGTCGGCGACATGAAGCTCTACACGACCCGTCTCGAAGCCACGGACACCCGCCCGGCCCTGACCGTCACCTACGTCTACGACGCCCCGCCGCCCGAGCCCGGTCTGATCCGGATCGCGCTCGTGTCCCCGGTGCGCTTTGCAGGTGGCGGTGCGGAGATCTGACACCCGCGCCCTCCAGGCCGGCCGGTGACCTGACCCAACGTCAAGGGCCCCTGCCCGGCGTCACCGCCGGGCAGGGGCCCTTGAGATCGGTCGGGCTACATCAGCCGTCGTTCTCCGACGACGGGAGGTAGGCGCCCGGTACGTCGTTCGGCGAGTAGATCTTGCTCTCGCCGGGGTACGGCGTCTTCCAGTTGTGCGTCTCGTACCACGTGAAGTGGTTCATCTGCGCGGGGTTGGCGAAGTCGGGCACGGCGCCCGGTCCGGTCAGCCGCTGGTGCGACTTCCATGCGTCCCACCGCGCCGCGAGCGCCTGCTTGTCCGCCGGCACCGCTGCAGACGTCGGCGCGGGCGCCGCCTTGGCGTCCTGAGGCGCCGGGGTGTCCGCGCCGCAGGTGGGCTGGGGGCTCACGCCGAGGGTCAGCGAGGTCCGGTTGGGCACCGCCGTGAACGGCGTGTTGTTCGCGTGCCCGGTGAACGCCCCACGCATCGGGGTGGCCGCGCTGTCCTTCTGGTTCATCGGGTGGATCCCGAGGATCTGCTCGATGACCTGGGTGACCGACCTGCCGTGCCAGCCGTTCTGGGTGAAAGCCCGACGGCCACGGCGACACCCGCGTCCTGCACAGGTGGTGCGGTGGTCGGGTTTCCGAGGCGCCGTGGACCCGGACGAGCCTCGCAGCAACGGCTTGCGTGGGACCAAAGCGTCAGCGCTGCCAGCCGTCGGCGGTACGCAGGCCGAATCCGAAGGCCCGGTCGGAGGCGATGTGCTGCAGCCAGGCCGGACCGAAGTTGAACAGGGGGACGGCAATGGCCGGCGAGTTGGGGATCAGACAGGTGAGCATGATGACGACGGCGGCGACGAGCCGGTGTATGCCGTGAGTCGTTCAAGCAACCCTTCAGGCCGAGCGGTGACCATGGTGCCGACGGGTCGTCCGGGGACGTCCTCGGGACCGGCTTGGAGGGGCGGTATGAGGCTGAGGTTCTGGCTCGGCAGGGTCGGCGCCATCGCGATGAAGCAGCTGTTCATCCAGCTCAACGGTCTCGGCGTCTTCTTCGTCGGACCGCTGCCCGGTGTCCACTACGTCGCCCTGGGCACCGGCTCCGACCCCGCTCCCCGGGAAGCGCCGCCACCGGGGCCCCCGCCCGGGCACCCGGAGCGGCACTGCGCGACCCCGCCGAGCCGGGAAGAGCGGGAGCTGTGGGCGTCGCTCGGCATCGACACGGAACGCACCGGAAGGTGACGCATCGCCACATCACATACACGGCGACGCGACGACGGCCGCGCCTGCCCGGCGGGCGGCGCGGCCGTCGCGTGTACGCGGTCAGTTCGCGACGAGTGTCACGTCCTGCTGTCGCGACGCGTGGAACGCCGGCAGGGGCAGGCCGCCCTGGGGGTGGAGTTCCATGACGGTGGCCTCGACCTGGGCCGCGCCGGGGGCGACCTTGTCCGACGTGACCTTCCCAGTGTTCTCCCAGGTGTGCTCGGCGCCGTCACAGACGGCCAGGGTGCCGCCGATGCCGTGCTTCACCTGCGCGTCGCCCTGGCTGACCGAGGAGCTGACGAACACCGGACCGGTGCCGCCGGTGCAGCGGTAGGTGCCGGTCAGGGTCACGGTGCCGTCAGCGGTGATACGGCCCGTCGGGTCGACGCTCACCGACTCGTACGGGTCGGCGGTGGCGGGGGCGACGGCCGCGGCGAGCAGCAGGGCCGCCGCGCCGACGGCGGCGCCGAGGTGGGGACGTACGGGCATGGGGTTCCTCCCGGAACGTGGGGTGGGGTTTTCCCAGGTAGTTACCGGGCCGCTGCGATCCCGTCCGTGATCTTCACTCCATCGGTGGCGCGTCATGGGCGTCATGGAACGGTCAGGGGGTCGTCCGTGTGTTGTCACCCTTCGCCACAGGCCGTTCCTAGGAGTTCCCGAGCGGCGCATGGTCTACTGTGCCGGGCGGCGAAAGGCCGCGAGGGAGCCGAAGGGCCGAGCACGATCGCCGCCTCGGCGCCGGCTGGAAGCGCCCCGTAGGTGACCGAGCCGTCAGGGGGGCCGGCACCCGTCACATCCGACGCGGAGGTGCGCCATGTGTTCACACCAGACCCAGAGCCACGACAGCGGCGCCCCGCACATTGTCGCCGCCCACCCGGAGCAGGGCTGGAACCTGCTGTGCGACGGCACGATCCACTTCGACGACACCGGCGAGTTGCACCCCGACGGAAGCGTGGTGCAGCCGCACCGGGTACCGGCCGAACGGCTCACGATCGCGGCCTGAGCAGTTCCCGACCTAGGGCAGGACCGCGAAGCCGTCGATTTCGACCTGCGCCCGCTCGTCCCAGAGGCGTACGACCTCGACGACCGCCATCGCGGGATAGTCCCGGCCCGCCGACTCCCGCCAGATACGGCCGAGTTCGGGGGCGTGGGTGCGGTAGGCGGCGACGTCGGTGGCGTAGACGGTGACACGAGCGAGGTCGGCGGGGGTGCCGCCCGCCGCGCGCAGGGCGGTGAGCAGGTTGGCCAGGGCCCGCTCGAACTGCTCCGGGAGGGTGTCGCCGGTGATCTTTCCGTCGGTGTCGAGGGCGGTCTGGCCGGCCAGGAAGACCACCCGGGTGCCCGTGGCGACGACGGCGTGCGAGAAGCCGGCGGGCGGGGAGAGCTCGGGCGGGTTGAGGCGCTCGGTCGTCACGGGGTCTCCGGGTGCTCCTGGGTGGCGGGCAGGGCGGCGTACAACTCCTTGGCGATGATGCCTCGTTGGACCTCGCTCGCGCCCTCGTAGACGCGTGGGGCGCGCACCTCGCGGTAGAGGTGTTCGAGCAGGTGGCCGCGGCGCAGGGCGCGGGCGCCGTGCAGCTGGACGGCCTTGTCGACGACGTACTGCGCGGTCTCGGTGGCGAGCAGCTTCGCCATCGCGGCGCGCCGGGGGACGTCCGGGGAGCCGGCGTCGTACGCCGTCGCCGCCGCGTAGACCATGAGGCGGGCGGCGTCGGTGCGCAGCGCCATCTCCGCTACCTGGTGGGCGACCGTCTGCAGGTCGCTCAGCTTGCCGCCGAACGCGTCCCGCCCGCGCGTGTGGGCGAGGGTGGCGTCGAGCGCGGCCTGTGCCATGCCGACGGCGAAGGCGCCGACGCTGGGGCGGAAGAGGTTCAGCGTGCCCATCGCGACACGGAACCCGCGGTCCACCTCGCCGAGCACGTCGTCACCGGTGACGGGTACGGCGTCGAAGGCGAGGCTGCCGATGGGGTGCGGAGAAAGCATCTCCAGGGCGGCGCCGGTGAGGCCGGGCCGGTCGGCGGGAACGAGGAAGGCGGTCACCCCGCGGGCCCCGGCGCCGGACGTGGTGCGCGCGAACACGGTGTAGAAGTCGGCCTCGGGGGCGTTGGAGATCCAGCACTTCTCACCGGTGAGGCGCCAGCGCCGGGGGCCGTCGGGGCGGGCGTCGAGGGGGGAACCGCTGGGGCCGACCCTCCCGGTGGGGTCGCTGCTCGCCGAGCCGCCCTTCGCCGAGTCGGCCGTCCCGGCGGCGCCGCCCCGCTCCTGATCGGTGCGCGACTCGAAGGCCGCCGCGCCCGAGCCGCTGTTGCCGCCGCCGACTCTCGGATCCGCCCGTACCCCACGAGGCCGCGCACCCACGGCGCGGGGTGCACCACCCCGCCCCAGGCCCTCCCCCATGACGACGGCCGCATTGTCCTCGTCGCCACTGCCGCCGCCCACCCCCGGATCGGGCCGCGCCCCGCGAGGCCGCGTCCCCACGCTGCCGGGTGCCCCACCCCACTTCGGCCCCTCCCCCGTGTCCTCGTCGCCCGAGCCTCCGCCCCCTTCCGGGACCGCGCGCAGCGCGAGTGCCGCCGCGTCCGAACCCGCCCCCGGTTCGGACAGGGCGAACGCCGCCACCGTCGTTCCGTCCGTGACGCCGGGCAGCCAGCGCTCCCGTTGGGCCGGGGTGCCGTGGGCGTGGATCGGATGGGCGCCCAGGCCCTGGAGGGCGAGGGCCGTCTCCGCCTCCGTGCAGGCGCGGGCGAGGGACTCGCGCATCAGGCAGAGATCCAGGGCGCCGGAGGTGAACAGGCGGGAGAGCAAACCGAGTCGGCCCAGTTCCGCGACCAACGGGCGGTTGACGCGGCCGGGCTCGCCCTTCTCGGCGAGTGGGCGCAGCCGCTCGGCGGCCAGCGTGCGCAGTTCGGCGCACCAGGCGGTTTGCTCGGGTTCGAGTGAGAATGCGGGCACTGCCGGTCCTCCCTCCACGACGGGCCGTCCTGACCCCACTCGACGGTATCGCGCACCGTTGACTGTCGTCACCAACACGATACGCTCCTTGTGCGAGCCCACCAGCAGCCCAGCAGGCAAGGGGGCGAACCGCCATGAACGTCTCGGCCCACGTCGACACCTTCGCGCGCGACCACCTGCCGCCGCCCGACCAGTGGCCCGAGCTCAGCTTCGACCTGCCGGAGCTGAACTACCCCGACCGGCTGAACTGCGCCGCCGAACTCCTGGACCACACCGATCCGTCCCGGCCGGTGTTTCACACGCCCATGGGCGACTCCTGGACGTACGGCGAGCTGCGCGCCCGCGTCGACCGACTCGCCCACGTCCTCACCGGTGACCTCGGTGTGGTTCCCGGCAACCGCGTCCTGCTGCGCGGCCCGACGACCCCCTGGCTGGCGGCCTGCTGGCTGGCGGTGCTGAAGGCAGGCGCCGTCGCCGTGACCGTGCTGGCCCAGCAGCGCCCGCACGAGCTGGCCACGATCTGTGAGATCGCCCGGGTGCGGCACGCCCTGTGCGACGTGAGGGCCGTGGACGACCTGGCGAAGGCCGAGATCCCCGGGCTGCGGATCACGACATACGGCGGTGACGCGCCGGACGACCTGCTGCGCCGCCCGGCGCCCGGGACGCCGTACACGGCCGTGGACACCGCAACCGACGACGTCGCGCTGATCGCGTTCACCTCGGGCACCACCGGTCGCCCGAAAGGGTGCATGCACTTCCACCGGGATGTGCTCGCCATCGCGGACACCTTCTCGAAGCATGTGCTCCGGCCCCATGTGGACGATGTGTTCGCGGGCAGTCCCCCGCTCGGCTTCACCTTCGGTCTCGGCGGCCTCGTGGTGTTCCCGATGCGCGTTGGCGCCAGCGCCCTGCTGCTCGAACAGGCCGGCCCCAAGCAGCTGTTGCCGGCCATTGCGCGGCACCGCGTCTCCGTGCTGTTCACCGCACCGACCGCCTACCGCGCGATGCTCGACGAGCTGGACGGGCACGACACCGCCTCCCTCAGACGCTGTGTCTCGGCGGGCGAGAACCTGCCCGCCGCCACCTGGCGGGCCTGGCACGAGCGCACCGGCCTGCGCATCATCAACGGCATCGGCGCCACCGAGCTGCTGCACATCTTCATCTCCGCGGCCGACGAGCACATCAGGCCGGGCACGACCGGCAGACCCGTACCGGGGTGGCACGCGCGCGTGCAGGACGAGCGCGGGGAGCCCGTTCCCGACGGCGAGCCCGGACTGCTGGCCGTGCGCGGCCCGGTCGGCTGCCGCTACCTCGCGGACCCGCGGCAGCGGGACTACGTGCGGGGCGGCTGGAACGTCACCGGGGACACGTACGTCCGCGAGGGCGACGGCTACTTCCGCTATATCGCCCGCGCCGACGACATGATCATCTCGGCCGGGTACAACATCGCCGGCCCGGAGGTCGAGGACGCTCTGCTGCGCCACCCGGACGTGGTGGAGGCGGCGGTGGTCGGCCGGCCCGACGAGGCGCGGGGCCAGGTGGTGGTGGCGTACGTCGTCGTCAAGGAGGGCGCGGACCGGGACGAGGACGCGCTGCGCGCCTTCGTCAAGTCGGAGCTCGCGCCGTACAAATGCCCGCGCGAGATCGTCTTCCTGGACGCCCTGCCGCGCACGGCGACCGGCAAGCTCCAGCGCTTCCGGCTGCGGACCACCGGAAATCAGTAGTGATCAAGAAGACCTAAGATGATCAACGTGTCCGAGCTGCACGCCCCCCGGTCCCTCATCGTCACGCTCTACGGCGCGTACGGCCGCTTCATGCCAGGCCCCGTGCCCGTCGCCGAGCTCATCCGGCTGCTGGCCGCGGTCGGCGTGGACGCGCCGTCCGTGCGCTCGTCGGTGTCCCGCCTGAAGAGACGGGGGCTGCTGCTGCCCGCACGCACGGCGCAGGCCGCGGCCGGCTACGAACTGTCCCCGGAGGCACGGCAGTTGCTGGACGACGGCGACCGGCGCATCTACGCCGCCGCGCCGCCCGAGGACGAGGGCTGGGTGCTGGCCGTGTTCTCGGTGCCCGAGTCGGAGCGCCAGAAGCGGCACGTGCTGCGCTCCCGTCTCGCGGCCCTGGGCTTCGGCACGGCGGCGCCCGGGGTGTGGATCGCCCCGGCGCGGCTGTACGAGGAGACGCGGCACACCCTGTGCCGCCTCGCGCTTGCTCCGTACGTGGACTTCTTCCGCGGCGAGCACCTCGGTTTCGCGCCGACGGTCGAGGCCGTCGCCCGCTGGTGGGACCTGGCCGCGATCGCCAAGGAGCACGAGGCGTTCCTGGACGTGCACGCGCCCGTGCTGCACGCCTGGCGGCGGCGCGCGGACACCCCGCCCGAGGAGGCGTACCACGACTACCTCCTCGCCCTGGACTCCTGGCGCCACCTCCCCTACACCGACCCCGGCCTGCCCACGCGCCTGCTGCCCGCGAACTGGCCCGGCGCGCGCTCGGCGGAGGTGTTCCGGGCGCTGCACGAGCGGCTGCGGGAGGCGGGGGCGGCCTATGTGGGCGTCTGATCCAGTGTGAGCCGGGGTTTGGGTGCGTCGGCGCGTCCGGTCTGCGGGCGGCGGCTGCCGGCCCGGTAGGGGGCGGGCCAGCCGGCGCCGGGCCCCTCGTAGCCCTGCTCGGCGGCGGCGTGCAGGGTCCAGTTCGGGTCGTAGAGATGTGGACGGGCCAGCGCGCACAGGTCCGTACGCCCGGCCAGGATCAGGGAGTTGACGTCGTCCCACGACGAGATCGCGCCGACGGCGATCACCGGGATCCCGGCCTGGTGCCGGATGCGGTCGGCGAACGGCGTCTGGTACGACCGCCCGTACTCCGGCTGCTCCTCCGCCACCACCTGCCCGGTCGACACATCGATCGCGTCGGCGCCGTGCGCGGCGAAGGCGCGGGCGATCTCGACGGCGTCCTCGGCCGTGGTCCCGCCCTCGGCCCAGTCGGTGGCGGAGATCCGCACGGTCATGGGCTTCTCCTGCGGCCACACCCCGCGTACGGCATCGAAGACCTCCAACGGGAAACGGAGGCGCTTGTCGAGCGAGCCGCCGTAGGCGTCGGTGCGGTGATTGGTGAGCGGGGAGAGGAAGCCGGAGAGCAGATAGCCGTGGGCGCAGTGGAGTTCGAGCAGATCGAAACCGGCGCGGGCGGCACGCCAGGCCGCGGCCGTGAACTGCTCGCGGATGTCGGTGAGTTGAGCACGGGAGAGCTCGCGCGGGGTCTGGCTGTCCGGACGGTACGGCAGCGGGGAGGCGGCCACGAGCGGCCAGTTGCCGTCGGGCAGCGGCTCGTCGATGCCCTCCCACATCAGCTTGGTGGAGCCCTTGCGCCCGCTGTGGCCGAGCTGCAGGCCGATCGCGGTGCCGGGCGCCTGCGTGTGCACGAAGTCGGTGATCCGTTTCCAGGCCTCGGCCTGTCTGCCGGTGTAGAGGCCGGTGCAGCCGGGGGTGATCCGGCCCTCGGCGCTGACGCACACCATCTCGGTCATCACCAGCCCGGCGCCGCCGAGGGCGCGGGAGCCGAGGTGGACGAGGTGGAAGTCGCCGGGGACGCCGTCGGTCGCCGAGTACATGTCCATGGGGGACACGACGACCCGGTTGCGCAGGGTGAGGCCGCGCAGCCGGAACGGCGTGAACATCGGCGGGGTGCCGGGCGGGCAGCCGAACTCGCGCTCCACCGCCCCGGTGAAGTGGGCGTCGCGCAGTCGGAGGTTGTCGTGCGTGACGCGGCGGCTGCGGGTGAGGAGGTTGAAGGCGAACTGGCGTGGCGGCTGGTCGAGATACAGCCCGAGGTTCTCGAACCATTCCAGGCTGGCGCGGGCGGCGCGCTGGGTGGAGGCGACGACGGGTTTGCGTTCCTCCTGGTAGGCCGTCAACGCGGCTGCCAGGGAGGGCTGTTCCTCCAGACAGGCCGCCAGCGCGAGCGCGTCCTCCACGGCGAGCTTGGTGCCTGAGCCGATGGAGAAGTGGGCGGTGTGGGCAGCGTCGCCGAGCAGGACGACGTTGCCGCACGACCAGCGCTCGTTGACCACCGTACGGAACGTGGTCCACGCGGACTTGTTGGAACGCAGCGGCCGGCCGCCCAGCGCGTCCGCGAAGATCTTGGCGCAGCGCTCGACGGACTCCTGTTCGTCGAGTTCGTCGAACCCGGCCGCCCGCCACACCTCCTCGCGCATCTCGACGATCACCGTGGACGAGTCGGCCGCGTAGGGATAGCCGTGCAGTTGCATCACGCCGTGCTCGGTCTCGGCGATCTCGAAGCGGAACGCGTCGAAGGCGAAGTCGGCGGCGAGCCAGATATAGCGGCAGTGGTGGGCGGCCACATGGGGCCGGAACATATGGGCGTAGGCCTCACGGGTGGTGCTGTGCACACCGTCGGCGGCGATGACCAGGTCGTACGTCTCCGAGAGCCAGGCGACGTAGGGGGCTTCGCTGGTGAAGCGGAGGTCGATGCCGAGCGTGTGGCAGCGGTTGTGCAGGATCTCCAGTAGGCGTTTCCTGCCCAGTGCGGCAAAGCCGTGGCCGCCGGAGGTGTGCCTAACTCCTCGGTGGACGATGTCGATGTCGTCCCAGCGGACGAAGTCCCGTTGCATGGCTTCGTATACGGCTGGGTCCGCGTGTTCGATGCCGCCCAGTGTTTCGTCGGAGAGGACCACTCCGAAACCGAAGGTGTCGTCGGGGGCGTTGCGTTCCCACACGGTGATTTCACGGGCCGGGTCGAGGCGTTTCAGCAACGCTGCGGCGTACAGCCCGGCTGGGCCTCCGCCGATGATCGCCACGCGTAGGGGGTGACTGATCCCGTCTGGCTGCTGCGGACGCGTTGTGGCTTGTCGCGTCCCGGGGCGCAGCCGCATATCGACACTGCCCCGCGCCCCTGGGTCGGCTGCCCCTTTTGTCGACTTCATCGGCCCCGCCACTTCGGGGGGCGCTTCTCTGTGAACGCCGCATGGAACTCCGCGTAGTCCTCGCCGTTCATCAGGAGGGCCTGGGTCGACGCGTCCAGTTCCACCGACGCCGCCAGCGGCATGTCCAGCTCCGCCGTCAGCAGTGCCTTCGTCTGGGCGTATGCCAGGGCCGGGCCCTCGGCCAGGCGTCGCGCCAGAGTCGACGCCGCCTTGTCCGCCCCGCCCTCCTCCGTCAGCTCGCTGATGAGGCCGATGCGTTCCGCCTCCGGTGCCCGTACCGGTTCGCCCAGCATCAGCAGGCGCGTGGCGTGGCCCAGGCCGACCACCCTCGGCAGCAGGTATGCCGCGCCCATGTCGCCGCCCGACAGGCCCACGCGGGTGAAGAGGAAGGCGAAGCGGGCCGTGGGGTCCGCCACCCGGAAGTCGGCTGCCAGGGCCAGGACCGCGCCGGCGCCCGCCGCCACCCCGTGGACCGCCGCGATCACCGGGAAGGGGCATTCCCGTACGGCCCGGACCACCTGGCCGGTCATCCGGTTGAAGTCGAGGAGCTGGGAGGTGTCCATGGCGAGGGTCGCGCCGATGATCTCGTCGACGTCACCGCCGGAGCAGAAGCCGCGGCCCTCGCCGGCCAGGACCAGGGCGCGTACAGACTTCTCGCGGGAGAGCTCGGCGAGCAGGTCGCGCAGGTCGGCGTAGGCGCCGAAGGTGAGGGCGTTGAGCTTCTCGGGGCGGGCGAGGGTGACGGTGGCGACGCCGTCGGTGAGCTCGAATCGCAGATGCTTCCAGTCCGCGGTGCGGGCGGCGGAGCCGGTGAAGGGACTCATGAGGTGCGGCCTCCTCGGGCGGGCGGTGCCTCACGTAGCTCTACCCTCCGAAGCTATCACTCATTTGTGACTGTCGTCACGACTCCGCGACAGCGTCGCCCGATGCGGCGGCGCGATCCGGTCACGTCCGTCACGGGACGTCAATAACGCGGTAACAGCCGGCACGGGCGGGGGAGGCAGACCGCCCGGCCGGGTATTCCGCCTGTCATCGGGGCCCAAAGTCCCGAGCGATGCCCGTCGAGGGACTCTTCAGAGGGGCGCCGTACCATTCATAAGGTTGAAAGCAGGACGACAACCTGCTCATCGAACGGACCCGCCTTGTACGAACACCCCGCGTCCCCCGCCTCCTGGCGCATCGCGCTGCCGCACACCACCGCGGCCGTGCCGGTGGCCCGCGCCCTGGTGCGTTCGGCACTGGAAGAGCTGGAGCACGGGGCCGACTGCGACACTGCCGAGCTGCTCACGGCCGAGCTGGTCGCCAACGCGGTGGAGCACACCGCCGGGCACGGCCCGATAGAGCTGGTGGTCGAGGTGCGGCCGAACAGCTGCCAGGTCGAGGTGCACGACCCCGACCCGGCCCCGCCCGCCAACCTCACCCGTCCCGACATCGAGGCGCCCGACCCGTTGCAGGAGCACGGACGCGGTCTGCTGCTGATCCGCTCCCTCAGCGCCTCCTGCGGTCACCGGCCCACCGCGTCGGGCAAGGCCGTCTGGTTCAGACTGCCTGTCGTACCGCATCAGCGGCGTCCGGCGTGACCTCGGCCGGCGCGGGCCGCACGAGCGTGGAGTGCCGGCGGCCGTAGCCGAGGTACACCAGGAAGCCGGCGACCAGGAAGGCGGTGGACTCGCCGAGGCCCGCGTAGGCGAAGGAGTACGAGGATCCGGAGACCGGGATCGCGCCGCCCAGCTCCGCGAAGGAGAAGGCGGTGAAGACGCAGGTGATCGCGGCCAGGATGAAGGAGACGACGACGGCGGGGCCGGCCTGGGCGACCGAGTCGGAGAGGCCGACGAAGATGCCGGTGCCGACGATCGCGCCGACACCGAAGCAGATCAGCTGCCAGAGGCCCATCGTGCGCTTGAGGCCGTGTCCTTCGCGGTCGGCGCCGGATTCGGCCACCAGGAGGTGGGGGGACTTGATGCGGGGCATGCGGGTGGTGCTCGTTTCTGGTGGTGCGGGTGCGACTGGGGGTGCCCCCTGCTCGAGCGAAGCCGAGAGCTTGGGGGAATGTCGCGACGGCGGCACCGGAAGGGGTGGCTCCGGGCCGCCGGTCAGGATAAGGCCTGGTGAGGCCCGTCAGGTGAGGCTGTGTGAGGACGCCGGGGGGTCAGGCGAGTGTGGCCACGAGGATCGCTTTGATGGTGTGCATCCGGTTCTCTGCCTCGTCGAAGACGACGGAGTGCTCGGATTCGAAGACCTCGTCGGTGACCTCCAGCTCGGTCAGCCCGTGCCGCTCGTGGATCTCGCGTCCGAGGTCGGTGCCGAGGTCGTGGAAGGCCGGCAGGCAGTGCAGGAACTTCACGTCGTCTTTGCCGGTGGCGCGCAGCACGTCCATGGTCACGGCGTACGGGCCGAGCAGCGCTATGCGCTCGTCCCAGACCTCCTTGGGCTCCCCCATCGACACCCAGACGTCGGTGGCGACGAAGTCGGCGCCGCGCACGCCCTCCTTCACGTCGTCGGTGAGGCTGATCCGGGCGCCGGACGCGGCGGCGAGCTGCTGGGCGAGCTCGACGATCGTGTCGTCGGGCCACAGCAGCTGGGGCGCGACGATACGGACGTCCATGCCGAGCAGGGCACCGGTGACGAGGTAGGAGTTGCCCATGTTGTAGCGGGCGTCGCCGAGGTAGGCGAAGGCGATCTCGGGCAGCGGTTTGGCGCTGTGCTCGGTCATGGTGAGCACGTCGGCGAGCATCTGGGTGGGGTGCCACTCGTCGGTGAGGCCGTTGTAGACGGGGACGCCGGCGTGGACGGCCAGTTCCTCGACGATGCCCTGGCGGTGCCCGCGGTATTCGATGGCGTCGAACATCCGGCCGAGAACGCGGGCCGTGTCCTTGGCGGACTCCTTGTGCCCGATCTGCGAACCGGCCGGGTCCAGGTAGGTGGTGTGGGCGCCCTGGTCGGCGGCGGCGACCTCGAACGCGCAGCGGGTGCGCGTCGAGGTCTTCTCGAAGACCAGGGCGATGTTCTTACCCCTCAGGTGCTGCGTCTCGGTCCCCGCCTTCTTGGCCGCCTTCAGCTCCGCGGCCAGCCCGACCAGCCCGCGGAACTCCTCCTGGGTGAAGTCCAGCTCCTTGAGGAAGTGACGGCCGGCGAGGGCGGTCGGGACTGTCGCCATGGGGGGCGCTCCAGAGGTGCGAGAACGGATGACGGATGGAAGTCTATACGACCTTCAACATTTCTATACGGCACCGTGACGGCGCCCTCTCTGTATGTACAGCTACGACACGGCGTCCCGCTCCACGGGGCAGCTCATACAGCGTGGCCCACCCCTGCCCCGGCCCAGTTCGCTGCCCGGGATCTCGATCACCTCGATGCCCTGTTTGCGCAGATGCGTGTTGGTGGTGGAGTTGCGTTCATAGGCGACGACGACGCCGGGTTCG
Source organism: Streptomyces sp. NPDC002619 (assembly GCF_042889305.1). NCBI lineage: Bacteria > Bacillati > Actinomycetota > Actinomycetes > Kitasatosporales > Streptomycetaceae > Streptomyces > Streptomyces sp. NPDC002619. The sequence continues at coordinate 55,528 of NZ_JBIAQV010000003.1, read as the reverse complement.
ACGGCGAGGACGTTGCAGCCGTCGTCCCACTGTTCACGCTCGGCCGCGTGCACGTCCTGGGTGGCGGTGAGGACGCGGATCTCGCTGAGGCCCAGGGCGGCGGCGATCGCGCGGTGCATGTGCTCCGGCGGATGGTCGGTGACCTTGAGTTCCTTGTCGCTCGCGCCCGGTTCGATGGTGTAGGAGCGAAGCATGCCGAGGCCCGCGTACTGGGTGAAGGTGTCGCCGTCGACCATCGTCATCACGGTGTCGAGATGCATGAACGCGCGCCGCTTGGGCATGTCGAGCGCCACGATGGTCTGCGCCGAGCCCGCCGCGAACAGCTTGTGCGCGAGCATCTCGACGGCCTGCGGGGTGGTGCGCTCGCTCATGCCGATGAGGACGGCGCCGTCGCCGATCACCAGGACGTCGCCGCCCTCGATGGTGGACGGGTAGTCGGCCTGCCCCTGAGACCAGACGCGGAACGTTTCGTCGCGGAACAGCGGATGGTGCCGGTAGATCGCCTCGAAGTGCACGGTCTCGCGCTGCCGGGCCGGCAGGCGCATGGCGTTGATGGCGACGCCGTCATAGATCCAGGCGGAGGTGTCCCGGGTGAAGAGGTGGTTGGGCAGCGGGCCGAGGAGGAAGTCGTCGAGGTCCATCACATGGAAGCGGACGGAGGTCGGCTCCGCGTGCGCGTCCAGAAACTCCCGCTTGGTCATGCCGCCGACCAGCGCCTCGGCGAGTTCACGCGCGGGCAGGGTCTCGAAGGCCTCGCGGAGGTGGTCGGTGGCGAGGGGGCCGTACTCCTTCTCGTCGAAGACCCGGTCCAGGACCAGTGTTCTGGCCTGCGGGATCTCCAGGGTCTCGGCGAGGAGGTCACCGAAGAGGTGGACGGTGACTCCGCGGTCGCGCAGCACGTCGGCGAACCCGTCGTGCTCGGCGCGCGCCCGGCGCACCCACAGCACGTCGTCGAAGAGGAGCGCGTCCTTGTTGCTGGGGGTGAGCCTTTTGAGCTCGAGATCCGGCCGGTGCAGGATGACGCGGCGCAGCCGCCCGGCCTCGGAGTCGACATGGAATCCCATGCCTCCATCCTGACCATCGGGGACCGCCTTCACCCTCCGCATGGCGGTTTCCGCGACTTCTTGTTCGTGTTCCTGCTCTCTTCCTTGCCCTCTTTTTGTTCTCGTCCCATTGACGACAAGCGGCGGTCTGATTATCGTCTACATGACGAGAAGAGACGAAGGGGACCCCATGGCCGACATCACCCGCCGCCTCGGCCGGCGCCATCTGCGCGGCGCTCCGACGGCGCACATCAGACACCACCGCTCGGGCCGGCTGGTGCACGACGGTCCGGGGCTCAGCTTCTGGTTCCGCGCGCTGACCGCTGCGATCTCCGAGGTGCCGGTCGACGACCGGGAGCTGGCGATGACCTTCCACGCCCGTACGTCCGACTTCCAGGACGTGGCCGTGCAGGCGACGGTCACCTACCGGATCAGCGACCCGGCCGTGGCCGCCGCCCGCCTGGATTTCTCCATCGACCCGGACACGGGCGTATGGCGCGGCGCGCCCCTGGAGCAGCTGGCCACGCTGCTGACCGAGACCGCGCAGCAGCACGCCCTTGACGTCCTGGCCCGCACGGCTCTGTCGGCGGCGCTGGTGGACGGGGTGAGCGCGGTGCGGGAGCGGGTCGCGGCGGGCCTCGACGGCGAGCCGCGGCTCCCGGCGACCGGCATCGAGGTGGTCGCCGTACGCGTGGTGGCGCTGCGGCCCGAGCCGGAGGTGGAGCGGGCGCTGCGCACGCCGGCGCGCGAGCAGATCCAGCAGGAGGCCGACCGGGCGACGTACGAGCGCCGGGCCGTGGCCGTCGAGCGGGAGCGGGCCATCGCCGAGAACGAGCTGGCCAGCCAGATCGAACTCGCCCGGCGCGAGGAGCAGTTGGTCGAGCAGCGCGGCACGAACACCCGCCGCGAGGCGGAGGAGAACGCGGCGGCCGACGCGGTACGCGCGCAGGCGGAGGCGGCCCGGACGGTACGGCTCGCGGAGGCGGAGGCCGCCCGCTCGATGAAGCTCGCCGAGGCGGAGGCGGCGCGGACGGCGCGTCTCGCGCGGGCCGAGGCCGAGGGTGCGCGTGAGGTGGGAGCGGCGCGGGCCGAGGCGCAGGCCGCCTGGCTGCGGGTGCACGCGGACGCCGGTGTGGACGGTGTGGCGACCCTGCACGCCCTGACGGCGACCCGGCTGGCGGAGAACCTGCCAAGGATCGACAGCGTGACGGTGTCGCCGGACGTACTGACGGGGCTGCTGGCCAAGCTGGGGGACTCGGCGGGGACGGCGGAGTGAGCCGCGCGCCGCGGGCCGTTCTGGTCCATCGCACCACGGAGTACGAGGAGTTGGTGGCCCGGCACGGCACGCACGGGCAGGCCGCCTTCTTCCTCGCCTCCCGTGGCCGCGACATCGACGAGGTCGCCGCCCGCCACCGCCGCACCCGGCGGGCGCTGGCCGAGGTCGCCTCGGCGGTACCGCTGACCTGGCGGCAGACCCGGGTGGAGCGGGCCGACCTGGACCGTTTCCCGTTCGGCCCGGAGGACGTCGTCGTGGTCGTCGGCCAGGACGGGCTGGTGGCGAACGCCGCCAAGTACCTCGCTGGACAGCCTGTGGTGGGCATCGACACCGACCCCGGCCGCAACCCGGGCGTGCTGGTACGGCACCGGGCGACGAACGCGGCGGTCCTGCTCCCGGCGGTCCAGGCCCGGGGCACCGGCGTCGACGAGCTCACCATGGTCGAGGCCGTCGCCGACGACACGCAGCGGCTGGTCGCGCTCAACGAGATCTATCTGGGCGCCGCCGGTCATCAGACCGCCCGCTACCGCCTGGGCCTCGACGGCGACGGGGGTGTCGTCGAGGCCCAGGCCTCCTCCGGGGTGCTGGTGGGCACGGGGGCGGGGGCGACCGGCTGGCTGCGGTCGGTGTGGCAGGAGCGCTCCAGCTCGCTGGCGCTGCCCTCCCCCAGCGAGGCGCGGCTGCTGTGGTTCGTCCGGGAGGCCTGGCCGTCACCGGCCACGGGTACGTCCCTGGTCGCGGGCGAACTCGCGGCCTCGGCCGGTCTGTCGGTGACCGTCGAATCGGACCGGCTCATCGCCTTCGGGGACGGCATCGAGAGCGACGCGCTGGAGCTGACGTGGGGGCAGACGGTACGGATCGGGGTGTGCGGGGAGCGGCTGCGGCTGGTGGGCTGAGGGGGTTCACATCGCCGTGCAGGGGACGGGCCAGCGCCGGATGCGCGGTGGGAGGGCCACCGCCCAGCCGTCGGTGACCAGCGCCAGCCGCTCCACAGCCAACAGGTCGGCCGCTTCACGGTGGGTGGGAGTCAGCGCGTCGAGGGGCGTGGGTTCCAGCAGGGTGTGGAAGGCGGCGAGGAGATCCGGGTGGTCGAGGGTGAAGCGGGCCGCCGTGCTCGGCTCTCTGCGGTCCAGCACGGTGACGAAGTCCGGGCCTCGGCGGTGGTAGAGCATGCCGTGGGTGTGCCCGGACCGCCAGTCGCTCAACTCGCCCGGTTCCTCGGGGTGTTCGGCGGGCGGTGGCAGGTGGCGGAGGGTCGGGATGTCGTACGGCGTCCCGTCCGTCCGCCAGCTCACCTCGAACCCCGCACTCTGGCACTCGCGCAGAAAGTGGACCGCGACAGCCGTGTCCCGGCCTGCCCCAGCCAGGTCCAGCGGCTCGGTCACCTCGACGCGTCGGCCGGTGACCCGGTGGGCGACGGTGCCCGGCAGCCCGGTCATCCGGCCACCCCCGCGCCGTCGGGCATACGGACCGGTGCGTCCCAGGTGGGCAGGGAGACGTATGTGGGCCCGTCTCGGAACAACAGGCCGAGCCCAAGAGCGTGTTGAACCCAGTCGCTCAGCTCGTCCGCCGGTACCTCGTGGCCGTCCTCGGTCAGCAGCCGGTGCAGCGCCGGTTCCGTGCGGCCGTCCTCCAAATGGCTCAGGGCAGCGGCCGGCCAGCCGGTGAAGCGGTGGGTGCGGTGCGGCCAGCCGGAGCGGCGGTCGTGCACCAGCAGCGCCTCCTCGTCCCGCTCGAACAGCAGCCGCGAGGGCAGGTGCCGGGCGCGCCAGTCGGCGACGGCGTCCTTCAGCCGCTGCTCCGCCGGGCCGGCGAGGCCCGCGTCCTCCGTGTCGAACAGGTAGACCAGGTCGGCGAGTTCGTCCTCGGGCAGGTCGTAGACGTGCTGGTACATCTCGGCCGGGCGCCGCTTGCCGAAGCCGAGGCCGGGGTTCGTGAAGTGCGGGCTGAACCGCTCCAGTTGGATGCGGTGGGCCCCGCTCGGCGGCTGGAGGTGGACCAGTGCGGGGAGTTGGGCGACGACGGGGTCGTAGTCGTCGGCGGTCTCGCCCGGGAAGCCGTAGAGGAGGTTCCAGGAGCAGGTGAGCGCGTGGTTCTCACACTCCCGGATCGTGCGGACGTTGCGGGCGCCGGTGACGCCCTTGTCCATGAGGTCGAGGACCCGGCTGCCCAGGCTCTCGATGCCGGGCTGGATGTGCACGGTGCCGGAACGGCCGAGGAGTTCGAGCTGGGCGGCGGTGAGGTTGGACTTGACCTCGTAGTGCAGCCGCAGGTCCCAGCCGCTGTCGACGACTCGCGGCAGGAAGTCCCGGAAGTACGCCATGTCGATGATGTTGTCGACGGTGACGACGTCGAGGAGGCGGTGGCGGCGGACGAGACGGTCGATCTCCTCCCACAGCCGCTCGCCCGGCTTGGCGCGGAACGCCATCGCGGTGCCGTTGAGGCCGCAGAAGGTGCAGTGGTGCTTCTCGCCCCACCAGCAGCCCCGTGCCCCCTCCACGACCAGCTTGGGGTGCACGTAGTCCAGGACGGGGGACGCCTCCAGGACCGATTGCCACTGGTCGTAGTCGGGTGAGGGGATATCTGCGGGCACCACGGTGCGGCGGGATTCAGTGTTGGCCCGGGACATGTGGCCGTCCCACCAGCACAGGCCGGGCACATCCGTGGGCCGGGTGCCCTCGTCCAGGTGCCGCAGGAGGGCGGGGAACGCGTACTCCCCCTCGCCGCGCACCACATGGTCGACGAACCGGTGGTTGCGGTGCAGGGCGTGGCCCATGGGGCCGTCGCAGTTGCTGCCGCCGAAGACGACGGTGAGCCGCGGGCTGCGGCGCTTGAGTTCCCGCGCCAGGGCGAGCGACGCCACGTTCTGCATGAAGGTGCTGGTGAACCCGACGACGTCGGGTTCGGCCGCCAGCACCTCAGTGGCGCATTCGGCGATGAACTCGGCGGCGTACAGGCGCATGTCGAAGGCCGTGTCGACGAACACATCCCGGGCGGCCGCGTAGTCCCGCAGCCGTGCGGTGCCCCAGTCGGGGTCGTCGTACAGGACGCCCGAGAAGACCCAGTCGCCGAGGCCGTGGAAGATCGAGTCGCTGCCGACCGCCACGTAGTCGCCGGGCCGCAGCCGCCCTCCGGAGCGTTCGAGCAGGAACTCCGCCCAGCGCAGGGAGCCGTGGAGCTCGGTCACCTCGTCGGCCGGGCGGACCTGCCGCACCAGCCGGTGCAGCAGGCCCAGTTGGAGCGAGGGCAGGTCGATGGGATGCCAGGGCATCGTCACCAGATGGACGCGCATGCCGGACCCTCCGGTCAGCGGGTCGGCCGCTTCTCCAGGATCGCCGGCCTGCGGCTGGTGCTCCGCTCCTCGCGTACCACGACCTTCTTGATCTCCATGACCACCACTCCTTCTACGTCTCTCGGGCACCGAACACACGTACACGGCACAGCCGTTCACGATATGGACCGTCACGTACACGTCACAAGAGGGCGTAGCGGACGCAGGGAGCCCAGGGAGGCCGCCGGGACGGCTCAGAGCCGCGGGTCGACCGGCTCCGACTCCAGCGCCAGCACCCCGAACACCGCCTCGTGCACCCGCCACAGCGGCTCACCGTCCGCGAGCCGGTCAAGAGCCTCGAGCCCCAGCGCGTACTCGCGGATCGCCAGCGAGCGCTTGTGGTTGAGGAACCGCTTGCGCAGCCGCTCGAGGCTGTCCGGACGGGTGTACTCGGGACCGTAGATGATCCGCAGGTACTCCCGGCCCCGGCACTTGACGCCGGGCTGCACCAGCCGCCCCTGCCCGTCCCGCACCACCGCGCCGACCGGCTTGACGACCATGCCCTCGCCGCCCCGGCCGGTCATCTCCAGCCACCAGTCGACGCCCGCGCGCACGGACTCCGGGTCACCGGTGTCGACGTACAGCCGTCGCGTGGTGCGCAGCAGTCCGGTGCCGTCGTGCTCCACGAGCCGGTCGAGCAAGGTGAGTTGCTCGTCGTGCGGCAGGCCCGCGAGGCTGCGCTCCTGGACGGCGAGGATCTGGAACGGCGCCAGCTGCACACCGTCCAGGCCGTCGGTAGTCCAGCAGTAGCGCCGGTACGCCTGTGTGAACGCGGCTGCGTCGGCGGCCCGTTCCCGCTGACGCGTCAGCAGCCCGGAGACGTCCACACCGCGCGCCGCCGCGCCCTCCAGCGCGGCCAACGCACCCGGGAACACCGCGCCGGAGGCGGCACCGATGGCGGCGTACTGGCTGCGCAGCAGCCCGGAGGCCTTCAGCGACCAGGGCATCAGCTCGGCGTCCAACAGCAGCCAGTCGGTGGCGAGTTCGTCCCACAGACCGGCGGCGTCGGCGGCTGCGCGCACCCGCCGGAGGATCTCCTCGGTGACGGACTCGTCGTCGAAGAACGGCCGCCCGGTACGCGTGTAGAGCGACCCAGTAGGCCCGTCCACACCGAACCGCTTGCGCGCCACGTCCGCGTCCCGGCACACCAGGGCCACCGCCCGCGAACCCATGTGCTTCTCCTCGCACACGACCCGCTCGACGCCGGCCTCCCGGTACTGGGCGAAGGCCTCCGCCGGGTGCTCCAGGTAGCCCTCGACGTGACTGGTGGCCGTCGGCGCCATGGTCGGCGGGAGGTACGGCAGCAGCCGCGGGTCCACCGCGAAACGGCTCATGACCTCCAGTGCCGCCGCCGCGTTCTCCTCCCGGACCGCGACCCGGCCGGCGTACCGGGTCTCCACGACCCGGCGCCCATGGACGTCGTCGAGGTCCAGCGGCCGGCCGTCGTGCCCGCCCGGCGCCTCGCCGCGCAGCGGCTTCGCCGGTTCGTACCAGACCCGCTCGGCCGGTACGTCGACCAGCTCCCGCTCCGGCCAGCGCAGCGCGGTCAGCTTGCCGCCGAAGACGGCGCCGGTGTCCAGGCAGATGGTGTTGTTGAGCCAGGTCGCCTCCGGGACAGGAGTGTGGCCGTAGACGACGGCCGCCCGGCCCCGGTAGTCCTCGGCCCACGGGTAGCGCACCGGCAGGCCGAACTCGTCCGTCTCGCCGGTGGTCTCGCCGTACAGCGCGTGCGAGCGCACCCGGCCGGAGGTGCGGCCGTGGTACTTCTCGGGCAGTCCGGCGTGGCAGACGACGAGCCGTCCACCGTCCAGGACGTAGTGGCTGACGAGTCCGTCGATGAACTCCCGTACCTGCCGCTTGAACTCCTCGCTCTCGGATTCCATCTGCTCGATGGTCTCGGCGAGTCCGTGGGTGTGCTGGACCTTGCGGCCCTTGAGGTGGCGTCCGTACTTGTTCTCGTGGTTGCCGGGCACACACAGGGCGTTGCCCGAGCCGACCATGGACATCACGCGGCGCAGCACACCTGGGCTGTCCGGGCCGCGGTCGACCAGGTCGCCGACGAAGACCGCCGTACGGCCCTCCGGGTGCACGCCGTCCGCGTATCCCAACTTGGCGAGCAGGGAGTCAAGTTCGGACGCGCAGCCGTGGATGTCGCCGATGATGTCGAACGGGCCGGTGAGGTGGGTGAGGTCGTTGAAGCGCCTCTCGGTGACGACGCTCGCCCGCTCGATCTCCTCGACGCCGCGCAGGACGTGCACCTTGCGGAAGCCCTCGCGCTCCAAGCGCCGCAGGGAGCGGCGCAGTTCGCGGATGTGCCGCTGGATGACGCGGCGCGGCATGTCGGCCCGGTCGGTGCGGGCCGCGTTGCGCTCGGCACACACCTCCTCGGGCACGTCCAGCACGATGGCGATGGGCAGCACGTCGTGCTTCTTCGCCAGCTCGATGAGGTGCCGCCGGCTGTCCTGCTGCACGCTGGTGGCGTCGACGACGGTACGGCGGCCGGCCGCCAGGCGCTTGCCCGCGATGTAGTGGAGCACGTCGAAGGCGTCGCGGCTGGCGCTCTGATCGTTCTCGTCGTCCGAGACCAGACCGCGGCAGAAGTCCGAGGAGATGACCTCGGTGGGCTTGAAGTGCCGCCGGGCGAACGTGGACTTGCCGGAGCCCGAGGCGCCGACGAGCACGACGAGGGAGAGGTCGGTTACGGGGAGAACCCGCCCCTTCTCGATCTGTGTCTCGGTCATGCCGCCTTCGCCTCCTTCTCGGTCGTCTGGGTGCTCATCGTGAATACGGCCATCTGTGTGGGCGGGCCGACCTCGGGGTCGTCCGGGCCGACCGGGCGGTACTCCACGTCGTAGCCGTGCCGTTCGGCCACCGCGCCGGCCCAGGCGCGGAACTCCTCCCGCGTCCATTCGAACCGGTGGTCGCCGTGCCGGACGTGTCCCGCCGGGAGGCTCTCCCAGCGCACGTTGTACTCGACGTTGGGCGTGGTCACGAGGACCGTCCGGGGCCGGGCCGAGCCGAACACCGCGTACTCCAGGGCGGGCAGCCGGGGCGGGTCGAGGTGCTCGACGACCTCGCTGAGCACAGCGGCGTCGTACCCCTTGAGCCTCTTGTCGGTGTAGGCGAGCGAACCTTGGAAGAGCTTGACGCGCGAGGCCTGCCGCTCGCCCATGCGGTCCAGCTTGAGCCGCCGGGAGGCGATGGTGAGCGCCCGCACGGACACGTCGACGCCGACGATGTCGGTGTACCGCTGGTCCTTCAGCAACGCCTGCACCAACTGCCCCTGCCCGCAGCCGAGATCGAGCACTCGGGCCGCGCCGGATCGCCCCAGCTCGTCGAGGATCGCGTCCCGTCGCTGGACGGCGAGCGGGGTCGGCCGCTCCTCCGTCTCGGTCTCGGCCCCGACCGCGTTGTCGATCTCCTCGACCTCGGTGTCGTCGGCCTCGGCGAGCCGCACCAGCTCGAGTCGCTCCATGGCCTGCCGGGTCAGCGACCAGCGGCGGGACAGATACCGGCTGGTGATGAGCTTCTGCTCCGGGTGCGTGGGCAGCCAGCCCTCACCGGCCCGCAAGAGCTTGTCGACCTCGTCGGGGGCGACCCAGTAGTGCTTGGCGTCGTCGAGGACGGGCAGCAGCACGTACAGGTGGCGCAGGGCCTGGGCGAGGGTGAGCGTCTCCGACTCCAGGACGAGGCGCACGTACCGCGAGTCGCCCCACTGAGGGAACTCGGTGTCCAGCGCGACGGGTTCGGCGGTCACCGCCCAGCCGAGCGGCTCGAACAGGCGCCGTACGAGCTCCGGTCCGCCCCGGGCGGGCAGTGCGGGCACCTCGACGCGCAGCGGCAGCGGCTCGGCGGCGCGCTCCGGGCGGGCGGTGCACACACCGCGCATGGCACTGGAGAAGACGCCGCTCAGCGCCACGGCGAGCAGCGAGGACGCGGCGTACGGCCGATCGTTGACGTACTGGCCGAGCGCCGCGTCCGGCGCCCCGCCACGCCCCTTGCCCTTCCCGCGTCGGACCAGCGCCACCGCGTCCACCTCGAGCAGCAGCGCCGCCGTGCAGCGCTGATCGTCCGCCTCGGGGTAGAGCACGTGGGCCGTGCCGTACGAGGTGGAGAACGCCTGCGATTTCTCGGGATGCTTGTGCAGCAGGAAGCCGAGGTCGGTGGCGGGGCGCTCGGGCGTGCCGGTGGTGGTGATGGTCAGGAACATGCCCTGAGTCTTCCGGGCGCGGGCGGCGATGACCAGCGGTTTTCGCAGGGTCCGCCCCTCGCCCGGGGGTGGACCCTGCCGGTGGGTTACGACAGCTGCGACTGGACCTGGGCGGAGATCAGTTCGAGGTGGTCCAGGTCGGCGAGGTCGAGGATCTGGAGGTAGAGCCGCTGCGAGCCGATCTCGGCGTACTTGCCGATCTTCTCGACGACCTCGGCCGGGGAACCGGCCAGGCCGTTGGCCTTCAGCTCGTCGACCTCGCGGCCGATCACTGCGGCCCGGCGGGCGACCTCCTGGTCGTCCCTGCCGACGCAGACGACGAGGGCGGTGGAGTACGTCAGGTCGTCCGCACGGCGCCCGGCGGCCTCGGCGGCGGCCCGCACCCGGCCGAACTGTCGCTCGCTGTCCTCGATGGAGGCGAACGGGATGTTGAACTCGCCGGCATAGCGCGCTGCCAGTTTCGGCGTGCGAGTCGCGCCGTGGCCGCCGATCAGGACCGGGATCCTGTCCTGGGCGGGCTTGGGCAGCGCGGGCGAGTCGGTGAGGTCGTAGTAGGTGCCGTGGAAGTCGAAGGTGTCGCCGACCTTGGTCTCCCACAGGCCGGTGACGACGGCCAGCTGCTCCTCGAGGCGGGCGAACTTCCCCTTCGGGAACGGGATGCCGTACGCCTTGTGCTCCTCCTCGAACCAGCCCGCGCCCAAGCCCAGTTCGACCCGGCCGCCGGACATCTGGTCGACCTGGGCGACCTGGATGGCGAGCACGCCGGGCAGCCGGAAGGTGCCGGCGGTCATCAGGGTGCCGAGGCGGATGCGCTTGGTCTCGCGGGCGAGGCCGGCCAGCGTGATCCAGGCGTCGGTGGGGCCGGGAAGGCCGTCCACGTTGCCCATGCGGAGGTAATGATCGGAGCGGAAAAAAGCGTCGAAGCCGAGGTCCTCGGTGGCCTTGGCCACGGCGAGCAAGGTGTCGTAGGTCGCCCCCTGCTGGGGCTCGGTGAAGATTCGAAGGTCCATACATCTATCCTGCACGCCGATCGCCCCGTCAACCTCATCGGCGCCTTCTGTCGCCCCCGTCCTGCCTATCCCACCTCCTTCTCCGGTAACGCCTCCTCCCTGGCCGCGAGCTTGCGCAGCATCTCCCTCACCCGGTCCCGGGATTCGTCCGCCGCGTCGATCGCCTCCATGCACTGCCAGTACGTCGCCTCGTCGGCGGCGGCGCTGGCCACGCCGACCAGGGCGATGCCGACCTCGCCGAGGAGGCCGCCCAGGCAGAGGAGGGTCTGGCGGGCGTCGTCCAGCTCGGTCAGCTGGGCGGCGCGTAAGTCCCCGGGGTCGAGGTCCGGCGCGTCCAGGACGCCGCAGCCCCGGCCCGCCAGCTCGGTCAGGCCCAGCGCCTCGCCGCGCAGTTCCGGCGGGCCGGAGACCGCCAGGCGGCTGCCGATCGCCTGGGCCAGGGCCTGCGCCTGCCACACCTCCGTCAGGGTCTGAGGCACCCCTCCGCTCGCCGCCAGGGCACGTCTGCTCGTCACGATGAGCCGCACCGCATCCATGCGCTGCCCCCGTCTGTCCGACGTACTCCTGGTACGTCCGCCCGAACCGCACCGTCCGCTACCCAGCGTGAATGTCTCTGGGACGAAAAGCCAGAGCAAGCCGGAAATCTATGGACAACAATTCGGATTCGACGCGGGTTTCAACTGCACAGAGTAATAACGGAGCCCGCCGCTCCTGGTGTTGGGCGTGCCGCCGCGCTAGTTGTCCTCGTCCCCCGGGACCGGGAACCTGCGCTCGTTCCGGTCGATCTTGGCGTCCAGCGCGGTCAGGGGGTCGATGCCGAGCACCTCGCACAGTTGCAGCAGATAGGCGAGCACGTCGGCGACCTCGTCCGTCACGCGGTGCGCGGTGTCGGGGTCGTCCATCACGCGGGCCGACTCCTCGGGCGTCAACCACTGGAAGATCTCGACCAGTTCGGAGGCCTCCACGCTGAGGGCGGTCGCGAGGTTCTTGGGGGTGTGGTACGGCTGCCAGTTGCGCGCGGCCGCGAACTCGGCCAGGCGGCGCTGCAGTTTCGCCACGTCCAGGTGTTCCGTCACGGGTCCAGGTGTACCACCGTGACCCCGTCCACTCCCTGGGCCCACGACGCGTCGCTCACCGCCCCGACGAACCGGATGTGGCCGCGGGCGCACATCCGTGCCGCCAGCCGCAGCAGTTCCGTCCGCTGCCCCGGGTCCAGCGACCGGTCGACGCCGTCGGCGAGCACGGTGAGCACCTTTATCGCGTCGGGCACCTCGCCGGGCGCGTCCACGTCGAGGACGCCGGGACCGGTGAGCAGGACGAGGGCGAGCGCCAAATAACGGAGCTCGCCGTCGCCGAGCCGGCCGAGCTCCGTGCGGGTGCCGTCGCCGCGGTCGAGGAGCGCCCGCAGGGTCCCGTCGCCGGCCGGCTCGGCGAGCAGGTCGGTCACGCGTCCGGCGCAGCCCGCCTGGACGGCGGCGACGAGTTGCGCGTGCCGGCGTGCGCACTCGGCGCGGGTGCGCCACAGAACGTCGGCGAGGTTGTCGCAGCCGGGCAGGAGCCGTCCCGAGCCCATGAGGACGGGCTCGCGCATCCGTTCGGGGCGCGGATCGCAGGCGAAGACGGAGCGCAGGGCGACCACGGTCTGCTCGGCGGCGGCGAGCACCCGGCGCTGGCCGTCCGTCTTGCCCGCGACGCGCAGGGGCAGCAGCGCGGTGCCGAGCCGGTCGTCGGGGAGCGGGGCGCGTGTCACCGGGGAGGCGCCCGCCGTGTGCCAGGCGGCCTGGACGGTACGCCGCCCCGGGTCACGCAGGGCGGTTTCGAGGAGGACGAGCCCGCTCGCCGTCAACCGCTCGCCCACGATGCGCAGTTCGGGCTCGACCTGGACGGCGACGTCGAGCCGGACCGGCCCCTCGGGACCGTCCGCCGTGCACCCGATCCTGAAGCCCCGCCGGCGCTGGACGTCGGGCCGCGCCCACGCGGGCACACAGGCGACCGGATCCCGGAACACCTCGGCGAGCGGCGCCCCGGCACCGAGCCGGGCGAGCGCCTCGTACGCCCGCAACGCGGTCGACTTGCCGCTCCCACTGCGCCCCGCGAAGAGAGTGAGCGGCCCGAGCGGAAACCCGGCCCGCCAATGCCCGGCGAACGCGGACAACCGCAACTCGGTGATACACGGTCGCATGTGCCCGGCCGGCACCGGGGCGGACGGGACCGAGGGGGACGAGGGAACCGCGGAAGCCGAGGGAGCCGACCGAGGCGCCGGGACCTGTGGATCGAATTCGGTGGCCTCACCAGCCCCGCTGAGCGGAACGGGCGCGGAGGGCTCGGGCTGTGTGGGGGAAGCGGGCATATGCGGACCGTAGGCCTCCGCGGGCACGGCGAACCGTTCCGCCTACGGCACCTTCCTACGATCGGGGGACCACGGCCAACCGCCTCTTACGACCGGACGACCCCGTTCAACCGCCGGAGGCCCCCGCCCCCTCCATCAGCTCGCTGACCTCCGTGCCCGGCGGGGTCAGGAGGAACACGTTGCGGTCGACTCGGTGCATTCCGCTGTGCAGGCCGAAGACGACGCCGGTGCTGAAGTCGAGGACGCGTTTGGCCACCACGGTCTCGGCGCCGGACAGGTCGAGCAGGACCGGGATGCCCGCCATGAGCGTCTCGGCGACTTCGCGAGCGTCCGCGAACACGTTGACCCGCAGGACCACGAAACGGCGGCGGGCCTCGGTCTCCGCCTCGGGGAGCGCGCGGTGGTCCACCGCTGACGGCCAGGCGTCCCGGCCCCGCAGCGGCACGACCTGGGCGAGCCCCTCCCACTGTTCATCGGTGGCGTCGTAGCGGTTCACCGGCTTCCCCCCGAACTGACTCGCGTTCCATGCCTGCACCAGCCAATTCTTACGCCAAGCCACCCGATCGGCCCAACAGCGACACGGGGCGCGACCTCCCCGAAAGCCCCACCGGTCTGGCCGACACGCGCGGCACTTGCCGGTTTACGCCCGCTTCTTACCGGCCTCACACCGGGCTCTTCACCTCCTGCGACGCCCCGCTCACCGGCCGCGCATACCGTCCCATCTCGTGCACTTGGCAGAAACACAGCAGGTGACACCCGGCCGGCGGACACAGTCGGCGGTGTTCGCCGCCCCGGGAAACCCGGGGGCCCCAGCTCAATGGCATCGCGTCCTGACCGTCCTCGCCGACGTGAGCCTGCTCATCGGCACGCGCGCGGTGTGGACGGAGGCAGCCAACGACCACATAGTCCTCACCGCCGTCATCTCCGTCTGTTACGCCTCCATCCTGGTGACCGGGGTGCTGGCGCTGACGGTCCGCCGGACCCGGTCGCTGGCCCGCCTGGACCTGCTCGTCCTGGTGACCGCGGTGACCCTCACCCTGTGCCACTGGGCGCTGAGCCACAGCGGCGGCGACGAAGCGGTCCTCACCGCCCAGGCCGCCCGTGAACTTGCCGCGGGACATCCGGTCTACGGACAGCCCTGGCCCTGGCTGTTCACCCGCCACGGCGTCGCACTCACCCCGACGGCAAGCGGCGGCTACGACCTCACGTACGGCTATCCCCCGCTGGCCCCGCTGCTGACCGCGCCCCTGCTGTGGCTGGGGCACGGCGGCACGGCGGCCACGGCGGTGACCACCGGCGCGCTGGTCGCGGGCACGGTCGTACTGTGGCGGATGCTGCCGGCGCCCTGGCGTTCGGCGGCGACGATGGTCTGTCTAGGCTTCGGCTTCCTGCCGACGTACGCCCGGCTCGGTTACCCGGCGATCCTCGCGCTGGCCCTGCTGATCCCGGTGGTGGTGCGCTGGCCGCGGACCGGGCGGGGCGGGCGGCTCGGCGGTGCCGGTGTCGCGCGGGCCGTGTGTCTGGGCGCGGCGTGCGCGGCTCAGCAACTGCCGTGGTTCGTCGCGCCGTTCCTGCTCGCCGGAATCTACGCGGTGCGCCGCGGGGAGCTGGGCGGAGGCGCGGCCGGCCTGGTGGTCCTGCGGATCGTCGGGATCGCCGCCACCGTGTGGCTGCTGATCAGCACGTACTTCATCGTGTCGGAGCCGGGTCCCTGGCTGGGCGGGATCGCACTGCCGCTGACGCAGGGCGCGGTGCTGCACGGCCAGGGTTTGGTGGACATCTCGCTGTACTTCACGAACGGCAGCGACCGCCTCGACTGGTACGGGCACGCGAGCGTGCTGCTTGCGGCGGCCCTGCTCGCACTGTTCGTGCTGTTCGTACGGCGGCTGGGCCCGGCGGCGACGGTGCTGCCCTGGTGCGCGTTCTACCTGGCGACCCGCTCCCAGGACGGCTACTACCTGCTGATGACGCCGCTGTGGCTGGCGGCGGCGGTCACCGCGCCCCTGCCGGAGTTCGCGACCGCCTGGCAGCCGCGCCCCCGCCCGCTCACCGGTCCGCGCCGCCGCCCGGCCCTGGCCGCCGCGATCGGGCTGCTGCTGTCCCCGGCGCTGGTGAGCGCCGCCGTGGCGGTGTCCGGTTCGCCGCCGCTGCACATGCGGGTCACGGCGGTGCGCCGCGCCTCGGCGAATGTGGTCTCGGCGCTGAGCCTGCGGGTGACCAACGTGGCGGGCGACGCGCTCACCCCGCACTTCACGCTCACCACCGGCCAGGGGATGAACAAGTACTGGTCGATCGAGCGGGGCCCGGCGACGATCGCGGCGCACAGCACGGCGAGCCTCGAACTGCGGCCGCCCTCGGGCAGGTTCGCCGTCCCGAAACCGAGCGTGCGGATCCGCCTTCGGGCGTTCACGGCGGCTCCGCAGACGCTGTCGAGTCTGGATGTACGGCTGCGCGAGGGCGGCGGCGCGACCGGCTGACGGGGCGGCCGGCCGGGGTGCTCGGGGTGTCAGGCCTCGGCGGGGGTGAAGCGGAGCGTCGCGACGACCGTCGTCGGGCCGCCCATCATGCCCAGCTGGTTGAAGCTCACGCCGAACGTGTCGCGGGCCACGGTGAACTCCGTCTCCAGCGTGACCGCCGCCTCGTCGGCGGAGGCGACGCGCGCGGTGATCTCCTGCGGGTGGCTGACGCCGCGCACAGTGAGCTCTCCGGTGACGTGCGCCGTGTCGCCCTCGCGGAGCTCGGCGCCGCGGACGGCGAAGGTGATCTCCGGGTGGTTGTCGGCGTCGAAGAAGTCGGCCGAGCGCAGGTGGGTGTCGCGCTTGGCGTGCTTGGTGTCCAGGGAGGTGGCGTCCAAGGTGACGGTGCCGGTGGCGGTCCCGTCGGCCGCGACCTCGCCGCTGCCGCTGACGGCGGTGAAGGTGCCCTTGACGGTGGCCAGACCCCAGAACGTCTTGTGGCGTACGGAGACGGTGGAGGCGCTCGGGTCCAGCTGCCAGGTGCCTGCTTCGACGGCGACGGTCATCGTCGTGCCCTTCTTGATGGTCCAAATTTGGATTATCTTCGGCGGCACACGCTAGCCCAATATCCAAATTTGAACAATAGATAGAATCGATGCATGGCCGCTCGTGATGAACACCCCGCCGACCTGCCCCGATGTCCCTCCGGGGGCAGTGGGCTGCTCCCGGACGAGCTGCGCGCCTGGATGCTTCTGCTGGCCGCGACGGGCGCCGTCGAACAGCGACTGCGCTCGGTGGTGAAGGAGACCCTGGACGTCTCGCACGACGAGTTCCTGATCCTGTGTCTGCTGGCCGAGCAGCCGGGTGAGGGCCTGCGCATGACCCGGATCGCAGAGCTCCTGGGCCGTCCCAAGACGCGGCTCACCTACCAGATCGCCTGTCTCCAGCGCCCGGGCCTGATCACCCGTCGCTCGGTGTGCGGCGACAAGCGGGGCGTGGAGGTGGTCCTCACCGACAAGGCCCGGCAGTTGCTGCGGGAGGCCTCCGCGCTGCTCGCGAGCGCGGTCAAGGAGGCGCTGGCCGAGTTCATCGGACCGGCGCAGCGCGACGCCGTCGCCGGCCTGCTGCCGGGACTCGCACAAGGGCCCTGCTGACCACCCGTCCGGCCGCCCGGACACGCCCGCGCGGACCCCGAGAGGCGCAGGTCACAACCACGGCGAGGGCAACGTCACAGCCCCCACTCCATTACCTCTGTAGTCGGCTGCCCTAGCATCCGAGCCATGACGGTCCTGCCTGACGACGGGCTCCCACTGGCCGCCGAGTTCCCTGACGCGACACACGAGCAGTGGCAACGCCTGGTCGAGGGTGTGCTGCGCAAGTCGGGCAAGGAAGTCTCGGGCGCGGCAGCTGAGGACGCTCTGTCCACGACGCTGGAGGACGGGCTGCGCACCCGTCCGCTGTACACCGCGCGCGATTCCGCACCCGCCACCGGCCTGCCCGGTTTCGCCCCGTTCGTACGCGGCGCCCGCCCGGAGGGGAACACCGCGGGCGGCTGGGACGTACGGCAGCGGCATGCGGCGCTCGGTGTCGGGGCGGCGCTGGCCGACCTGGAGAACGGCGTCACCTCGCTGTGGCTGGTACTGGGCGAGGGCGGCATCCCGGTATCCGAACTGGGCCGGGCCCTCGACGGTGTCTATCTCGACCTGGCGCCCGTCGTACTGGACGCGGGGCGGGACACGCAGGAGGCCGCCGGGGCACTGCTGCGGCTGTACGAGGACAAGGGCGTCGACCCGAAGGCCGTGCGCGGCAGCCTCGGCGCCGACCCGCTGGGCCACGAGGCCCGCACCGGTACCGCGCTGGACTTCGCGCCGGTCGCCGCGCTCGCGCGCCGGGTCGCCGAGGAGTACCCGGCGCTGCGCACACTGACCGTGGACGCGCTGCCGTACCACGAGGCGGGCGGCTCGGCCGCGCAGGAGCTGGGTGCCTCCCTCGCCACCGGCGTCGCCTATCTGCGCGAGCTGACCGAGGCGGGCCTGAGCGTCGAACAGGCCTGCGGCCAGCTGGAATTCAGGTACGCGGCCACCGCCGACCAGTTCCTGACCATCGCCAAGCTGCGCGCGGCGCGCCGGTTGTGGGCCCGGGTCGCCGAGGTGTCCGGGGCGCCCGGCGCGGGCGCGCAGGTGCAGCACGCGGTGACCTCTCCGGTGATGATGACGCGCCGCGACCCGTGGGTGAACATGCTGCGCACGACGGTGGCCACGCTGGCCGCCGGGGTCGGCGGCGCCGACGCGGTCACGGTGCTGCCGTTCGACCACGCGCTGGGTCTGCCGGACGCCTTCTCCCGCCGTATCGCCCGCAACACGTCGACGATCCTGGTCGAGGAGTCGCATCTGGCCCGGGTGATCGATCCGGCGGGCGGCTCCTGGTACGTGGAGCGGTTGACCGACGAACTCGCCGAAGCCGCCTGGGAGTTCTTCCGCTCGATCGAGCGGGACGGCGGTCAGTCGGCCGTCCTGCGCTCCGGCCGGATCCGCACCGACCTGGCGACGACCTGGGCCGAGCGCTCCAAGAAGCTCGCCAAGCGCCGCGAACCCATCACCGGTGTCAGCGAGTTCCCGCACCTCGCCGAGAAGCCGGTGGAGCGCGAGCCCGCGCCGAAGGCTCCGTCCGGGGGCCTGCCGCGCGTGCGCCGCGACGAGGCGTTCGAGGAACTGCGCGCCCGTTCCGACGCGCACCTCGCGGCGACCGGTTCCCGGCCCCGGATCTTCCTGGCCACGATCGGTTCGGCCGCCGAGTACACCGCGCGCGCCGGCTTCGCCGCGAACCTGTTCCAGGCGGGCGGCATCGAGCCGGTCACCGAGGGCCGCTTCGAGGAGAGCGGCGCCACGGAGGCGGTGCTCTGCTCCAGCGACGCGCTGTACGCCGAACAGGCCGAGCAGGTCGCCGAGTTCCTCACGGCCTCGGGCGCCCGGCACGTGTTCCTCGCGGGCCGTCCCGCGGACTACGCCGGCATCGACTCGTACGTCTTCGCGGGCTGCGACGCCGTCGCCGTGCTGTCCGCGACTCTCGACCGCATGGGAGTGTCCTGATGGGAATCCCCGACTTCTCCGGCATCGAACTGGGGACCCCGGTCACCGACGGCGGTGACACGGAATGGCGTACGGCCGTCAAGCGGGCGACCGGGAGCGAGGAGCCGCTGTGGGAGACCCCGGAGGGCATCGGGGTCAAGTCGCTCTACACCGGCCGTGACCTGGAGGGCCTGGACTTCCTGGGGACGTACCCGGGCATCGCGCCGTATCTGCGCGGCCCGTACCCGACGATGTACGTCAACCAGCCCTGGACGATCCGCCAGTACGCGGGCTTCTCCACCGCCGAGGAGTCCAACGCGTTCTACCGGCGCAATCTGGCGGCCGGTCAGAAGGGCCTGTCGGTCGCCTTCGACCTGCCCACGCACCGGGGTTACGACAGCGACCATCCACGGGTGACCGGTGACGTCGGCATGGCGGGCGTGGCGATCGACTCGATCTACGACATGCGGCAGCTGTTCGACGGGATCCCGCTCGACAGGATGACCGTGTCGATGACGATGAACGGCGCCGTGCTGCCGGTGCTGGCGCTGTACATCGTGGCGGCGGAGGAGCAGGGAGTACCGCCCGAGAAGCTGGCCGGGACCATCCAGAACGACATCCTCAAGGAGTTCATGGTCCGCAACACGTACATCTATCCGCCGAAGCCGTCGATGCGGATCATCTCCGACATCTTCGCGTACACCTCGCAGCGGATGCCGCGCTACAACTCCATCTCCATCTCCGGCTACCACATCCAGGAGGCCGGTGCCACGGCCGACCTGGAGCTGGCGTACACGCTCGCGGACGGTGTGGAATACATCCGGGCGGGCCGGGAAGCTGGCCTGGACGTGGACGCGTTCGCGCCCCGGCTCTCCTTCTTCTGGGCGATCGGCATGAACTTCTTCATGGAGATCGCCAAATTGCGTGCGGCCCGGCTGCTGTGGGCCAAGCTGGTGAGCCAGTTCGAGCCGAAGAACTCCAAGTCGCTGTCCCTGCGCACCCATTCGCAGACGTCGGGCTGGTCGCTGACCGCGCAGGACGTGTTCAACAACGTCACGCGCACGTGCGTGGAGGCGATGGCGGCCACGCAGGGCCACACCCAGTCGCTGCACACCAACGCCCTCGACGAGGCCCTCGCGCTGCCCACCGACTTCTCGGCGCGCATCGCCCGCAACACCCAGCTGCTCATCCAGCAGGAGTCCGGCACGACCCGGGTCATCGACCCGTGGGGCGGCAGCGCCTACGTCGAGAAGCTGACGTACGACCTCGCCCGCAAGGCCTGGCAGCACATCCAGGAGGTCGAGCAGGCGGGCGGCATGGCGCAGGCCATCGACGCGGGCATCCCCAAGCTCCGCGTGGAGGAGGCGGCGGCCCGCACCCAGGCCCGGATCGACTCGGGGCGGCAGCCGGTGATCGGCGTGAACAAGTACCTCGTGGACAGCGACGAGCAGATCGAGGTGCTCAAGGTCGACAACTCCTCCGTGCGCGCCCAGCAGATCGAGAAGCTGCGGCGGCTGCGCGAGGAGCGGGACGAGACGGCCTGCCGGGACGCGCTCGACGCGCTGACCCGGGCGGCCGACGGCGACGGCAACCTGCTGGAGCTTGCCGTGCACGCGGCCCGCGCCAAGGCGACCGTCGGCGAGATCTCCGACGCCCTGGAGAAGGTGTACGGCCGCCACGCGAGCCAGATCCGTACGATCTCCGGCGTGTACCGCAACGAGGCAGGCGAGTCCCCGAACGTCGACCGCACCCGTGGCCTGGTGGACGCGTTCGAGGAGGCCGAGGGACGCCGGCCGCGCATCCTGGTCGCCAAGATGGGCCAGGACGGTCACGACCGCGGCCAGAAAGTGATCGCCACCGCGTTCGCCGACCTCGGCTTCGACGTCGACGTCGGCCCGCTGTTCCAGACCCCGGAGGAAGTCGCCCGCCAGGCGGTCGAGGCGGACGTCCACGTGGTCGGCGTGTCCTCGCTGGCCGCCGGGCACCTCACCCTCGTACCGGCACTGCGCGAGCAGCTCGCCGAGGAGGGCCGGGAGGACATCATGATCGTGGTCGGCGGTGTCATCCCGCCGCAGGACGTGCCTACGCTCCTCGAGATGGGCGCGACCGCCGTGTTCCCGCCCGGGACGGTGATCCCGGACGCGGCGTACGACCTGGTGAAGCGGCTGTCGGCCGAGCTCGGGCACGACCTGTAGTCCCATGGCGGCGATCGATCTCGACACGTATGTGAAGGGTGTGCTCGACGGGAGGCGGGCCCTCGTGGCCCGCGCCATCACGCTCGTCGAGTCCACCCGGCCCGGGCACCGGGCGCTGGCGCAGGAGTTGCTCACCGAGCTGCTCCCGCACAGCGGCCGGGCGCGGCGGATCGGCATCAGCGGGGTGCCGGGTGTCGGCAAGTCGACGTTCATCGACGCGTTCGGCACGCTGCTGACGTCGCTGGGGCACCGGGTGGCGGTGCTCGCCGTGGACCCGTCCTCGACGCGCACCGGCGGCTCGATCCTGGGCGACAAGACCCGGATGGAGCGCCTCGCGGTCGACCCGAACGCATTCGTACGACCCTCCCCCAGCGCGGGCACGCTGGGCGGGGTGGCCAAGGCGACCCGTGAGTCCATGGTCGTGATGGAGGCCGCGGGCTACGACGTGATCCTGGTCGAGACGGTCGGCGTGGGCCAGTCGGAGACGGCGGTCGCCGACATGGTCGACTCCTTCCTGCTGTTGACCCTGGCCCGCACCGGCGACCAGTTGCAGGGCATCAAGAAGGGCGTCCTGGAGCTGGCCGACGTGATCGCCGTCAACAAGGCCGACGGCCCGCACGAGCGCGACGCCCGCGCCGCCGCACGGGAGTTGTCGGGCGCGCTCCGACTGATGCACGGCAAGGACGCGTTCTGGACGCCGCCGGTGCTCAGTTGCAGCGCCCGTGAATCGAGCGGTCTGGACACGGTCTGGGAGCGCCTGGAGCAGCACCGCACCCTGCTCGACTCGACCGGCCGGCTCACCGCCAAGCGACGGGACCAGCAGGTCGACTGGACGTGGGCGATGGTCCGTGACGAACTGCTGGGCCGCCTGTACTCGGACCCGGCGGTACGCGAGGCCGCCCCTGGCCTTGAACAGCAGGTCAGGGACGGTGAGTTGACGGCGACCCTGGCCGCCGAACGCATCCTCAAGGCGTTCGGCAACGGCGCCTGACCGCTCTCGACCCGTGGTCTCCACCTTGCCGTTGGGCGCTGTTGCCCGCTCTCGCACTGGCCGCGGTGACGACGCTGACGAAGATCGCCACCGGGTACTGGGCCGCCCGCCGGGCCGGGATCTCCGCCAAGGGCCGCTGGCGGGCCGGCGGCACCCTCGTGGCCCGCGGCGAGTTCTCCATCGTCATCGCCGGGCTCGCCGTCACCGCCGGGATCGAGCCGTCCCTCGGCCCGCTGGCGACGGCGGACGTCCTGATCCTGGTCGTCGTCGGCCCGCTCACCGCCCGCTGGACCGAGCCCCTGGCCCTGCGCCTGACGGCCTGGCTGCGCAGACCTGCCACTGCCGAGGCGGCGGTCCCGGCACCCCTGGAGACGGCGGAGGACCAGGACACGGTCGGACGGTCATGACATAAGTGCTCGCAGGGGCCGCTCGGGCCAGGCCAGGAGGCGGGCGCCGAGGACCGCGGTGTGCAGGGTGCGGCGGTCGGCGGGGTCCGTCGGGTCGCTGCCGGTCAGCTCGCGGAACCGGGCCGGCCGGTACGTCAGCAGGACGTGGTGAAGGTTCTACGCCCCGCGCCGCCCGCCGCGCGCCCGGTGCGGGTCGAACAGCTCCACGGCGATCCCCATCACGACCAGCCCCGCGGCGATCATCAGCCCATGGGGCAGGAACACGCCCACGACCAGCACCGTCACGCCGACCGCCAGCCCCCACCAGGCGCCCGTGCGTCGGTACTCACGCGGCCGGGCCGGGCGGCCCGAGCCCAGGGCGCGGGCGAAACAGGGATCGTCCCGTTCGACTCGTGCGGCGAGGTCGACCAGACGCTCGTCGTCGGACTGGGTCACGGCTCTTTCCTCCCGAACCTGGCACCACCGCGGAGTCGTTCCACTCACCGCGGCCACGCCTCCCGGCCTCCAGGCTTTCCCCCTGCCGCGACTGCCGCCATCGGGTCCAGCCCCCATCCTTCTAGGTGGTTGCCCCGCGCACGCCCCGTCACGCGTCCCAGGGGCGCTCTCCGGCGAACCTCAACCGCCGCAACTCGTACGCCTGTTGGCGCTATGTGGGTGTCGCGCGGGGACTGACGAGGGAGGCGGGGCAACGCCGCTCGCCTGCACCACCCCACGTTACTGGACGCGACGGCGCCCGCCCGGGTCCCGGGCGTCGTGGCGAACACTGCGAAGACACAGGCCGAGAAGTGACCGCGCCGAGGGGACCGTCCGGTGAACCCGCAGGGAACTCTTGGTCATGGGTTCTTCTGGACGTCCGTTCGAGCGCGTTCCGCTTCCTAGCATGAGGGTGATCACGCACGTCACGACTCCAGGAGGTCCGGGTGCCGATGTCCGGCCTCAGAGGGACACACCTGCGTCTGTACGGCGCACTCGGTCTCGCCCTCGTGCTGGTGCTGGCCGCGGTGCTCGCCGTCCGGCACGGGCAGCACCGAGCGCCCGCGGCAAGGCCCGCGCTCCCGCACACCACCGTCGAGGTCTCGTCGAGCCGCTGCGGCCGCGGCTGGAGCTCGCCGGTGCCCGGCGTCCAGGTCTTCGACCTGCACAACACCTCCGACGCACCGGCCGAGGTGTATCTGGAGGACCCGACGAGCCAGGCCGTGTACGGCGAGGTCGAGGACGTCGGCCCCGGCACGACACGCCCGCTGACGGTACGCCTCGGCAAGGGCACGTACGCCTTCAAATGCGTGCCGGACGACGCCGACGCGGCCACCGGGCCCACGGTCCGCCTCGATCGCGGGTACGGCGGGCCGGGCGCTGCGCCGGTCACCGAGCACGATCTGATCCCGCCAGCGCTCGCCTACCAGAAGTGGGTCGGCGGCGGCCTGGACGAGACGGTGCGGCTGACGAAGGACCTGCAGGACGCGATCGACCGCGGCGACCTGACCGCCGCCCGGAAGGCGTGGCTGCCCGCGCATCTGCAGTACGAGCGGCTGGGAGCGGCGTACGACGCCTTCGGTGACGCGGACGCGAAGATCAACGGCACGGACGCGGGGCTGCCGGACGGTGTGCGCGACCGGGGTTTCACCGGCTTCCACCGCATCGAGTACGGGCTGTGGCACGGCCGGTCGGCGGGCGCCCTGCGCGACCCGGCGGCCGGTCTGGTCAAGGCCGTCACCGCCCTGCGCGACAGTTGGGCGCAGGCCCGCATGGACCCGGCCCAACTGGGGCTGCGGGCGCACGAGATCCTGGAGAACACCGTGCAGTTCGAGCTGACCGGCCGCACCGACTACGGCAGCGGCAGCAACCTGGCCACCGCACGCGCCAACGTCGACGGCACGCGCGAGGTGCTGTCCCGGCTGCGCCCGCTGCTCGCGACGCGGTACGCCGACCTCCCCGGCCTGACCCGCGAACTGGACCGCGCCGGCCACACTCTCGACGGCTTCCGCACCCCGTCCGGCTGGACGCCCCTGGACCACCTCACGCGCCCCCAGCGGGAGACGGTCGACGCGACCATGGACGACCTGGTGGAACACCTGGCATCGGTGGCCACGATCTGCGACCCGCGGAGGACGGTGTGAGCGCGGTGGACAGAGGCAGCGGTCACGTCGGCCGCCGGGGCTTTCTGCGGGGTGCGGCGCTCGCCGGTGCCGGGCTCGCCGCGGGGGGCGTGGCCGCGGATCATGCCGTCGCGTCGAGCGGCGAGGCGCACGGTGTCGCCCCGTTCCACGGTGTGCGGCAGGCGTCCGTCGTCGCCGCGCCGCGTCGCGTGAGCGTCTTCGTCGCCTTCGACGTCACCGCCCAGGACCGCGCCGGGCTGGGCGAGTTGCTGCGGACCCTCACCGAGCGCGCGCGCTTTCTGACCGGTGGCGGTACGCCGGACCCGGTCGGGATCACCGGGCCACCCGCCGATTCGGGCATCCTCGGCGACCGGCTGCCGGCCGGCAGGCTCGCGGTGACCGCCGGCGTCGGCGCCTCCCTCTTCGACGACCGCTTCGGCCTCGCCCGGCACCGTCCGCGCCGGCTGACGGCCATGCCCGCCTTCCCCGACGACGACCTGCAGCCCGAGTGGTGCCACGGCGACCTCAGCCTGCAGCTGCACGCCGACGACACCGACACCGTGCTGCACGCCCTGCGCGACATCGCCCGGCACACCCGCGGCGGTATGCAGGTCCGCTGGCGCCTGGACGGCTTCACCAGCCCGCCCCGGCCGTCCGGCACCCCGCGCAACCTGCTGGGCTTCAAGGACGGCACGGCCAACCCGGACATCACCGACGCGCACGCGATGGACGCTCTGGTGTGGGTGGGCCGGGGTATGGGCGAACCGGACTGGGCGGTCGGCGGCAGCTATCAGGTCGTACGGCTGATCCGCATGCTCGTGGAGTTCTGGGACCGCGTCTCGCTGGGCGAGCAGGAGCGCATGTTCGGCCGGGCCCGCGCGTCCGGCGCGCCCCTGGACGGGAACGCGGAGCACGACACCCCGGACTACGCGGACGATCCCAAGGGCGACGTCATCCCGCTGGACGCACACATACGGCTCGCCAACCCGCGTACCCCCGCCACCGCAGGCCAGCGTCTGCTGCGGCGTGCGTACAACTACGACCGGGGCATGGATGCCAACGGCAACCTCGACATGGGTCTGCTGTTCTGCTGCTACCAACAGGATCTGGCCCGGCAGTTCGAGACGGTGCAGAAGCGGCTGGCGGGCGAGCCGCTGACCGATTACATCAAGCCGTTCGGCGGGGGCTACTTCTTCGCCCTGCCCGGCGTACGCGACCCGAACGACTGGTACGGGCGCGCCCTCCTCACCTGAACTTGTCTGGACAGCTTCCCGGTTCATCAGGTCAACTCGCGGTCAAGATTTGCCCCAGCTTCCCTGACCCGGTGTTCATTCCGCCGCCACCACGACTCCGCCGAAATGCCGTGCGTGCGGCGAAACATCCGTGGCCGTACCACCTAGAAGACTTCCCGCCCGAAGGGTGAACCAGCATGGCCAGCAGGGGTAGAAGAACAACGATCAAGGGACTGGGGGCACTTGCCGGTGCCGCCGCGCTCACGGTTCTCGGCGGGGCGGCACCCACCTGGGCAGCCGTGCCGGCCGGCCACTCCTCGACGGCCACGCCCATCAAGCACGTGGTCGTCCTCTTCGACGAGAACATCTCCTTCGACCACTACTTCGGGACGTACCCGAAGGCCGCGAACACCGACGGCACGAAGTTCACCGCGTCGAAGAAGACCCCGAAGAACATCGACACCCTGGCGCACGCCGGGCTGCTGACGAAGAACCCCAACCAGTACGCGCCCAAGCGGCTCACCCCGTCCCAGGCGATGACCTGCGACCAGAACCATTCCTACGGTGCGGAGCAGTACGCGGCGGACGGCGGCAAGGCCGACCTGTACGTGCAGAACACCGAGGTCGACAAGTGCAGCGGCGGCCTGTTCGGC
Organism: Streptomyces sp. NPDC002619; assembly: GCF_042889305.1. NCBI lineage: Bacteria > Bacillati > Actinomycetota > Actinomycetes > Kitasatosporales > Streptomycetaceae > Streptomyces > Streptomyces sp. NPDC002619. The sequence goes on along the minus strand of NZ_JBIAQV010000003.1, from coordinate 29,210 downwards.
GAGCCGGGCCTGGTCATGGACTACTACGACGGCAACACGGTCACCGCGCTGTGGAACTACGCCCAGCAGTACTCCCTCAACGACCGCTCCTTCAGCTCGGTCTACGGCCCCTCCACGCCCGGCGCCCTGAACCTGATCTCCGGTCAGACGCACGGCGTGGTCTCCACGGACCCCACCTCCGGCACCGAGAACCCGAAGCAGACGTCGAAGCCCGACGCCTACACGGTCCTCTCGCCGGACGCGAACGGTGTCGGCACGGTCATCAACGACCCGGACCCGGCCTACGACGACTGCTCCGACAAGGACCACACGAGCGCCAACGCGCTCGCGTCGATGCAGGGCCGCAACATCGGTGACCTGCTCAACACCCAGAAGGTCAGCTGGGGTTGGTTCCAGGGTGGCTTCCGGCCCTCCACCGCGTGGGACGGCAACCAGGCCGACTACGCCAAGTGCGACACCACGCACACCAACGTCGGCGGCGCGGCCGCGGTCGACTACAGCCCGCACCACAACCCGTTCTCGTACTACAAGTCGACGGCGAACCCGCACCACCTGCCGCCGAAGGACGTGGCCGAGATCGGTCACCAGGGTCAGGCCAACCACAACTACGACCTGACCGACTTCGACGCGGTGCTGAAGGCGGGCCAGCTGCCCGCGGTCAGCTTCCTCAAGGCCGGCGAGTACCAGGACGGCCACGCGGGCTACTCCGACCCGATCGACGAGCAGCACTTCCTGGTGAACGAGATCAACGCGATCCAGAGCTCGCCGCAGTGGAAGTCCACGGCCATCGTCATCGCGTACGACGACTCCGACGGCTGGTACGACCACGCCTACGCCAAGCCGACCAACGGCTCCGCCGACACCACGGTGGGCTCCAACGGCAAGACCACCGACAGCCCCGCCTGCCAGGCCGGTCCCGCCGCCGCGGGTGGTTACGCGGACCGCTGCGGTCCCGGTACCCGTCAGCCGCTGCTGGTCGTCTCGCCGTACAGCAAGGTCAACCAGGTCGACCACACGCAGACCGACCAGGCGTCCGTCCTCCGCTTCATCGAGGACAACTGGCACACCGGCCGCGTCGGCGACCACTCCTTCGACGCGGGCGCGGGCTCGCTGAACGGGATGTTCGACTTCCGGCACCCGAACGGCAAGCAGGTGCTGCTGAACTCGGACGGCTCGGTCAAGTCCGTCGGTCCGATCCGCCACGTGCAGCCCGTCACCACCCATGTGACGCCGGGTCCGGCGATGCAGAACACCGCCGCGACGACCGACGCCGCCTCGTTCCCGGCCCTTCCGGTGGGCGTCGCCGCGGGCGCGCTGCTGGCCGTCGGGGCGACCGGCACGTACCTGACGCTGCGCCGCAGGCAGCGCACGGCCGTCTGACCGCTCCACCCCTCGCGCCCCGGCGCGCCGCGAACTTCCGCGGCGCTCCGGGGCGCTGTGCCGTCAGGTGCCCTTGCCACCGGGGAAGCGGGCCGGGTCGCTGGTCAGTCGTGTTGCCAGAAGTCGCTGCGGCGCTCGGCCCAGCGCTGTACCTGGTCGCCGTAGGTGCCGACGAGGGACTTGGGTCCTCGCTCTGAGTCCCGACGGCACGGGCGGCGCGCGGCTCCAGGTGCGCGACGGCGGTCCCGGACTCACCGACGAGGACGTGGCGGTCGCCTTCGAACGCGGGGTGCTCACCGCCCGCTACCGCGGTGTCCGTCCCGTCGGCAGCGGGCTGGGCCTGGCCATCGCCCATCGGCTGACGAGCCGGCTGGGCGCGGCCATCACCGCCGAGGGCCACGCCCCGGAGGGCGGCGCCTGCTTCACCGTACGGCTGCCGCGCCTCGGCTCCCTCAATTCGACGCGGTGATGGTGACCTTGACGTGTTTCATCAGGGGCTGGTCGCTCTGGGTGCTGTAGTCGCCGATCGCGCACAGCACGTTCATCTCCGGCATGTACCCGGCCGCGCAGCCGCGCGGGATGTCGTACGGGATGGCGAGATAGCCGTCGAGGCGGCGGTTGCTGCCGTCCTTGGCGGTGCTGGTGATGTCGACCGGGTCGAACTCTCCGAGCCCGCGCTCGCGCATGTCGTCCTTGTTCATGAAGACGAGCGTGCGCAGGTTCTTGATGCCGCGATAGCGGTCGTCGTCCGAGTAGATCGTCGTGTTCCACTGGTCGTGCGAGCGCATGGTGCCCAGCGCCAGGGTGCCCGGGGCGGGGATCACGTCGGGCAGGGGCGCGGCGGAGAACTCGGCGCGTCCGGACGGAGTGAGGAAGACCAGTTCGCGGGCGGGCTGCTTGATCCGGAAGCCGAGCGGCAGGCGCACCCGGCGGTTGAAGTCCTCGAATCCGTCGAGGACTTGGGCCATGGTGTCGCGGATGCGGTCGTAGTCCTCGATGTACCACTCCCACGGTGTGGGGCTGTCCGGCAGGGCGGCGCGGGCGATCCCGGCGATGATCGCGGGCTCGGACAGCAGATGGCGCGAGGCGGGACGCTTCATGCCGAGGGACATGTGGACCATGCTCATCGAGTCCTCGACCGAGGTGCTCTGGATGCCGCGGCGCTGGTGGTCCTCCTCGGTGCGGCCGAGGCACGGCAGGATGAGCGCGCGCCGCCCGTGGACGAGATGGCTGCGGTTGAGCTTGGTGCTCACGTGGACGGTGAGGTCGCACTTGCGCAGCGCGTCGTAGGTGTACGGCGTGTCGGGCGCGGCGAGGGCGAAGTTGCCGCCCATGCCGACGAACACCTTCACGTCCCCTCGGTGCATGGCCTGGATGCTGCCGACGGTGTCCAGGCCGTGCTCGTGCGGCGGGTCGATCTTGCAGACCTCGGCGAGACGCGCGAGGAAGTCCTCGGTGGGCCGGTGGTCGATGCCGCAGGTCCGGTTGCCCTGAACGTTGCTGTGGCCGCGCACGGGGGACGGTCCGGCGCCCTCGCGGCCCAGATTGCCGCGCAGCAGCAGGACGTTGACGATCTCGCGGACGGTGTCGACACCGTGCTCGTGCTGGCTGACGCCGAGACACCAGCTGAAGATGGACCGGTCGGCGTCGCCGTAGATGCGCGCCGCCTTGAGGATGCCGGCGCGGTCGATGCCGGACTGGCGCTCGATCTCCTCCCAGGAGGTCTTCTCGCACAGGTCCCGGTACGCCTCGAAGCCGGTGGTGTGCCGGTCGATGAACTCCTGGTCGAGGGCCTTGGGGTCGTTCTTGGCCTGTTCCAGGACGGCCTTGACGATGCCGCGCAGGAGAGCCATGTCGCCGCCGATGCGCGGCTGCAGGTTGAGGGTGCTGGTGCGCGTCGACTTGAAGAGGGCCATGTCCGTGAAGTCGTGCGGCACGATGGTGCGTGTGGCGGCCGCCTCGACCAGCGGGTTGATGTGCACGATCTGCGCGCCGCGGCGGTAGGCCTCGGCCAGGGACGTGAGCATCCTGGGCGCGTTGGAGGCCGCGTTGACGCCCATGATGAACAGGGCGTCGGTGGCTTCCCAGTCCTTGAGGTCGGCGGTGCCCTTGCCGGTGCCGAGGGAGGCCTGCAGGGCGCGGCCGCTGGCCTCGTGGCACATGTTCGAGCAGTCGGGCAGGTTGTTGGTGCCCAGCTCGCGGGCCAGCAACTGATAGAGGAAGGTGGCCTCGTTGCCTAGGCGGCCGGAGGTGTAGAAGGACGCCTGGTTGGGGTTGTCCAGTCCGCGCAGGGCGCTGCCGACCATCTCGAAGGCGTCGTGCCAGCTGATGGGGACGTAGTGGTCGGTCTCCGGGTCGTAGGCCATCGGTTCGGTGAGCCGGCCCTGGTCCTCCAGGGAGAAGTCGCTCCAGTCGTACAGCTCCGTGACGCTGTGGGCGGCGAAGAACTCGCGGCCGACGCGCTTGTTGGTCATCTCCCACGTGACGTGCTTGATGCCGTTCTCGCAGATGTCGAGGTGCAGGCCCTTGGTGTCGTCGGGCCAGGCGCATCCGGGGCAGTCGAAGCCGCTGTTCTCGTGGTTCATCCGCATGATCGCGCGCGGTCCGTCGACGAGGGCGCGCTCGCGCACCAGGACCCGGCTCACGCTCTTGGCCGCACCCCAGCCGGCGGCGGGGTGATGGTAAGGGTGGAACTGCGGTTCGCCCTCGGGGCCCGGCCCCACTTCGGGCTCCAGTCCCTTCTGGTCGTCGTTCGAGGCGTTCAAGATGCTCACCCTTTCACCGGCCGGGGTGTACGACAGCGGAACCGACGGACCTACGACTGCGGCCGTTTCCCGTGGTTCGCGGCGTGCTTGCGGCGACCCTTCTTCTTACGGCGTCGCTTCGAGGACATAGCCACCTCCCGCTCGTGCGTGGCGTCAGGAAGGTTCCTGAATCCGCCCCTTTCACGATTCCACAGGGGATTCGAGGGCGCGATTCGACGGAACACCACACCACAAAACGAATTAATATGACGCAAAATCCCGTGTCAGTTCCCCTCTTGCACCCGAGGACCAGACATGTCCAGCGAACCCGCACCCATCAGTGACGCCGCCCGACACGCCCTCGAACAGGAGCTCGCCGACCTCCGCACCGAACGCCGGACGGTCGCGGCGACACTCCAGGACTCCGACTCGGACGTGGGCGACAGCGCCGACGAGGCCGACGCGTTGCTGCGCGCCGACCAGCTCCAGCGCCTGGACGCCCGTATCGAGGCGCTCACCACCCGGCTGAGCCGGGCGGACGTGGCGGGGCCGCCTCCCACCGATCTGGTCGGTGTGGGCACCACGGTCGCCGTGCGGTTCGGCGACGGGACGGCGGAGACCTTCCAGATCGGTGAGACGGCCGAGGAGTTGGACCCGAGGCTCGTCACGGCCGACAGCCCGCTCGGGCGCGCCCTCCTCGGCCACCGTCCCGGCGACACGGTGACGTACGAGACGCCCGAGGGGCCGGCGACGGCCGTCGTGGTGTCCCTGGGCTGACGCGGGTTCAGTCGCCGTAGTGCGAGGGCGGGTAGGGCGCGCGGTCGCGCTTGTGCATGCCCGTCTCGACCTCACCGGCCCTCGTCTCCCGGTCGATCTCCCGCCATTCCTCCTCGTACTCCGCCTCGACGTCTTCCGGAGGGGCACCCGGCAGACCCGCTTCGCGCCGGTCCTGTTCGGTCCGCTCCGCGAGTTCGTCCTGGTCGGGCCGCCTGGGCATTCCCCTGCCGTGACCGCGTTCCGGGCCGCCCTCGACCTCGTGGTTGGACTTGTGGTGCGTCATGACGCCTCCTTCTCCTTCTCCTCCGAAGCCGCACCGTCGTCCGGGCCGGCCCGGCGTACGGTGCAGTGGAGCGAGTCGTCCTTCACGTCGGCGACGATCGTGTCCCCGGGCCCGGCCTCGCCGCTGAGCAGGAGTTCGGCGATGCGGTTGTCGAGTTCCGCCTGGATGGTGCGCCTGAGCGGGCGGGCGCCGAACTCCGGTTGGTGACCGTGGGCGATCAGCAGCTTCTTGGCGGCCTCCGTCACCTCCAGGCGCATGTCCTGGGCGTGGACCCGGCGCCTGCTCTGCTCCAGCAGGTGGTCCACGATCTCGCCCAGATCGTGCTCGGTGAGGCCGTGGAAGATGATGATGTCGTCGATGCGGTTGAGGAACTCCGGCAGGAAACGGGTCCGCAGCTCCCGCATCAGCTCGTCCTTGAGCTCGGACACGTCGCCCTTGTGGTCGAGGATGCGGTGGGCCCCGATGTTGGACGTCATGATGATGACGCAGTGCCGGAAGTTGACGGTGCGTCCCTGAGCGTCGGTCAGGCGCCCGTCGTCGAGGATCTGCAGCAGTGTGTTGAAGACGTCGGGGTGCGCCTTCTCGACCTCGTCGAACAGCACGACGCTGTACGGCTGCCGGCGCACCTTCTCGGTGAGCTGGCCCGCCTCCTCGTAGCCGACGTATCCCGGAGGGGCGCCGACGAGCCGGGCCACCGTGTGCTTCTCCTGGAACTCACTCATGTCGAAGCGGATCATCCGGTCCTCCTCGCCGAACAGCAGCTCGGCGAGGGTCTTGGCCAGCTCGGTCTTGCCCACGCCGGTGGGACCGAGGAAGAGGAAGGAACCCACGGGACGGTTCGGGTCGCCCATGCCGGCCCGGTTGCGGCGCACCGCCTGCGAGACGGCGGTGACCGCCTCGTCCTGGCCGACGATACGGGCGTGCATCTCGTCCTCCAGCTTGAGCAGCTTCTCCTTCTCGCTGGCGGTGAGCTGGGAGACGGGGATGCCCGTGCGGCGGGAGACGACGTCCGCGATGTCGGCGGCGGTGACGGAGACGACGCCCTCGCGCCGCTCCTCGATGCCCGCGAGTTCGCTCTCCGTCTCGGCGATCTCGGCCTTCATCTGCGCCGCCTTCTCGAAGTCCTCGGATGCGACGGCCTGGTCCAGTTCGCGCCGCAGCTTGGCGATACGGTCCTCGCGGCTGACGACCTCGGTGGAGCGCCCCGCGCTGCGCAGTCGGACGCGCGCGCCTGCCTGGTCCATCACGTCGATGGCCTTGTCGGGCAGGAAGCGGTCGCTGATGTAGCGGTCGGACAGTTCCGCCGCGGCGGCCAGGGCGCCGTCGGCGAAGCGGACCTGGTGGTGGGCCTCGTACGCGTCGCGCAGCCCCTCCAGGATCTGGATCGTCTCCTCGACCGTCGGCTCCGGGACCATCACGGGCTGGAAGCGGCGTTCCAGCGCGGCGTCCTTCTCGACGTACTTGCGGTACTCGTCGATGGTCGTCGCGCCCACCACATGGAGTTCGCCGCGTGCGAGCGCCGGTTTGAGCATGTTGCCGGCGTCCATCGAGCCCTCGCCCGTGGCGCCCGCGCCGACGACCGTGTGCAGTTCGTCGATGAACAGGATGATGTCGCCGCTCGCCGCCTGGACGTCCTCGATGACCTTCTTGAGGCGTTCCTCGAACTGCCCCCGGTACTGCGCGCCCGCCACCATCCCGGACAGGTCGAGGGCGACCACCCGCTTGTCCTTCAGGGTGGCGGGGACCTCACCGGCGACGATGCGCTGCGCGAGGCCCTCCACGATCGCGGTCTTGCCGACGCCGGGCTCGCCGATGAGCACGGGGTTGTTCTTGGAGCGCCGGGAGAGGACCTCGACGGTCTGCTCGATCTCGTCGGCCCGTCCGACCACCGGGTCGAGCTTGCCGGCCTTCGCCTCCTCGGTGAGGTCCCGGCCGTACTCGTCCAGCGTGGTGGCCGGCGTCCTGCGCTCGGCGGGCTGCCCGTCGCCGCGGGACGCCTGCTCCGTGAGGCCCGCCAGCTTCTGCACGTCCTGGCCCTCCGCGCGCAGCAGCCGGGCGGCGCCCGCGTCGGCGTCGTCCAGGAGCGCGCCGAGGATGTGCTCGGGCCCGATGTAGGACACACCGGTCGCCTGGGAGCGGGCGTACGCGGCGGCGAGGGTGCGTTTGGCCGCCGGGGTGAGGCCGGGCTCGGAGGACGGCTCGCTGGACTCGTGGGGCAGGATCTCGGCGATCTGGTCACCGAGCGCGTCGGGATCCACCCCGGCCTGGGCGAGGAGCGTGCGCGCGGGGTCGACCTTCGTGGCGGCCCAGAGCAGGTGCTCCGTGTCGAGATCGGTCGTGCCGTCGTCCAGCGCCCGCCGCGCGGCCAGGTTGATGAGCTCCTGCGAGGAGTCGGTCAGCAGCCGGCCGATCGGCACCCGCTGCACGGCCGGCGGCGACGACGACGGCGACATACCGAAGAACCGGTTCAGCAAGTCGCTGAAGGGGTCGTGCGAGCCGAAACCGAACGACGACATCGACATGGCAGCTCCAGGATCATCTGCGGGTGCTCATTGATGGCTGGTCATCGGTGGGTGCTCATCGACGGGTGCTCATCGACCGGTCTCCCCGACGGGTCCCCATCGAGGGGTGCTTCAACCAAAACCCGGTGCAGAGTGCTCCGCAAGTGGAGCGGAAGATGCCGTTCCGGGCCCTTTCCGCCCGGGGTTCAGGCCGTGTCCGCCGCCGGGTCGAGGGCCACCACGGCCTCGTCCGTGAAGACCAGGAACGTCAGCGTCTGGCGGAAGTACAGCTCGATCTCCGTGGCGTCGTGGGCCGTGTACCCGACGGCGAGGTCCTCACCGAGCCGCAGCTCGTAGTCGCCGCCCCGGGCCGAGAGCAGAAAGGCGCCCTCGACGGCCGGCGCCCAGATCGGCGGACCGTCGAGGATCCGGGCGAGGTGGGCGGCGACGGGGTAGCCGTGGTCCGAGGTCTCGCTGACCGCCGTATACGCCTCGGCGCCCAGCAGCAGTGAGTAGGGGCCCTCCACGCCGGCCAGCCGCAGAGTGGTCACGGCGGCGCTGACCGCGTCCGGGTAGTCGCGCGGCTCGGCCGGAAGCCGCAGGACCGGATGGGAGGTGCGCCCGCGCAGTCCGTCGATGCGCGCCGCCTCGTACCCGTTGAAGACCGCCCGGTCCTCGGCGAACGCCATGCTGCGCGCGGCGTCCTTGACCGGCTGCCAGTCGGAGTCCCGGGCGCCCCGCTCGACGTCGTCGACGGCGGCGCGGCTCACCGTGAACGGCACGGTCAGTTCGACCAGGGGCTGCGCCTGGCGCAGCCGTGCGCCGACGCCGGGTGCCGGCCCGTCGATGGCGGACAGATGGCCCGTCCCGACGCCCGCGAGCTCGGGGCCGTCGGGACCGGAGACGTCCACGGCCCGCCGGCCCGCGAGGTTGCGGCGGAAGGTGCGGCGGGCCTCGTCCTCGATCTCGGCCCAGGCCGCGGGTGTGATCGGGGCGAGTTCCCGGTGCAGGTTGGTGATGCCGTCGGGCGTCGTCATGATCGGACTCCTTCGGACTTCTTCGAGCTCAGGCTTCTTCGAGCTCAGGCTCCTTTGAGGCTGCCGATCCCCAGCGAGCCGTCCGCCGCGGCCTTCGTGCCGGGGGGCGCGGGAAGGTCGTCCAGGAACGTGGCCGTAGGCACGTGGAACAGGCATCCGGTGACCGCGGTCGAGAAGTCGAGGATGCGGTCGTGCCGCGCCGGGCCGTTGCCGAGGAACATGTTCCTGAGCATCTGCTCGGTCACGTCGGGGGTGCGCGCATAGCCGATGAAGTACGTCCCGAACTCGCCGTCCCCAACGGTCCCGAACGCCATGTTCTCCCGTACGATCTTGCGCTCGTTGCCGTCCTCGTCGGTGATGGTGTTGAGGGCCACGTGGGAGTCGGCGGGCTTGACGTCGTCGGGGAGTTCGACGTTGGCCTGCTTGGTCCGTCCGATGACCTTGTCCTGCTCCTCCACGGGCAGGGCCTGCCACGCCGCCATGTCGTGCACGTACTTCTGCACGATCACATAGCTGCCGCCCGCGAAGTCGGGGTCCTCGTCGCCGACGAACACGGAGGCGGCCGCGAGCCCGCCCTCCGGGTTCTCGCTGCCGTCGACGAAACCGAGCAGGTCGCGCTCGTCGAAGTACTTGAAGGCCTGCACCTCGTCGACCACCGTGACCGCGCCGCGCAGCCGTTCCATGAACAGCCGGGCCAGTTCGAAACACAGGTCCATACGACGGGCGCGCACATGGAACAGCAGGTCACCCGGCGTGGACGGGGCGCGGTGGCGCTCACCGGCCAGCTCCACGAACGGATGCAGCCCCGCCGGGCGCGGCCCGCTGAACAACCGGTCCCACGCCGCCGATCCGATGCCGACGGCGCAGGTGAGCCCGTCGTCGGGGGCGCGGAAGGAGACCGAGCGGCGCAGACCGGAGACGTCCTCCAGCAGGCCCCGCACGGTGTCCTCGCGGCCCGGCAGGAGAGTGACCACCAGGAACAAGGTGGCCCGGGCCGGCGGCACGATCACGGGCTGCGACTCGGACAAGAGCCGGCCTCCTCACTGTTCGCGGAAGATCACTGTCGTACGGAAGATCGGGGGAAGGTCAGGGGAAAATCACCGCCGTGGGCGGAATGTCTCACTCACCCATCCTGCGGCAGCCGGGCGCGACTGGCATTCCGCGAACCGGTCAGGTACACCCGTGGCGTGCTGTTTCGCCAACTCGAGTACCTGGTGGCCCTCTCCCGCGAGCGCCACTTCGCCCGCGCCGCCCAGACCTGTCACGTCTCCCAGCCCGCCCTCTCCGAGGCGATCCGGAAGCTGGAGGACGAGCTGGACGTGCCGCTGGTCAGACGCGGCCGCAAGTACGAGGGGCTCACGCCGGAGGGTGAGCGCATCGTGGTGTGGGCGCAGCGCATCCTGGCCGACCGTGACGCCCTCAAGGACGAGGTCGGCGCGCTGCGCACGGGCCTGAGCGGCCGGCTGCGGATCGGCTCGGTGCCCACCGCCTCCGGTGCCGTGTCCCTGCTGACCGGGCCCTTCCTCGCGGCGCACCCACTGGTCACCGTGGAGGTCATGGCGGATCTGCAGTCGCGGGACATCCTCCGGCAGCTGCAGAACTTCGAGATCGACGCCGGTCTCACCTATGTGCGCGAGGACCTGCCCGAGGGCTTCCAGACGGTCCCGCTGTACGACGAGCGGTATGTGCTGCTGACCACGGCCGGCGGCGGCCTCGGCCAGCGGGCGTCGGCCACCTGGGCAGAGGCGGCGCGGCTGCCGTTGTGTCTGCTGACCCCGACCATGCAGGGCCGCAGGACGGTGGACGGCCTGTTCGCGGAGGCGGGCGTGCAGCCGTCCCCGCGCGTCGAGACCGACTCGGTCGGCACCCTGTTCGCCCACGTCAGGACCGGCCACTGGGCGAGCGTCGTCCCGCACGCGTGGCTGCACGTCTTCGGCGTGCCGCACGGCATGCGGGCCGTACCGCTGGTGGAGCCCGCGCGCACGGTACCGGTCGGGCTCGTGATCACGGCGCGGGAGCCCGGTTCGGTGATGGCCCGCGCCCTGACGGACCTCGCCCGGCGGATCGACGTCGCGGCGGAGCTGGAGCGCCTGCCCGGCGCGCGCTGAGGAGCTCAGTGGGCTCCCACCGGCTCCGGTTGCAGACGCTCCGCACCCGCGTACACGTTCATCGAGGCGCCGCGCAGGAAACCGACCAGGGTCAGCCCGCTCTCCACCGCCAGGTCCACGGCCAGCGAGGACGGGGCGGAGACGGCCGCCAGTACGGGAATCCCGGCCGTCACCGCCTTCTGCACCAGCTCGAAGGAGGCCCGGCCGCTCACCATCAGCACCGTTTCGCGCAGCGGCAGCAGCCCCGACCGCAGGGCGTGTCCGACGACCTTGTCCACCGCGTTGTGCCGGCCCACGTCCTCCCGCAGACACAGCAGTTCCCCGTCGGCGGAGAAGAGCCCGGCGGCGTGCAGGCCGCCGGTGCTGTCGAACACCTTCTGGGCCGCGCGCAGCCGGTCGGGAAGCGTCGCGAGCCGCTCCGGCGTGAGGTGCAGCGGGTCCTCGGCCACGGACCACGCCGCCGCCGTACGCACCGCGTCCAGGCTGGCCTTACCGCACAGCCCGCACGACGACGTGGTGTAGAAGTTCCGCTCCAGGGACGTGTCGGGGGCGGCCACGCCCGGGGCCAGGGCGACGTCGACCACGTTGTAGGTGTTGCTCCCGTCCGCCATGGCACCCAGGCAGTAGCGGATCCCGGCCACGTGCTCGGCCGCATGTACGACTCCCTCGCTCACCAGGAATCCGGCCGCGAGGTCGAAGTCGTCGCCCGGGGTGCGCATGGTGATGGTCAGCGGACGCCCGCCGACCCGGATCTCCATCGGCTCCTCGGCGGCCAGGGTGTCCGGGCGGTGCGAGGCGGCGCCGTCCCGGATGCGCAGGACCCGCCGTCGTACGGTCACTCGTCCCATCGTGCTTCTCCTCTGCCTCGTACGGTCGCTCAGGCGGCGGAGCCGGTCGGCTCCAGGCGGACCAGGACGGCCTTGGACGTCGGGGTGTTGCTGATGTCGGCGACGCTGTCGAGCGGCACCAGAACGTTGGTCTCGGGGTAGTAGGAGGCGGCGGAGCCGCGCGGGGTGGGGTAGGCGACCACCCGGAAGTCCTCCGCGCGGCGTTCGATCCCGTCGTGCCACGTGGTCACGAGGTCCACCCGGTCGCGGTCGGCGAGCCCGAGCGCGGCCAGGTCGTCCGGGCTGACCAGGACCACGCGGCGGGCGTTGTGGATGCCCCGGTAGCGGTCGTTCATCGCGTACGGGACGGTGTTCCACTGGTCGTGGGAGCGCAGGGTCTGCAGCAGCAGATGTCCCTCGGGGACGCGCGGCATCGTGAACTCGTTGCAGGTGAAGACGGCCTTGCCGCTCGGCGTGCGGAACACGCCCTCGTTGACCGGGTTGGGCAGCCGGAAGCCACCGGGGTTCGCCACCCGGGCGTTGAAGTCCTCGAAGCCGGGGACGACGCGGGCGATCCGGTCGCGGACGGTGGCGTAGTCGGCCTCGAACTCCTCCCACGGGATGTCCGGTGTCGTACCGAGAGTCCTGCGCGCCAGCCGTCCGATGATGGCGACCTCGCTGAGCAGGTGCGGAGAGGCGGGGGGCAGCTTGCCGCGGGAGGCGTGGACCTCGCTCATCGAGTCCTCGACCGTGTAGAACTGCACGCCCGTGGCCTGGACGTCCCGGTCGCTGCGGCCGAGCGTGGGCAGGATCAGCGCGGTGTCGCCGCAGACGGTGTGGGAACGGTTGAGCTTGGTGGAGATGTGCGCCGTGAGCCGGCAGCGCCGCATCGCCTCCTCGGTGACAACGCTGTCCGGGGTGGCACGGACGAAGTTGCCCGCGACCCCGAGGAAGACCTTGGCGAAGCCGTCGCGCATGGCCCGGATCGAGTCGACCACGTCGAGGCCGTGGTGGCTGGGCGGCGTGAAGCCGAACTCGACGCCCAGGGCGTCCAGGAACGTCCGGGGCATCTTCTCCCACACGCCCATGGTGCGGTCGCCCTGGACGTTGCTGTGTCCGCGCACCGGGCACACGCCCGCGCCGGGCCGGCCGATGTTACCGCGCAGCAGATGGAAGTTGACGATCTCCCGGATCGTGGGCACGCCGTGCTTGTGCTGGGTCAGTCCCATCGCCCAGCACACGATGACGCTCTTGCTCTCCAGGACCATGCCGTGGACGCGTTCGATCTGCTCACGGGTGAGTCCGGTCGCCGTGAGGACGTCGTCCCAGTCGGTCTTGCGGGCGAGCCGGGCGAACTCGTCGAAGCCGGTGGTGGAGGCGTCGATGAAGCCGTGGTCGAGCACGGTGCCGGGTGCGGCGTCCTCGGCCTCCAGCAGAAGCCGGTTGAGTGCCTGGAAGAGGGCGAGGTCGCCGCCGGGGCGGATCTGCAGGAACTCGTCGGCGATCTGCGTACCGCGGCCGATCACCCCGCGCGCCTTCTGCGGGTGCTTGAAGCGGAGCAGGCCGGCCTCCGGGAGCGGGTTCACCGCCACGACCTTGCCGCCGTTGCGCTTGGTCTCCTCCAGCGCGGAGAGCATCCGCGGGTGGTTGGTGCCCGGGTTCTGGCCCACCACGAAGATCAGGTCGGCGTTGTGGATGTCGTCCAGCGAGACGCTGCCCTTGCCGACGCCCAGGGTCTCCTGGAGCGCGGCTCCGCTGGACTCGTGGCACAGGTTGGAGCAGTCCGGCAGGTTGTTGGTGCCGTAGGCGCGGGCGAAGAGCTGGAGCAGGAAGGCGGCCTCGTTGTTGAGCCGGCCGGAGGTGTAGAACAGGGCCTCGTCGGGCGAGTCCAGCGCGCGCAGTTCGGCGGCGAGCAGGTCCAACGCCTCGTCCCAGCCGATGGGTTCGTAGTGCTCGGCTCCGGGGCGCTTGACCATGGGCTCGGTCAGCCGGCCCTGCTGGTTGAGCCAGTAGTCGGACTTGGTGTCGAGTTCGGCGACGGAGTAACGGCGGAAGAAGTCGGCGGTGACCCGGCGTGAGGTCGCCTCGTCGTTGATGTGCTTGGCGCCGTTCTCGCAGTACTCGTTGAAGTGCCGCTTGCCGGGCGCCGGTTCGGGCCAGGCGCAGCCCGGGCAGTCGAACCCCTTGACCTGGTTGATGTTCAGCAGTGTCAGGGCGGTGCGTCGTACGGACGTCTGCTCCAGGGAGTACTCCAGCGCGTGCGTCACCGCGGGCACGCCCGTCGCCCACTGCTTGGGCGGGGTGACCGACAGGTCGTCGCTCGGGTCGTCCTCTATGCCTCTCATGGTCTGCCTCTTCTCTGCCTCAACTGGCGGAGGGCAGCTTCGGTAATTCCCGGGGATATGTCAAAGAGGCGGCTCCGATGACGAAATAGGCGGCGCTTATGTACGACGCCTGCCGCCTCTCACCTGCCCGAACTCCCGGATAATCGTCGCCTATCGCACCATCGGAAAGCATTGTTTGACAGCACTGGGAAATGCGCCGACGATAACCGGGCAGAAATGGGGCGGTGTTTCGGCACTCGCCCTACGATTCAACGCTCGCCATACGGTCACAGGAAGAAGGCAGGTCCCTTGTCCCGACCGCACGCCGGCGTCGCTCCGGCCCCGCTGGTGGACCGGTTCGGCAGGATCCACACCGACCTGCGCCTGTCCCTCACCGACCGCTGCAATCTGCGCTGCAGTTATTGCATGCCGGCCGAGGGGCTGGACTGGCTGCCCCGGGCGGACGTGCTCACCGACGACGAGATCGTGCGCCTGGTGCGCCTCGCGACGCGACGTCTCGGTATCACCAAGGTCCGGCTGACCGGCGGTGAACCGCTGCTGCGCCGGGGTCTGCCCGGCCTGGTCGCCCGGCTCTCCGCGCTGTCCCCGGCTCCCGAACTGTCCCTCACCACCAATGGAATCGGGCTGGCCCGCAGCGCGGCGGCGCTGCGGGAGTCGGGCCTCGACCGGGTCAACGTCAGCCTGGACACACTGCGCCGGGACCGGTACGCCGAGATCACCCGGCGCGACCGGCTCACCGATGTGCTCGACGGGCTGCGCGCGGCACGGGCCGCGGGCCTGGCCCCGGTGAAGGTCAACGCGGTGCCGGTCCGGGGCGTCAACGACGACGAGATCCCCGACCTGGCCGCCTTCGCCGCCGAGCATGGCTACCGCATGCGGTTCATCGAGTCGATGCCGCTGGACGCCCAGGGCGCCTGGCAGCGCGAGCGGATGGTGACGGCCGAGGAGATCCTGCGCCGGCTGGGCGAGCGCTTCGAGCTGGTGCCGGTCGGGCGCCCGGACAACGCGCCCGCCGAGGAGTGGCGGATCGCCGGCACGGACGCGGTGGTCGGGGTCATCGCCAGCGTCACGCGCCCGTTCTGCGGCGACTGCGACCGGGTACGGCTCACGGCGGACGGCCAGTTGCGCAACTGCCTCTTCGCGACGGAGGAGTCCGACCTGCGGTCCCTGCTCCGCGACGGGGCCGACGACGCCGCCCTGGAGTCGGCCTGGCGCACCAGCGTGGCGGGCAAGGGCCCCGGCCACACCATCGGCACGGCCGGGTTCCTCCGCCCCGAGCGCCCCATGTCGGCGATCGGCGGATGACGACCACGAGTGGTACGGAACGCCTCCGGCGGACGCATCGCAGACAGGGCGACCGGAATGCGTGAACGGACGACGACAGCCCGGCCCCTCGCCGAGCACCGGCCTCGACGCCCAGGCGGAGCGATCGCCCATGCCGCAGGTCGTCACCCGCGCAGGGGCACGCCGAGCTGTCGCCGGGGCCCGGTCACGGGCTGAACGCCGGGTGGCCCGGCGCCATGACCTCCGAGCCGCCGGGCGCCGTGAACTCCGGATCGCGCGGCGTGACAACCAAGTGGAGAGCACATGACCGCGACCCGTACGCACACCACCGACGCCATGCCGCATCGGCACGCGGCCCGGTCGGCTCCGAGCTGGGAGGAGGCCCGTTCGCTGGCGCGGCGCAGTGCCGGGGCGCCGCTCGGCTCCATCGGCCTTGCGGCCGGTGACGCCCTCGGGCACGCCCTCGCCGCACCACTCGACGCGCTGTGCGATCTGCCGCCGTTCGACACCTCGGCGATGGACGGCTGGGCCGTGGCCGGTCCGGGACCGTGGCGGTCGTACGGTGGCGTCGTCCTGGCCGGGACCGATCCGGAGCCGCTGCGGCAGGGCACGGCCGTGCCCATCGCCACCGGCGCCCGACTGCCGCAGGGGGCCACCGCCGTACTGCGCCGGGAGCGTGCGGAGAGCGACGGCGAGTGCATCTGGCACACCCCGCCCGATGTGCTGCCCGTCGGCCGGGACATCCGGCCGCGCGGTCAGGAGTGCCGGGCCGGTGAGCCGCTGCTTCCGGTCGGCACCACCGTGACCCCGGCCGTGCTGGGTCTTGCCGCCGCTGCCGGGTACGACCGGCTGTCGGTGCACCGCCGGCCCCGCGTCGAACTCCTGCTCCTCGGCGACGAGTTGCTACGGCACGGTGTGCCGCAGGGCGGGCGGGTCCGGGACGCGCTCGGTCCGCTGCTCACGCCCTGGCTGGGTGCCTGCGGCGCGGAGCCGATCGGGGTCCGCATGGTCGGGGACGACGCCGGCCTGCTGCGGGAGGCCGTCGAGCGCTCCCCCGCCGACGTCGTCATCACCACCGGCAGCACCGCCGCCGGTCCTGTGGACTTCCTGCACGACGTCCTCGGCGGGCTGGGCGCCGCCCTGCCGGTCGACTCCGTGGCCGTACGGCCCGGCCACCCCATGCTGCTCGCCGAACTGCCGCCCGCCGCCGACGGCCGCGCCCGCCATCTCGTCGGGCTGCCCGGCAATCCGCTGGCCGCGGCCGCCGGGATGGTGACTCTGGCCGTCCCTCTGTTGCGGCGCCTGGGCGGGCACACCGATCCGGAGCCCATGCTCAGGCGCGTAGCGGCCGGCCTGCCGGGCCATGCGCGCGACACCCGTCTGCTGCCGGTGCGGCACACCGGGTCCGAGATGGTGCCGCTGCCGTTCGACGGTCCGGCGATGCTGCGCGGCCTGGCGCTCGCGGACGGCTTCGCCGTCGTCCCGCCCGGCGGCGTCCCGGCGGGCACCGTGGTGGAGGTCCTCGAACTCCCCGTATGAGCAGGAACGAGATGCCCTCAGCCGCTGACGAGTCCCACGACGAGGTTGATGGCCGTGGCGAGAATGCTCGTGCCGAAGGCGTACGACAGCAGGGTGTGCCGCAGCACGATCGCGCGGATCGTCGTACTCGACACATTGGTGTCGGACACCTGGTACGTCATGCCGAGGTTGTAGCTGAAGTAGAAGAAGTCCCGGTACGCGGGCGGCTGGTCGGAGTTGAAGTCGATCCCGGTGGCGGACTCGTAGTACACGTAGGCGTAGCGGGTGGCGTACATCAGGTGCAGCGCGGCCCAGGCCAGGAAGACGCCGCACAGCGCGGTCGCGGCGACCGCGTGGCCGGGGTCGGATCGGCCGCGCACGAGCAGCAGCACGATGGCGACCAGTCCGCACAGGGCCACCGCGACGACCACGAGTTCCTCGGCGAGGGGCCGGAAGTCCTCCCGCCGGGCGTTGCTCCGGGTGGCCGCCGCGTCCATCGGCCACAGCACCATCCAGCCCGCCACGACGAAGGCCAGTTGCGTCACGGCGATACCGGCCAGGACACCCAGCGCCACGTCGGTCGCCAGCCACACGGCCATGCCCACCACGCCGCCGAGGAGCACCGCGCCGGCCAGGCGGGGCCCGGCGTCCAGGGATAGCCAGGTCGTCATGCACCCAAACGGTAGTCGCGCCGACGCGGATCAGCCTGGCGGCCGTCATCGACAGCAGGGGATATACACCGAACATGCAGTTCTTCCGCCGCTTCGTCCTTCTTCGGCCCCGGCAGGGCCCGCGGCCTGCGCTCGCCGGTGTGCGGCGCGTGCTGTCGCCGCGCGGTGCGCTGACGCTGCACGAGGTGGACGGTGCGGTCGTGTTCGCCCTGCGGGCCGCCCTGGCGATGGGGCTGGTCGCGGTGCCGATCACTCTCGCGGGCCACCCCGACCTCGCGGTCTACGCCATGCTGGGCTCCTTCACGACCACGTTCGGCCGCAATCTGCCGTATGCGCGCCGGGCCCGTGTCCTCGCCGTCGTGGCTGTGGCCATGACGGCGCTGGTGGGCTGTGGTGCGGCCCTCGCCGTGTGGGCGCGGCCGGGGGCCGGTGGCGCTGGTGTCGCCGTGGTGATCGCGGCCACGGCCCTCGTCGCGGGCGGCGCGAAGTTCGTCTGTGACGCCGCGCGGCTGAGCGGGCTGGGTGCGGTGTTGCTGCTGTTCTCGTTCGCGGTGGCCGCCAACAACGAGACCACGCGCGCCGACGTGCTCCCGTACACCGCGTTCGCCGCGGTCGGCGCGACCCTTGCATGGTTGCTGGGCGTGTCGGGCCGGCTGGTGCATCCGGACCGGCCCGAGCGGCTGGCGGTGGCCACGGCGCTGCGCAAACTCGCCGAGTTGCTGGACGCGTCCGGGGACGTACCGCAGGGCACCCGGCACCGGACGACCGTCGCCGTCCTCCACGCCTACCAGTGCCTCGGTGTCGCACCACCGGCCGACACCGCGCGGACCGACCCCGGCCGCGACGCCGTCTTCGTACGACTGACCGATCTGTCCTGGACGCTGCTCATCGGCTCGGCCCGGCACTCCCCCGCCGACCCGGCCGCCACGGCTCTGCTGCTGCGCCGGCAGGCCCGTCTGCTGACCGACCGGCGGCTCCGGGATCCGCTGCTGCTGACCGAGCTGTCCTCCCAGGGCGGGGGTACGGTCCGGCGCCCGGCGACGACGACCGCGGTGCAGGAAGGGCCCGCCGCCCGGCGCGCCACCGAACTGCTGAGGGGACGGATCGGGGGCCGGGAGCACATCGCCGTCCTGGCCGTGCCCGCCCTGCGGATGGCGCTCGGCACCGGCGTGGCCGGCGGGGTCGCCGCCCTCCTCCATCTGGAGCGCGGCTACTGGGCAGCGATCACCGCGGCCGCCGTGCTGCACTCGGTCAGCCTGCGCACCACGGCCCAGCGTGCCGCCCAGCGGACCCTGGGCACGGTCGTCGGGCTGCTGCTCGCGTTCGCGGCCCTGGCCGCGCACCTGCCACCCGTGGCGCTCGCGCTGCTGATCGTGGTCCTGGAGTTCCTGCTGGAGTACGTCGTGGCCCGCAACTACGCCCTGGGCGTCGTCTTCCTCACGCCGATGGCGCTGCTGCTGAGCGACCTGGCGGCACCCGCGCCGCCCGGCGAGCTGGTCCTCGACCGGGTGCTGGGCAGCGTCGTGGGGATCGCCGTGGCGCTGCTGTGCGCGCTGCTCGTGGTCCACGACCGGGCCGCGGTCCGGGTGGAGCGGGCGCTGGCCGCGTGCCTGGCGGCAGTCGAGCGGACCGAACGGGCACTGACCGGGCTCGACGAGCCGCCGCCCGCGTTCGTCCAGGTGCAGCTGGCGCTGGCGGTCGTGGAACTGCGCGAGGCCGACGACGCCGCGGCGGGTGAGCTGTGGCCGGCCGGCATCGACCCGCCGCTGCTGGCGGCCACCGAGGAACGCGCCTATCTGCTGCTCGCCCGGTTCCACGGGGGCGGGGACTGAACCGGGCACTCACTTCGGGAGCTGGGCCAGGAATTCCTGCGGCGTGACGGCGGGCCCGTCCTCGGCCTTCACCACCGGGATCACTTCGTCGTCGTACCAGACGACCGGTGTTCCCACGACACCGTAGGAGGCGAAGCCGCCGACCGTTTCTCCGGCCCAGGTCAGATAGGTGTCGTCGGTGACCTTGCGGTCGAAGTCGGCGGACCTCAGTCCCTCGACCTCGCTCGCCAGCGACAGCAGCACCGAGGTGTCGGCGAAGCGGTCGAGTCCGGGCGGGTACGGCTGCGCCGCGAACAGCACGGCCAGGTACTCGATGAACTGCCGCTGTCCCGCGTCGCTGGCCGCGCCGAGGGCGCTCAGAGCGCGCTGCGAGCCGCTGCCGCCGACCGTGTCGTCCAGGGTCGCCGCGAAGTGGAACCTGAGGACCCACCGGTTGTCGTCGGCGGCCTGCCGGAAGGTTGCGAGAAGGCTCTCCGCCATGCGGTGACTGGCCCGGTCGCGCAGTTCGAGGAAGACCCGGAGCGTGTGGAGGCTGTCGAGGTTTCCGTAGTACACAGTGGCGCCGCCGACGCCCGTCGTGTTCGCCGGAGTCATACCACGAGGCTGCCACAGCGGACCGGCCGTCACGACCGGAGCGACCGGAGGACTGCTCGAAGACCTTCAGGCTCCACCCCGTGTCGGTGTTCGAGCCGGGGCCATCGGCACGGCTGTAGGTGATGTTCCCCCGGTGTCGGTGCGGGTCTGGGTGGTTGTGGACACACTTCCTCACGTCATGGTGGGCGCCGCGGCGGACGAGGCGACGGCTCAGCGCCCCGCCAGGAGGTGGCTGCACAGGCCCTGGTGGACCCAGCTCTCCCACACCTCGGGGGACCAGTCGCGTTCGGCGACGAACAGGTGGTACACCTCGGGGCCGAGCAGGGCGTAGCAGATGTCGACCGCGCGGTCGGTGTCGAGGCCCTCGGCGAGTTTTCCCTTCTCGGCGAGCACCTCGACGAAGCGCCGCTGGACAATCCGGCGCTGTTCCTTGCAGGAAGCTGATGAGCGCCTATCCGTCCGCTACCGAGATGATCGACCAGCTGCTCGCGGGCCGCGACTCCTTCCTGGCGCGCGCCATCGACCAGTTCGTCGCGCAGGACAAGCTCAAGGACGTGGAGAAGACCATCGAGTTGCTGGAGCGGCTGGCCGCGGCCGACCTGAGCGACGGCGCCATATGAGCACTCGTACCTCCCGGACCAACACCTCCTGGACCGGCGGTCGGAAAGGCGGCGGCTCGCGCGAGCCCTTCGCGCCGACGTTCACCACCCCGCTCTATGTGGGCTCCGCGCTCAACCCCGTCAACAGTTCCATCATCGCGACGGCCATGGTGCCGATCGCCACCGAGCTCGGTGTGTCGGTGGGCGCCACCGCCGTACTGGTGTCCGCGCTGTACCTGGCCAGCGCCGTCGTGCAGCCCACGGCGGGCAAGCTGGCGGAGGTGTTCGGCCCGCGCCGGATTTTCCTGTCCGGCATCGTCCTGGTGCTGCTCGGCGGCGTGGTCGGCGGCCTCGGCCAGAACTTGGTGATGCTGACCGTCGCCCGGGTCCTGATCGGCATCGGCACCTCGGCCGCCTTCCCCTGCGCGATGGTGCTGATCCGGCGCCGTGCCGAGGACGCCGGGCTCGACACCCCGCCCGGCGGGGTGCTCGGCGGCATCGCGATCGCGGGCATGGCCACCACCGCGGTCGGCCCGCCGATCGGCGGACTCCTGGTCGGCGTCGCGGGCTGGCGCTGGGCCTTCTTGATCAACAACCCGGTCACGTTGATCGCGCTGGTCATGGCCCTGCGCTGGCTGCCCAAGGGTCCCCCGTTCGACCGCGAGCACAGCGGTTTCCGCCAGGTCGCCGCCCGGATCGACCTGCCTGGCATCCTCGGCTTCGCCACGTCGATGACCACGCTGGTCATCTTCCTGATGAGCCTCCCGCAGGTCCGCTGGACCGCACTCGCCGTCTTCGTCCTGGCCGCCGCGCCCACCGCCTGGTGGGAGCTGCGCACGACGGCGCCGTTCTTCGACTTCCGTGCGCTCAGCGCGAACGGCGCCCTCACCCGCACCTATCTGCGCCAGGCGCTCACGCTCCTGGGCGTCTACTCCGTGATGTACGGGATGACGCAGTGGATGGAGGCCGCCTACGGGCTGTCCACCGTGCAGGCGGGCCTGATGCTGCTGCCGATGGGCGCCGTCTCCATGGGGAAGGGTGGGGGGCTGGGGGAGATACGTACCTGACTGGACAGAGGCGGCCGCTTGTCGTACGTGGCCGGGCGCGGCGCGCCTGATCAGCCCTGCGCGACCTGGGACACGTGCTGCCAGTCGGCCCATGTCTGCAGGCGCTGGGCGTAGAGGGGTTCGAGGATCTCGATGGGTTCCGTGCCGAACAGCACCCGCAGCGGCGGGTTCTCGGCGTCGACGATCTGCAGCAGGGCGGTGCCGGCGTCGGCAGGGTCGGCGTAGCGGGCCTCGCCGAAGCGGGCCGCGATGGCCTCACGGACCTGGTCGTAGGCGGGGTTCGGCTCGGCCCGCACGCCGGAGGAGCCGCCCCAGTCGGTGCTGAACCCGCCCGGCTCGACCACGGTGACCTTGATCCCCGCGCCGGCGACCTCATGGGCGAGGGCCTCGCTGAAGCCCTCGAGCGCCCACTTGGACGCGTGATATGCGCCGAGCGAGGGGAACGCGGCGACGCCGCCGACGGACGAGATCTGCACGATGTGGCCGCTGCCCTGGGCGCGCATGATCGGCAGGACGGCCTGGGTGACCCAGAACGCGCCGAAGAGGTTCGTCTCCATCTGGTCGCGCAGCTGCTGCTCGGTGATCTCCTCGACCATGCCGAACAGACCGTAGCCGGCGTTGTTGACCACCACATCGAGGCGGCCGAACTTTTCGTGCGCGGCGGCCACCGCGGCGGCGACGGCCGACTTGTCGGTGACGTCCAGCGCCAGGGGCAGAACCGCGTCGTCACCGTACTTGGTGACGAGATCGTCCAGCGCGGCCATGTTCCTGGCACTCGCCGCGACCTTGTCCCCGCGTTCCAGGGCGGACTCGGCGAACGAGCGGCCGAGGCCGCGGGACGTACCGGTGATGAACCAGACCTTGCTCATGATGACTCCTTCGGGAACGGCCTTCGGGAACAGATCTCCGGGCCGATTTCACTGTAACCCAAAACTTAGACGAGTCCAAAAATACATCCGTCCAGGATTCGGTACGTAGGATGACAACACCGAGAGAAAGCGAGAAAGAGGAGCCATGAACCTGCGGGAGCGCAAGAAGCTCGCGACCTGGCGCGCCATCCGGACCGCCGCCCTGCGACTGTTCGACGAGCAGGGCTACGAGGCCACGACCGTCGAGCAGATCGCGGCCGCGGCGAACGTCTCCCGCGCCACCTTCTTCAACTACTTCGCCGGCAAGGAGGCCGTGGTCTTCGACCAGGACCCCGAGGAGCGGGGCAACTGGCGGGCCCTGATGGACGACCGCCCCGCGGACGAGTCGCTGTGGGATTCGCTGACCGCCATCCTGACCGGGTTCGTCGAGAGTCTGCGGGACCGCATGGCGCTGCAGCGCCGCCTCAAGGCGCAGTCGCCCGTCCTCGCCCAGTCGGGCCAGAACTTCGGCGAGCGGTTCTTCACCGAACTGAGGCAGTGGGTGGCGTCCCGGACCGCCGACTCCGACGAGCTGACCGCGACGCTGCAGCTGAACCTCGCACTGGCCGCCATCGACACGGCCTATCAGACCTGGCCCGATGACGAGCCGTTCGACGGGTTTCTACGACGCCTTGAGCGCTGCCTCCGCCAGGCGCGCCCCGGCACGGCCGCCGGCTGACGTGTCAGCCGGCGGCCACGACGACAGGCCAGACAGCTCAGCGGCGTCGCGCCCAAGGCGTGCCCTTCAGAGCGGACAACCAGACTGCCCCTCGAAGCAGCTGACACCCCATCAGAATGAGCGTCACGAGCGTCAAGGTGTCGCCCGTAACGCCCACACCGCACACAATGCGCACGCACAGAACCGCAGATCAGGAGCCAGGATGCGGAGCTTCCCCTACCTGCGACGAACTGCAGTTCGAGGTGCGCGCAAAGGTCGCCCGGAGGTGGGACGTTCAGCCGGCGACTTGGAGCTCACCTGGCTGGCAACTCGACGACGACCTGAATGACGGGAGCGGTATCAGTCACGGCTGCAGCGCTGTCACAAAACCGATCACTATCCGGTCATTCGGTAAAAAGGGCACATCATTCGAGCCCTATACCGCTGTCTTTCCCAGACTCCCGAGGAGAGCACTCGATGACCATAGCCACCCTCGACGCAGTGACACTGGGTAAGCAGTTGACCGCATCTGATATATCCGACACGGCAATCGCGCTGCTCGACGAGCAGGGGACGGTCGCCGCATGGACACACACCGCCGAACGGCTCGTCGGATACTCCGCCGGTGACGTCGTGGGCCGGTCCGCCGCACTCGTGCTGCCATCCTTCAAGGAAGCGACGACGACATCGGCGTTCGTCGAGCAGTGTCGTGCCGAAAACGGCTGGTCAGGGGCGACAGTGGTGCGCCACCGGGACGGTCGCGTACTCGACGTCAGCGTACGGATCACGATGTTGCGCGGTCAGGACGCGACAGCGCGATGGCTCGCGTCCGTGACCGACACCGTTCCGCAGTCCGGGGACGCGACAGACAGATCGGTCCGGGGGCCGCTTCTCGCCCTCGCGCCGATCGGTGTCTGCATTCGTGACCGGCAACTGCGGTCCACCTACGTAAACGACGTTGCCGAGAGCCACGACGGCCTTCCCCGTGACCGACGTCTCGGACGTCGATTCACCGAGGTACTGCCCGGTGCCAATGCCGAAACAATCGAGGCGGTAATGCGGCAGGTCCTCCAAAACGGTGCGACCAAGATCCACGAGTACCGGACGTGGCTGCCGACGAGCCAGGGCCCGGAGCACCAGTTCGCGGCTTCATTCCAGTGCCTACAGGGCGCCGACGGCGAATCGCTGGGGGTGTGCGTCATCGGCGCCGACGTCACCGCGAGCTGGCAGGCGCGTGAGCGCCTCGCCGTCCTCAGCCAGGCCAGTACGCGTCTGGGCAGCACCCTGGATGTGATGCAGGCCAGCCAGGAACTGGCCGACCTTGCCGTGCCTCTGCTCGCCGACTACGTCGCCGTGGACCTTGAGCAGTCGATCTCGTTCGGGGAGGGGCCCCCGGTACGCATCAGCGCGACGGGCGAGCGCCTCCCCGCTTTCCGGCGGGCGGGTCTGGCCTCGATCCACCAAGGTGTGCCGGAATCCCCATGGGTGCGCGGCGAGCCGGTCAACGTGCCTCCCGCCTCACCCTTTACCGCCGTGCTGCGTGCCGGGAAGTCCCGACTGGAGCCGGTCCTTGACACCGCTTCGGGCACATGGGTCGACAAGGTCCCGGAACTGGCGCACAGGGTCCGCGAAAACGGCATGCACTCGATCATGATCGTGCCGATCCGTGCACGGCGCGCCCTGCTGGGCGTGGCACTGTTCGTCCGCACAACGGATCCCGTGCCGTTCCATGAGACCGATCTGCTCCTGGCCGAAGAGCTCGTCGGCCGCGCCGCGCAGGCGTTGGACAACGCCCGTCGGTACGCTCTCCAGCACACCGCCGCCCTCACGCTGCAACGCAATCTGCTGCCCCGCCATTTGACGGGTGGCACGGCGGTCGAGGTGGCGTCGCGCTACCTGCCCGCGGACGTGGACCACGGTGTCGGCGGCGACTGGTTCGACGTTATCCCGCTCTCCGGCGCACGGGTGGCGCTCGTCGTCGGCGACGTGGTCGGGCACGGCCTCAACGCCGCCGCGACCATGGGCAGGCTCCGCACCGCCGTCCACACCCTCGCCGACATGGAACTGCCCCCCGACGAACTGCTGGCCCACCTCGACGACACGGTCCAACGACTGGGCGAGGAAGAGTGCGATGTCCCGGACCAGATTCCGGCCGTGACGGGCGCCACCTGCCTGTACGCCGTCTACGACCCGGCCACCCGCCGGTGCACCATGGCGGCGGCCGGGCATCCCCCGCCCGCGATCATCGACCCGCAGGGCCGGGTCACGTACCCCGACCTTCCCACCGGCGCCCCCCTGGGTATCGGCGTGCGGGACATCTTCGAGTCCGTGGAACTGGAACTGGCCGAGGGAAGCGTCCTCGCCTTGTACACCGACGGCCTGATCGAGACTCGCGACCACGACATCGAAGAGGGGATGCACCGGCTGGGCACCGCCCTCGCACAACCGGGCCGAACCCTCGAGGACCTCTGCGACATCGCAACGCAGACCCTTCCCGACCAGGCGCCGTGCGACGACGTCACACTCCTCCTCGTCCGCACCCGCTCCCTCAGCCCGAGCCAGGTAGCTTCCTGGACGCTCCGCGATGACCAGTCCGCCGTCCGCACCGCCCGCACCCTTGCAGCACGACAACTGACAGAATGGGGCCTGGAAGATCTTCAGGACGCCACGAAACTGATCGTCAGCGAACTCGTCACCAACGCCATCCGCCACGGCACCGGACAGATCGGGCTGCGGCTCATCCGGCACCAGGTCCTGACCTGCGAAGTGTCCGACACCGACGCGTTCGCACCGCGACCGTGTCGCGCACGCACCACGGACGAGAACGGTCGCGGCCTCTTCCTCGTCACCAAGCTGTCCCGCAGGTGGGGCTCCCGCTCGATATCGGGCGGCAAGGTCGTCTGGGCTGAACAAGACCTCCCATACGCATCCGGCCCCCGATCGGCGCATACCTGAGGCGAACCCACCGACCTCGCGGGGAGGCTTCCGGGGCATCCGACACACCTCCGACACACTCTGTGCCGCTGGCACCCTCTGACGTACTCCGCCGCAGGTCAGCGACCCAGGGCGGCTTCGCCACCCGCCGTGGGGCGGGTAAATGGGCACATCGAACGCCCCGTAGCCCTTGATCAACACCGTGCCGCGGGGTGGCAGCACAGGAGGCGAGGTCAGCTACCTGCGGTTTTGCCTGCAGCGGTTGGTATTTACGCGTCAGCGTGGCCTTGGCGACTCCGGCGTGCTCGATGACGCGGTCGATCCCGACCGATTGCTCCTACCTGCTGCAGCAGCACGCCCCGAACGCCCAGCTCATCCTCTACCCCGACGCCAACCATGGGGCTCATCACCAGTATCCCGAGCTGTTCGTCAAGCACGCCAAGCTCTTCCTCGACTCCGAGTAGGAGTCGGCGAGGATCAACCGCGTGCGCTCGCAGCTTCATCGGGCCCGCGCTGCGGCAACTATGAGGAGAGCTGGTCGAGCAGTTCCTGACGGTGTGCGGTGGCCCACGAGCCGAGATGGATGGGCTCTCGGCCGAGCAGGTCCTGGACCGTGCTCGTGGTGACCGCGGAGTAGTCGAAGCGGCCCTCGTAGGTCTGTCCCGCCCAGATCAGCGTGCTGGCCGCGTACGCGGTGTCCATGTTGGCGGGCGCGACGTCCAGCCCGGCGTCGATCATGCGCTGCAGATCGTCCGGGGTCAGGACCAGCGCGGGAATCTCCCGCCCAAGGGCGGTGGACAGGACCTCGGCCACCTCGGTGCCGTTGAGGAGATCGGCGGACAGGTAGTAGTCCTTGCCCGCGTGCGTCTCGGGGCCTTCGGCCAGAATCTTGGCCACGACCGCCGCGATGTCGTCGCCTGCGATCCAGCCGACCTGCTTGTCTCCCATCGGCCACACCATCTGGCCGTCGCGCAGCCGGTTGATGCCCAGCAGGTTCTCCATGAACACATGCGGATGCACACTCGCCCAGGCCAGCTTGGAGCCGGCGATGTAGCGCTCCACCAGTTCGTGCCACGCGAAGTGCGGGTCGGTGGAGCGCCCGTCGCTGAACACGCCCAGATGCACCAGGAAGCTGACGCCGGCGTCCTCCGCGGCGTCCACCAGGGTCTTCGTCTGCTGGTTCATCGCCGAGGTGTAGCCAGTCATCAGGAATACCCGGTCGATGCCCTCCAACGCGCCGGGGAAGGTGTCGGGGTCATCGAGATCGATGCGGACCGCTTCCTTCCCCTCCTTGATCCACTGCTCGACGGTGGCCTTGCTGCGTGAAGCGCGCACCGGGACCACTTGGCCGGGTGTCGCCTCCAGAGTCTTCACGACCGCCGCTCCGGTACGGCCTGTGGCCCCGAGGACCAGCACCCGCGGGGTGTCTGTGTTCCGCATCTGTCTCTCCTTGACCTCACACGAAAGCAATCACTTTCGTATGACACGATAGTCATCGCTGTCGTATGCTCTGTCAAGCCGACGCGAGACCGGAGGAAGAAGCGTGCGTACCTGGGCTGAGAACGACCCCAAAGCGCGCCTGATGGCGCGCAAGCGCGAGGCGATCATCAACGCCGCCCTCGCGGCCTTCCTCGAAGAGGGGTACGGCGGAAGCTCGGTCAACCGCATCGCCGCAAGCGCAGGCGTGTCCATCACCACCCTGTACCGGCACTTCGACAGCAAGGACGATCTCTTCGTCGCCGTCATCCAGGAGGCCTGCGACACCTCCGCGCAGACCGCGGACCCGGAGTGGCTGAACCTGCCGCCCCTGGAAGGCCTGACGGAAGCGGGCTGCGAACTCCTCCAACACATCCTGTCCGAGCAGCAGTTGGCGCTGTTCAGGGTGGTGACCCGGGACGCGCAGCGCTTCCCCGAGCTCGGCCGCCGCTACCAGCAGGAGATTCTCGGAGACCGCATAGCCCTGTTCACGCGGCATCTCTCCCACTGGCCGGCGGAACTGCGCTCCAGGGTCAGCGACCCCACGCGGGCCGCGCACGTCTTCTCCGCCCTCCTCCAGGCGGAGATCGTGGACACCGCCCTGCTCGGCGGACCGGTCCCCGACCCGGCCGCCATCCGGATCCGCTCCGAGGAAGCCGCGAACGACCTACTTGCCCTCGCCCAGGCCGGACGCCTGTAACCGACGTTCGCCCCTTGGATCATCCACCTTGACGACCAATGCGCTCTCGAGCTTGAACGCTCGGCTTCACACCCGGCCATCACCGGCGACGCGCGAGTGCGGGGGCGACCCGCGCCGTGGCGGAGACGAGTTGGAGCAGTCCTACAAACCGGTCCTCCTGCCCAGCCTCGGCCGAGCCCTCCTCAACCGCTGCGCCTCGCTGCCGGCCGACCAGGGCGCCGCCGTCGCCCGGCTCGACGACCGACTCTCCGGGCCACGGCCGGCTCCAACTGCGCGCTACTGGTTCCCCCGCGCGGCCTGCCACTCGCGGGGAGACATGCCACAGGCCGTGCGGAAGACCCGGCTGAAGTGGCTGCGGCTCACAAAACCCCACCGTCTGGCGATCGCCGCCACGGTGAGGGGGGCGCCCAACCGCCAGCAGCCGCTCGTACGGCGTGTCAGCCTCGATCTCGAAGTCCCCCCACCGCGCCCGGACCAGCCACGGGCCAACTCGAGACTCCATGGCTCGCACAGCACTGTTCGCGCTGGTCAGACGGACGTCTGGCGTGTACCACCAGCAGACGAAGAATCAGCTGGGTGCTCCACACATGTGGCTGAGCATGACCGCTTGGCACCACGAAATTCTCGGGCATCCTGCGTAGCCGGCTTAGCCAACAGACCACCTGACCAACGGCACAACGCGCCTGACACTCCATCAGAACGAGCGTCAAATGAGCGTCACGAGCATTCCAGCGTCAAGGTGTCGCCCGTAACGCCCACACCGCACACAATGCGCACGCACAGAACCGCACCCATGAGGGCCGGGCCTGTCAAGGGGCGTAAACGGCCACCGCCTGCGGCCTCTCGATGGGATGCCGGGGCGTTTTCCTTGCGAGGGCTTCCTCGCGGTGTATCTGTGGGACCGCCGCCTGGGAGGGGTCCAGTTGGAGCGCCCGGAGCCCCGCGAGGAACGAGCGGGGCGAGGACG